>DATJBA010000291.1:0-7300 GCA_035515675.1 Mycobacterium sp.
ATCATGGCCGAACTCAACGAGGCACAGGGCGAGGCGGTGGACATCGGCGGCTACTACCAGCCGGACAGCGAGATGACCACGGCGGTGATGCGGCCGAGCAAAACGTTCAATGCAGCAGTGGCGGCTGCGCAAGCCTGACGCGCCTCGAACGCGACGAATTGAGCACGTTGCGAGAGGAAGTCGAGCTGATCGGCTAGCGCCCGCTGTTGCCACGTGCCCTGGTATACGTCGAAATGGTCGACGGGGTATTCGCGCAGCTGCGCCCGCTGTCCAGCCTTGGTCACGGTCCGACGCGCTGCATTGGGGGGTGCGACGCGGTCATTAGTGCCGACGGTGCGGGTGTGGGAGGCGGACCGCGGCAGCGGAGAGGCCACACCCCCAACGCAATGGGCAACTTCTGTTTTGGTGTCACGCTGGGTTACCGGAGGCTGGAACGGCCACGGCGTGTCCCTAATGAGTCGTGACATGTTCGGTAATATTTTCATGGCTGGTGGTGGTCGTGTGGATGCCGGCGAGTACGCTCGCCGGGTCAACGCGGCCGTTGAGCTGCTTGGCGACCTCCACCGAGGTTCGGCTCGCACGGTTTTGGTCCACTCGTCCATTTCGGTTCTCTCGCGTACCTCCACTGGACGTTCGGTGGGCTGTTTTCTGGACCCAGCCAACTGCGGATGTCTTCGACGGTGAGGTGCATTGCGTCTGCGTTGGTTCCGTCAGACCGTTTCGTATTGCCTCCGGCTTACGGGCAGCCGATCGACACCTTGCCAGGCTTCAAGAACGTTTTTGGGACGGGGCTGGCCAGCTGTTAACCGAATGGTTACTGGTCTGACTGATCGTCGGATTTAATTCCACGACCGTTTCGGATTTGAACAGGAAACTTAGATGCGGCAGAAACAGCCGCTGAGCTGCGTCGCAAGATTTTGGTAAGGGCCATCTCGGATGCTTGGCGAGGCATGACACGCTGATGGCACGAGGAACAGGAACCCCATGAACAGCGCCTTGACAACCGCGGCGGCCTCGATGGCCCGCGTTGTCGGATTACGGGCCTTGGCCTGCGGGGCCCCCTCCTGGATCGCTCTAGCCCACAAGGTTGCACCGGTCCATGCGGCCCACGCCGCTACGGCCGCTACCACCCTGACATCCAACGATTCTCCGATTGGGATGTACGGCGACCCAGCCGCCGCCGCGCCCTTCTGGCGTCCGCAGCACAGCAGCGACTGCGGCGAGATGGCGGTGGCCGATGTGGTCGGCCAGATTACTGGCCGCGAGCCCACCGAGCGGCAGATCACCTCCATCGCCAAAATTACCGCGAGCAGCACCGACGCCGGACCGATCTATCACCGCCGCGATGGCACCGACGTTAGGGACCTGCCAGTGCTGCTGGCACACTACGGCGTCCAGTCCTCGCTGCTTCAAGCAAACATCGAGGGGCTCGAGCAGTATTTGGCCCAACGGCACAAGGTGATCGCGGCCGTCAATGCCCAGAGGATCTGGAATACCGCTGGCAACCGTGACATCGACAACCACGTCGTCGTGGTCACCGGCATTGACACCCGGATCGGTGTGTTACACCTCAACGACAGCGGCATCACCACCGGCCGGGACGAGCAAGTGGCCCTGGCCGCCTTCGAAAAGTCCTGGGCCACCAGCCAACACCTTGCCGTCGTCACCGCATAACCGGCACAAGCACGTTCACGTTCGTGAACGCGATTTCGCTCTCAGGAAGGGATCTGCTCTGATGTATATCTCCAAATCTCGGCTCGTTATCGGCACAGCCGTGCTGGCCATCAGCTTCGGGGCTCTGGGCGCTGGGACTGCGTATGCGTACCAGGAGCACATGTTCGCCGCCCAGAACGATCTACAGCAGGCGGCAAATGAGTTACAGCAGGCCGAACACGATAAAGGTGGACATCGCGAAACCGCCCTCGACTTGGTGCAACAAGCCATCAACCAGGTTAATCTCGGTATCCAAGCCGGCGCGGGTCAACCCTGAAAGCTATCCCTATGAGTCTTCGACGCGTCGGATTGACACTGGTCATCTGCCTATTCGCGGGCGGGTGCAATGCGCCCGCACAGGCGGACCCATGGGCGGTGGCCGCCGCGCGTCAGCCGTTGACGGCCAGCGACAGCAGTCCCGCGTTGCACGACACCGAGACCAACGCGCTTGTCGCTCATGCGGGTAAACTCTTCGCGGCGACTGACCAGTGGGAATACAAAGGGTCACCCGCGACCGGCCAGGTGCTGGTGAAAAGATCGAAAGACAGTCCGTGGACGGTGTTCGAGAACACCGAGTCGCTCCGGGTTCAGGCCCTGAAATCCTTTGCCGTCCCCGCCGATCAGGGGCTCGGGTCAGGCCATTCGTTGCTCATCACCCAGGCCGTGATCAAAGGACGGTCCGAAATTCAGTGGTTGCTCGATGGTGCCGAGGCCTTCACCCCTGACAATTCGTATGCGTTACCTTCGCACCGCGCCGATGTGCGAGCCTTCGGCGCGCGCGAGTCTGACGGGGTATGGGCGGTCTACGCCGGTGTCCGACCGGACGGCATCGTGCGCGGTACCTGGTCACCGCAGCGGCACACCCTGGTGTTCGCCCCCACACCCGAGCTGACGGTGGTACCACCTGAACAGAGAGAGCCGACCGCCGGAAAGGTCACCGGGTTCGCCGACTGTGGTGGGGCGCTGTACGCGTCGATCAACACGAAACTGTTCCGACGTAACGAGGGCAACCTACCACCGGGCGTGGCCCGCTGGGTGCAGGTCTACCAAGGCGCACCGGTGGGTCCCCGCAACAGCGGGCTGCGCGGCCTGACCTGTATCACCCACGACTCGACTCCGTCGCTGCTGTTGTCCACCGAGGGCACTGGCAACGTCTATCGATTCGATCATCTCCCGACGGGCTTGCTCGATAGCTCCGTCACGCTGGAGCCCACTTTGGAGTTCTCGCCGACAACGGCTATCCGGCCACTGCTAGACAAGCAGGGCACCAGGGTGCCGGCGGACGGCCCGGGATCAATCGGTTACCTGATCGCCGCCTACAACGACGGAGGCTTCCAATCGGTCGATATTGGCGGCGTCACCCAGCAACTTTTCGGTTTTGAGTGGTCGTATCGACGCAGTTGCCCCGCGACGCGTAGCTGCGAGCAGCCCCCATCCTCCGATAGGGGGCACTTCGACGCGGCCGCCTGTTTCGCCATCCGCACTGATAGCGGCGGAACCGCAGTATTCGACCTGCGCTGTCTGGCCGGTCCCGACCTGACCCCGGCCGCGTCGCCGACCAGCCCGGTCCGCTCCGGCCAAGCCTTCGTGTCGATCCGGACGATACAGCTGTCGCCCTTCGGGGATGGCCTGATCTATTACGGCGGATACGACTGCAACTTTTCCCCGGCCGACGGAACGGCCTGGGTCGCGACCTCCACCGTGGACGCTCTGCACATCGCCAAGAGTCCTTAGACGCCGCAGCGCATTGCTTCCAGGATGATCATTGGCAGTCGCCGGGTCGGTGATGGTGCACGGGGGTCGCCCAAGGCTGATCCCTGATGCGCCGCGCCTGGTGCGTCAGTTTTGCCTCCTGTGCATCCAGAAAGTTGGTGGTTGATCATGTGATCATTGATGGCTGATTCGTAAGCTCGTCGCCGCTGGCCGGTGTGAGTCCGGGCCGGGTGGCTGTCAGGGGCCCGGTCGGGCGGTGTCGAAGCCCAGGGCTTCAGGGCTGCTCCGGGGTTTGGACGTGGGCGGCGATCGGCGGGGATGATGACGACGGCGATGAGTTCGGTGGCGTCCTGCAGCTCTCGCTGCCGGGCGAGCCGCTCCCGCAGGCGCGGAGCGTACTCTCTGGTGGTGAAGAACTTGCTGCAGCGTAGGTAGAGGTCGCATTCGCACGGTCCTTCAGCCGGCAGTCTGAGACAGTGGCCGAGTTCGAGTTCGGTCTTGGAGTAGTTGCTCTTCAACCAATCCAAGGTCTCCTGGCCGATCTGGTTGTTGAGCAATGCTTCCGCGGCAGGACCAGCGACTCTTCCGCCGTTCGCGATAACACGCTCGTACTGCTCCTTGAGTACCGGATCGCTGATGTGGGAGTAGGCAACGGCCATGCCAGCGCTCCGATGCCCGAGAATGGCCATGATCGTCTGGATACGCGCGCCGCCCTCGGCGAGCTGGGTGCCGACAGTGTGCCGAAACCGGTGCGCAGTTACAGTCGGCTTGCTATTGGCATCAACGAGTCCTGCGCTGGTGCAAGCGGTTTCGAACGCATCCTCGAACAGGTGTCTGCGACCGAGCGGCTGACCGCGGTGAACGACACCCAGTGTACGCGGCGACCTGCCCAGCGATCGTGGTGCGCTGCGGCGGGAACCGTCCCACCGTGAACCGGCCCTGGGCGGCATCGTTAAGCAGCCGGTTGAGCCCGCAACTCCCGCAACCCCGACCCGCGGTCGCGATGGTATTAGAGAGTATTAGCGGCTGGCCAAACAGCGTGCAGCCTTCCTCGAAAAGGGAATAGCCGCTATTCCTTCGAATTACAAACCCCGCGAAGGCAGATAACCAGCTCCGTTGCCGGTTCGGCACCGCGCCGCCGCGCGGCCCCGTCCCGGATATGGCCGACTCCGCCCAGTCCTGCCACCGCCGAGTTGACGCCGATGAGTTCGCCGCCCACGTTCACCGGCGCGCCGCCCGAGCCGCCCGGGCTCGGTGCGGCATCGGTTTGGACCGAATTGAGGATGTGGTCGGGGTCGACGGCAATAGACACGGCACGGTGCAACGCGCTGATAACGCCGGTGGTCACGGTGCCGCCGAAGCGCAGCGGTGATCCTGCCCCTAGCACCGGCCGGCCAAATCCCGGCACCGCCACCGCTAGTCCGATGGCTGCCGAAAAGGTCGCCAGCGCCAGTGCTCGCCTCGGCATCACGGCTAACCGCGACCAATCTGGGTGCCGTGCTGCCGATGCTGCTCGCCGCGCCGCGTGGCGGCGTACGTGGGTGCCGTTTGTGTCGTTGCCGGCCATCGCGGTGCCGCCTGAAGTGTCGTTGCAACGGGTCGTGGCCGGCACATTCGTGACGAGTGTGCTTAAGAACATGGATGTCTCCTTCAAGACGTGGGGGTACGGAATTAGACCGACGCTGCGGGTGTCGTGGTTCCGGTGATCGGCAGCTTTTAGCCGCGCTGTAAGGGCACGTGACTCGGCGCAAGCCGATTCAGGCAGCCCTTTGATCGCCTGTTGGCGTCGAAGCGGCAGCACAAACGTGGCAATTGACGCGAATTAGCAAGCGTGCGGGGCCTGACAGGCCTCACTGGACTCAGTGATACGACACGGACAGTCTGCGCTGACCAATCAGCGGCGAGCGACGCAGAGCTGGGTCAAATGCTCTTGGCCGGCAACGGCGGCCACCGGAACATCAGAGCAGGCCTGCCCGAGTCGGCAACCAGCCGCATCCCCCAGGCAGCCAGCGAAGCCGGCCACGGCGACCGGAACAATTGTGGTGTCGATCGGGACCACGTCGGCGGCCGATCACGCTTTAGCCCAGCGCTTTTGAACGGCGTCTGTTTCGTGGGCGACGAGCTCTGGTCGAGGTGGCTTGCGGGTTTGGAGCCCTCGCTGACATGCACCGGACCGATATCCGCGGTGCTGTGTGACGCGCCAGCCTGGTGCGCAGCGGCAGCAGCGACAAGCTCGGACCGCAACACCCAACAACCCATGGCGGCAAGGAAGAGAGACAGCGCGGCGACAATGACGATGGTTGATTGCCATCGTGGAGATTTGGCCGCAACCGGGAAACTCACAGTGCCTCAGCTGTATCAGCGACGCCGACTGGCCAGCCAGCGCGGCACGACTTGAAAACGATTAGCGGCATTGCCATTTCAGCCGCAGTAGCGGCGCCATCAAAACCTTTGAGGCGGATTGTTTCCCGGGGGCTTGTGTCCGTTTGCCAGGACCGTCGCGTCGCCGGTGCAGGCGACGATGACATCGCCGATCCGCGCCAGGTGTCGTGGGCTGACCGGCCCGAACATTCCCGTGGCCACGGCCTGCGCGCCGGCTATCGACCTCGGCCCTGCCGTTCAGCACCTCGCCCCAGGTGCCCTGTACATCCGCTGCGGCGCCCGGCTCGGTGTGCAGGTCGCGCACCCGCGGCTCGCCGGCAATCACCGTACTCCCCCGCCCAGCCGCGGATGGGCCGTTAATTGAGTCATGCATTCGATGATCCCGCCGGAACAAACCCGGTCATTGTGGCTGACACCCATGTGTAACTGCGGCTAACCGGAATCTTTGGCTACCGTGGGGCCGACATGGACACTTCGTCCGCCACATTGCGGCAGACCAAGGCCGGTAGCGCCCCTTTGCTAACCAGCAGCTGGCGGGTGCCCCATTATGTGGAGGCGGAACCCGTATACCGGAACACTTCCGAACTCGTCGTCAGCCATATTCCCCACTCCCCCCAACGGCACGCCGGGCATGCCCATCGGCCCCACGTCCTCCATCACCATCGGGGTGGCGGCGCCCAGGCCCTGGTACGCCCCTGCCCCGATCTGGGTCGTCGGCAGAACTGGGCTGATCGTCGCCCCGGTCCCGCCCCAGCTTGGCGGCACCGACAAGGATCCGACCAGGTTCGCCCGGCCGATCTCGGCCGCGGCCAGGCCCGGCAGGCCCGCTGATCCCACCGTCTGCGCCTGGCCAAGGCCGGCGGTCAGCCCCGACGCATCCGCCGCCGCACCACCTGCCGCGCTGTCCGCCGAGCTGTACAGGAAGCTGTAAGCCGTCGCGGAATCGATCATCGACGTCGGGTTCGTTAGCCCACTGGTGGTGAATCCGTTGGTGAAGTTGGCGATCGAGGCATTAGTTAGGGAGCTTCCCCACAGCGACCCGTTGGACCCGCTCAGGTCGTTGAGGAGCCCGGCGAGCCCGGTGGTGGATGTGTTCGACCCAGGCGCGAAGATACTTTGCAGCTGAGAGATCAGGTTCGAAAGCGGCGACGACAATACCGACTGTGCGGTCCCCGTCGGTGTGTCGGATGCTTGGGCAACCGTGTTGGCTTGGTTGGCAGCTCCGTCGGTGTTGGTGGTGGACTGGGGCGCGGTGAACGGTGTCAATTGTGCCGCTGCGCTCGAGGTGCTGGCGTAGCCGTTCATGGCGGCGGCATCTTGTGCCCACATTTCCGCGTATTGGGCCTCGGTAGCCGCGATCGCCGGAGTGTTTTGACCGAAAACGTTGGTGGCCACCAGCGTCGCCAGCTGAACGCGGTTGGCGGCGATGATCGGCGGGGCTACCGTCATGGCAAACGCGGACTCGAAGGCGGTAGCGGCCGCGTTGGCTTGG
>DATJBA010000292.1:0-3239 GCA_035515675.1 Mycobacterium sp.
GACTGCACTAAAAAGCGATTCGGGGCCGCAACAGTACACCTGGACACTGGGTTGCGGGACGCCGAGCAACGCGTCGATGTCCAGCGGGGTCCGTCTCGTCCCGCTGGCGCACATCGACCGCACGGTGCGCGGACAGCTCGAACCAGATCGCCGGCCCACACGTGGATGCCGCGAACCCTGTCGTTGTTTTCGGCTACTCGCAGAGCTCGGTGATCTCGGCGCAATTGATGCAGGAGCTCGCGAACCAAGGTGTGCCCAGCGATGATGTTCATTTCGTTTTGGTGGCCGATGAAAGTGCTCCCAACGGGGGTACGCAATGTCAACTCGAAGTGGCCCCAGCGTGACGGAGGGCTAATTCCGCCCCCGCTGGGTTGCCTGTGGTGTCAGTGATTGTCACTGCATCCACGGACGTAACTTCGGCAATGGCTTTGAGGTTGGTTGAGATTCGGCAGAAGCGATGGGCTCTCGGACACAAGTCGTTTCGCGGTATCACGGTAGACAGCCAAGGCGTTGCAGAAGTCGGAGACCACCCGAAGTAGATCAGCCGGGAAGCACTGTCCGTTTCGACGCGGCCACGGGCGGCGAATGCGACGATTGCCCCATGGGCGATCACCAGCCTGCCCAGGCTGTGGAGTTGATCCGCGCGTTACTGCATCAACTGCGCGAGATGACCAGCCAGTTGGCCTGGGTGGAACGCCAGGATGTCACCAGCAGGAACGGCCGGGCATTCGCGATGCGGATGGAAGCGGCCGCGCTGCGCCGAGACATACACGAGGCAGAGTTTCTCATCGATCGGCTACAGCGCCGCTACCTGAACGGCGACGAGCGCACACAACAGCATCCAGCTGGACGACAGCCCTTAGCGAGTGCGCCGTACACGGTGGTGAAGTGCTAACATCGACGGCAGCGGGCATTCCATGTTCACCGGGATCGCCGGCATCGCCGGTCTGACCACCGCCCTGGTTACCGCCATCGTGGTGCTAACCGGCGGCGCAATTCTGCGCAGTGGCGCAGCAGCGGCCGACCCAGACCAGGACGAGCAGTTTCTGGCGCTGCTCGATCAAGAAGACATCCCCGCTCTCAATAACGTGCCAAGCCTCATCGTCACAGCCCATCACATTTGTCGCATACTCGATGCCGGCATGCCGGTGGACGACTTAGTGGACGCGATGGTGAACAATGCGTATAGCATCGACCCGATCGAGCGCCTATACCCGCGCGGCCGCCTCGCGCGCACCGAGACCCGATTCATCACTGCGGCAGTGGCAGCCTACTGCCCGTACGATCAAAGCAAGATAGCTTCCATCATGGCTAATCCCGCGGCGGGATGGAATGAGCCGACACACCGGGTGGCCCCGTCCACGCGCAACGCCGTCAACTCAGGAGGCGATCTGCGGGAGTCAAGGCCGGTGCCGGACGTGATCAACATGCCGGCACCGCGGCAGGAACCGACGGGTACCGGTGCGGTGCGGCTGCCACATTTGATGGACTGTGGCGTTTTGGTGGCGTCCCGCCCCGGGGGCGACCGGTCGGATTTTGACGCGCATGGCACAGCGCTCGCCTCGCTGATCGGAGCGATTCCCTCCGGCGAGGTCACCGACCCGAACCCGCCGCAACTTCCGACACCACCGCCGCCGACGGCGCAGATCCTGACACCACCCCGGCCGATCGCGGCACCGCCTCCACCAAAACAGCCGCCGCCTCCACCAAAACAGCCGCCGCCTCCACCGCAACAGGCGGAGCCTCCACCGCAACAGGCGGAGCCTCCTGCTGTTGGTCCTCAGCCGGGGGGCGCTGGCGGCAGTGATGATACCGGCGGTATCGGCGGCGGTACCGGTGGTATCGGCGGCGGTACCGGCGGCGCCGGCGGCAACGGTCCGGCGGAGCCGTCGCCGGCGCCACCCATGCCGCCGGGCCTGGTCAGGCTCGCACCGTGAGACAGGAACCGAGCCGTCGCTGTTGGGCGTCTACTCGTTCTCGGCTGTCGCCAACGCCTGCTGCTGATCGCTTCGCGACGATCGGATGACCTGGTGCAGGCCGCAATCAACGCCGCCATTGCCCCGACCGGAACCACAGTCCCCACTGACGACACCGACGGAGGATGAGCTGGGAAGGCCGATGAAACCGTCCCGTGGCAAATGGCCCGAGATATGGTCCTGGTCGCTGAGGCGCTGGCTCTGCAACAACGCAGGTCAAAAGCTTAAATCACGACTTTGCCGACACCGTGACTGGGAACCTGTTCACCTGGGTCAGCGCCGTCGGCCGGCAAGTGGATCTTCATAGCGACATAGGCCGTGGCCACCTGATTTGTGGCGCGCTATTGGGGTTTTAACTTGACTTCCATTGTGAGTCCCTCGACGATGGACCGGTGCGTCGATTGCTGGCATCGCTGGCCGCGTGCTGCGTGGTGCTGGTGATTGCGTGCTGCCTGGTGCTGGCCGCGGCACCGCTGCGCCACGCGACCGACAACCTGTGGTTTGCGCCATCGGTGGGCAATGCGACGCAGGTGGTCTCCGTCGTTGGAGTGGGCGGTTCGTCGGCGAAGATGGACGTCTGGCAACGCAGCGCTGCCGGCTGGCAGCCGATCGGAGTCGGAATTCCCGCGCACATCGGCTCGGCGGGATTGGCTCCTCAGGCCAAGGACAACTATCCCGCGACGCCGATGGGCGTCTTCACGCTCGACTACGTGTTCGGCACCGCGCCGTCCCCGGGCGGCGCCCTGCGGTACGTCCAGGTCGGTCCGGACGACTGGTGGGACGAAGATTTGAGCAGCCCGACGTTCAACAGTCAGCAGCGGTGCAGAAAAGAGCAGTGTCGGTTCGACACGTCGGCGAGCGAGAACCTCGACATTCCCCAGTACGTGCATTCGGTGGTGATGGGCGTGAACAAGGCCCGTATGCCAGGCAACGGGTCGGGCTTTTTCATGCATGCCACCGACGGTGGACCAACCGCCGGATGCGTCGCGATTGACGACGGCACACTGGTGCAGGTCATCCGGTGGATGCGACCCGGCGCGCTCATCGCGATCGCGAAGTGACCTAGATCCGCAGCGCCGGTAGGTTTACTGGACGACCTCCCGGCGACGTGTTTAGTGCTGCCGCGTGAGTTGTTGTGTTTGAAAGCCAGGCCGCACGGCAGCAATCCGTCTGTAGTCGCGGTCGTCGTGCAAGACGCCGGCCCCATGGTGGATCGCGGTTTCTGCAATAAATAAGTCAGGAAGGGGTGTTCGATGCCACATG
>DATJBA010000293.1:0-26439 GCA_035515675.1 Mycobacterium sp.
ACCGCCCGCCGTCGATGTTGCGCTGCCGGAATAGGGCCTCCGCACTGCCGGTTGCAGCCACCATGACCGATTCTGCTGCTAGCAAACCCAATCTTGGCCGGTTCGGATCGTTCGGACGCGGCGTCACGCCCCAACAAGCCAAAGAGATCGAGTCCCTGGGCTACGGCGCAGTCTGGGTGGGTGGTTCCCCGCCCGCCGAACTGGCCTGGGTGGAGCCCATCCTGGAGGCGACGACGACCTTGCAGGTCGCCACCGGCATCGTCAACATCTGGACCGCGGCCGCCAAGCCGGTGGCCGAGTCGTTCCACCGCATCGACAAGGCCTACCCCGGCCGCTTTCTATTGGGGATCGGCGTCGGTCACCGGGAGGCGGTCAGCGAGTACCGCAAGCCCTACGACGCGCTGGTGCAGTACCTGGACCAGCTCGACGAGTACGGCGTGCCGGCCAACCGGCGCGTGGTCGCGGCCCTGGGTCCCCGGGTGCTGAAGCTGTCGGCCGAACGCAGCGCCGGCGGCCACCCCTACCTGACCACCCCCGAGCACACCGCGCAGGCCCGCGAACTGATCGGTGAGTCGGCGTTCCTGGCCCCCGAGCACAAGGTGGTGCTGACGACCGACGCCGACAAGGCCCGTGCGGTGGGTCGCAAGGCGCTTGACATCTACTTCAACCTGGCCAATTATCGCAACAACTGGAAGCGGCTGGGCTTTTCCGACGAGGAAGTCACCCGCCCGGGCAGCGACCGCCTGGTCGACTCCGTCGTGGCCTACGGCACGCCGGACCAAGTCGCGGCGCGGCTGAAACAGCACCTCGACGCGGGCGCCGACCACGTGCCCGTGCAGGTCCTCACCAAGGATGAAAGCCTTGTTTCGGCGCTAGCCGAATTGGCGGGGCCGCTCGGACTGACTCAGTCCTGAGCTCGCAGACGCCGCATCTTTTCAAGGGGGACGTAGATGACCGAGGCAGTTGCACTGAAACCCGACCTGGGCCGGTTCGGCGTATGGCTGCCCACCCGCTCGATCACGCCCGACCTGGCCGCCAAGATCGAATCCCTGGGATACGGCGCCGTCTGGATCGGCGGCTCGCCCGACGCGGAACTGGCCTGGGTCGACCCGGTCCTGGCGCAGACGAGCTCATTGCAGCTGGCGACCGGGATCGTCAACATCTGGTCCGCGCCGGCACCGGCGGTCGCCGAGTCCTTTGCGCGCATCGAAGGCGCCCACCCGGGACGGTTTTTGCTCGGCGTCGGGGTGGGCCACCGCGAGCACACCGAGGAGTACGTCAAGCCCTTCGACGCCCTGGTCAGCTACCTCGACGCACTCGACGCCGCGATGGTGCCGACCAGCCGACGCGTGCTCGCGGCGCTCGGCCCGCGGGTGTTGCGGCTGGCGGCCGAACGCAGCGCCGGCGCCCACCCGTATCTGACCACGCCGGAGCACACGGCCAAGGCGCGCGAACTGGTCGGAAAATCGGTGTTCCTGGCGCCGGAGCACAAGGTGGCACTCACCACCGATGCGAACCAGGCCCGCGCGATCGGCCGAGAAACCGCCGACCGCTATCTGGGCCTGAGCAACTATGTGAACAATTGGCTGCGGCTGGGATTCACCCAGGACGACGTGCGCAAGCCCGGCAGCGACAGGCTGATCGACGCGGTGGTGGCATACGGCACCCCAGAGGCCATTGCGCACCGTCTCAAGGAACATTGCGAAGCCGGTGCCGACCACGTGGCGATTCAGGTGCTGGGCGGCTGGAAAGAAGAGACGCTGCTGCCCGCCCTGAGCGAATTGGCCGGGCCTTTGGGGCTAACCCGCTCCGATTGACCCCCTCGCTCGGTTAGGGTTTCGACCATGCGGTTGCTGGTCACCGGAGGAGCCGGGTTCATCGGCGCGAATTTCGTGCACAGCACGTTACGCGAGCACCCCGAAGATTCCGTGACGGTGCTCGACGCTTTTACCTACGCCGGGCGGCGCGAGTCGCTGGCCGACGTCGACGACGCCATCAGGCTGGTCGAGGGCGACATCACCGACGCCGCGCTGGTCGACACGCTGGTCGGCGAGTCCGACGCGGTCGTGCATTTCGCCGCCGAGAGCCACGTTGACAACGCCCTGGACGACCCGGAGCCGTTTTTGCGCACCAACGTGATCGGCACGTACATCATCCTGGAGGCGGTGCGCCGCCACGGTGTGCGGCTACACCACATATCGACCGACGAGGTCTACGGCGACCTGGAGCTCGATGACCCCACACGGTTCACGGAATCGACGCCCTACAACCCGTCGAGTCCGTACTCGGGGACCAAGGCCGGCGCCGACATGCTGGTCCGGGCCTGGGTGCGGTCGTACGGGGTGCGCGCGACGATCTCCAACTGCTCCAACAACTACGGGCCGTATCAGCACATCGAGAAATTCATCCCGCGCCAGATCACCAACGTGCTCACCGGCCGGCGGCCCAAGCTGTACGGCACCGGCGCCAACGTGCGCGACTGGATCCACGTTGACGATCACAACAGCGCGGTCCGGCGAATCCTGGAAAAAGGCCGGATTGGCCAGACCTACCTGATCAGCGCCGAAGGTGAGCGCGACAACCTGACCGTGTTGCGCACGCTGCTGCAGATGATGGGTCGCGAACCCGACGACTTCGACCATGTGACCGACCGGGTCGGCCACGACCTGCGGTACGCCATCGACCCGTCGTTGCTGTACGACGAATTGTGCTGGGCCCCAAAGCACACCGACTTCGAGGAGGGTTTGCGGGCCACCATTGACTGGTATGGTGCCAACGAGTCGTGGTGGCGTCCGTTGAAGGACGCCGCGGAGGCCCGCTACGAGGAACGTGGTCAGTGAGTTGAAAGTTCGCGAACTCGGCATTCCCGGCGCCTGGGAGATCACCCCTGCCATCCATGGCGATTCGCGTGGCCTGTTTTTCGAATGGCTCACCGACCGCGAATTCACCGCGTTCGCCGGTCATCGGCTAGAAGTCCGGCAGGCCAACTGTTCGGTGTCGTCGGCCGGCGTGCTGCGTGGCCTGCACTTCGCCCAGCTGCCACCGAGCCAGGCCAAGTACGTGACCTGCGTGTCCGGCGCGGTGTGCGACGTCGTCGTCGACATCCGGGTCGGCTCACCGACATTCGGCCAGTGGGACTCGGTTCTGCTCGATGACTCCGACCGCAGGACGATCTACATCTCGGAAGGTCTCGGGCACGGTTTCCTTGCCCTGCAAGATAATTCGACGGTGATGTATCTGTGCTCGGCGGAATACAACCCGCAACGCGAGCACACCATCTGTGCGACGGATCCGGCGCTGGCCATCGACTGGCCGCTGGTCGATGGTGCCGCGCCCAGCTTGTCCGACCGTGACGCCGCGGCCCCCAGCTTCGAGGAAGTGCGGGCGTCTGGCCTCCTGCCCACCTGGGAGGAGACCCAGAGTTTCATCAGCGGTATACGCAGCAAATAACCACGCAGCCATAGACTCGACACCTACCACAGCGGAAATCGGTGAAGCCTGAGCTGTTGATCGCCGTTGCCGCCGCGACGATCGTCGCGGGCGTGGCCGGCTGCTCCAGCAGCAACAAAGCCTCCGGCCCGTCTTCGAGCTCGGCGACGTCCAGCGCAGCCACCAGCTCCAACTCCGCGACGTCGCCGAGCAACACACCCGCGGCGGCCCGAGGAGAACCGAAGGTCACCATCGGCGGCCAGCCCCAAAACGTCAGCGGCCCGGTGGTGTGCTCGATGACAGACGGCCAGTTCTCCGAGGGCGCACCCGGCAACAACGCCAGTGCCACCAAGAACGGTAACACCTACCACATCACCGGCACGGCCAGCGGTGTAGACAACGCGGGCCAGCAGGTAAACAGGTAAATAAGCCCTTCACAGTCGACGCCACCTGCCCCTAGAACGACGGAACCTCCGAAATATGTTCCCGGACAAGGTGATTGGTAAACGCTCGGCGGCAATCCGGTGGCTTCGGTTCCCGCGCCCGCGTTCACGGGCGCGGCGGCATCATCGCCGGCCTGTCGCCGCAGAGGTTGGCGCCCACCGCAGGGATATCACCGGTGGGTGCGCACAGGCTCGGCAAGAGCAGCGCGCGTTAACAACGCCGATCTGGGAGCGCACGCTGGCTTTCAGACAGCCGGGATGTCAGCAAAAACGCGCAATTCGCTGCCGGGTGCGCCTACCATCCGCTTATCGCTGATCGCGGGGGCGACAGCTCGATTACATGGGCTACTGGAGGTGTCCTATGTCGTTTGTGATCGCGGTGCCGGAAATGGTGAGGAACGAGAGCCCTTCGTTCCAACCGACTTGGTCGAGGGTGTCGCCGCCGGGGTTAAGCGAGTTGACGCCGTAGAACGCCGAGGGCTGATGCAGTCGCACGAAGGGTTAGGCCGTGGTCCAGTGCCCACCCGGCTGGTGGTTGCGATCCACCAGCACCACGCGTGCCTGCATCTCAGATTCGATGGCGCGATCGGCGTCGTCGACCGCTGCGTGCCGGTCCGGGCACCGACTCGCGGGTTGCCTGCGGGCCACCAGATCCCCGTCTTTTCGGTGCGCACCGGGCATGGACCCGGTGTGGAGCACTAGCGGATGGCGCAGGATTTCGCCGAACAACCCGGCTGGAAGTCCTACAAGGGTCGTATCCGAGTTCGGCTTTTTTGCCTGTTCTTATTTGCCTGCAAGTTCGGGTGGTGGGGTTGGACGCGTCTGACCGACCGCAGCAGCGTCCTCATGGACCCGTCGTAGGTCCAATGCACAACCCGATTACCAGAGGTCAAATGGCCTTACGCGCAGCGTTGAACCAATGTTGGATCCACCACCGGTGGCGGTTTTGACAGAGATTACTGTTGGCCTTGGATGGCGGCCGGACCGGAGGGACCGTTCTGGATTCCCGGGGTGAACTGGTTCGGGACATTGAGGCCGGCATTCGGGGGTGTCGAAGGGCTGAGGTAACAGAATGCGCCACCCCCAACGCTGCCCGTGTAAGTGCAGCGCTCGTGCGGGTCAGCGATGGCCGGTGCTGCTGCTCCAACGGCAGCCACGACGGCGATAGCGGCGCTAACTAGGATTTTCGTGATCATTACTGGTGCTCCATGATAGTTGTTACCGAGGTCTTACCGAAAGAACGGAGCGGCAGCCTAAGTTTATTCCGACTGGGATTCTACGCGCTTCCGGTCTCGGATGGCAGCAAGCTTGACGAATGCCGTCAGATCTGGGCGGCATACTTGGGGCAGTACGCACCTATGCTGGCGCCGGCACAGTACCCGGCATGATAGCCGTCCAGGTTACTGCTGTTGATCACGTCCTGCGCGACCTGGGTCGGCGTCTTGCCCTGATCAAGTTCCGTGCAGGCCGTATGACCGGCGGAGATGCCGACTTCCGGTGACACGTACGTGATGCCCTGGGACCTCAGTGACGCCAGGAACCTCTCATCGTTAGGGTTGGCATGAGCGGTCAAAGCTGCCGCTTCCAGCGGCTACCCAGACGCCGAAGTGAGGTCAGTTCTTGTATACCGCGGCTTGCCGTCGCCGAAGCACGCTTCGCGCCGGATAGGCCCGCAGTCGGGGCCCAGCAAGCTCACTGGGAGCGAGACGCGCGTCGAGCGCCGCCTTCCTCGCAGCGCGCTCTCATTAGGCACCTTGCAGCGTGGGGACGACTACCCGGTCGGCCTCGCCGGGTATTCGCACACTCTGAGCCAGCGCCGTTTCACGGGCTCGCGCCGCATCAGCGCCGACGCCGGTCTCTTCGGACACGGCGACGAGGTAATTAGCCCGAGAGCTCGCGACAAGTCACCCAACTTGCCAACGGTCGAACCCAGTTACTAGGATATGCAAGTATCTGCTTAGGCGCCGTATACGACACCCGAGGACACCCATGACCACACAGATCCCGCACTTCATCGATGGGCAGCGCACCCCCGGCCAGTCCACCCGCACCGCTGACGTCTTCAATCCCAGCACCGGCCAGGTGCAGGCCAAGGTTCCGATGGCCGGTAAGGCCGACGTCAACGCGGCGGTGGCCTCGGCCGTCGAGGCCCAAAAGCGTTGGGCCGCATGGAATCCGCAGCGCCGCGCCCGAGTGATGATGCGATTCATCGAGCTGGTCAACGACCACGTCGACGAGCTCGCCGAGCTACTGTCCCTCGAGCACGGCAAGATACTGGCCGACGCGCGCGGTGACATCCAGCGCGGCATCGAGGTCATCGAGTTCTGCATCGGGATTCCGCATCTGCTCAAGGGCGAATATAGCGAAGGCGCCGGACCGGGTATCGACGTCTACTCGCTGCGCCAGCCCCTGGGCGTGGTCGCGGGTATCACCCCATTCAACTTCCCGGCGATGATCCCGCTGTGGAAGGCCGGGCCGGCCCTTGCCTGTGGAAATGCGTTCGTCCTCAAGCCAAGTGAACGTGACCCATCGGTCCCGGTGCGGCTGGCCGAACTCTTCCTCGAAGCCGGTCTGCCCCCCGGCGTATTCCAGGTCGTACACGGCGACAAGGAAGCCGTTGACGCGATCCTGAATCATCCCGACATCAAAGCGGTCGGCTTCGTCGGGAGCTCCGACATCGCCCAGTACATCTACGCGACAGCCGCCGCCAACGGCAAGCGGTCGCAATGCTTCGGCGGCGCCAAGAACCACATGATCGTGATGCCCGACGCGGACCTCGACCAGGCCGTCGACGCGTTGATCGGCGCCGGGTACGGCAGCGCCGGCGAACGTTGCATGGCGATCAGCGTCGCGGTGCCGGTCGGTGAGCAAACCGCGGAACGGTTGCGCGCCAGGCTCATTGAGCGGATCAGCAACCTGCGCGTAGGCCACAGTCTGGACCCCAAGGCAGACTACGGCCCGTTGGTCACCGAGGCCGCACTGACCCGGGTGCGCGACTACATCGATCAAGGTGTGGCCGGCGGCGCAGAAATAGTGATCGACGGCCGCGACCGACGCAGCGACGACCTGACTTTTGGGCTGCCTGACGGCGCCGCCAACCTCGAAGGCGGCTTTTTCATCGGACCGACCCTGTTCGACCACGTCGCCCCTGATATGTCGATCTACACCGACGAGATCTTCGGGCCCGTGCTGTGCATGGTGCGGGCGCACGACTACGAGGAGGCGTTGCGGCTGCCGTCGGAGCACGAGTACGGCAACGGCGTGGCGGTCTTTACCCGCGACGGCGACACCGCCCGCGATTTCGTATCCCGGGTGCAAGTGGGCATGGTCGGTGTCAACGTGCCGATCCCGGTCCCGGTGGCCTACCACACCTTCGGCGGCTGGAAGCGCTCCGGCTTCGGCGACCTCAACCAGCACGGCCCGACGTCGATCCAGTTCTACACCAAAGTCAAAACCGTCACGTCACGGTGGCCATCCGGCATCAAAGACGGCGCCGAATTCGTCATCCCGACAATGAATTAGGGTCGGCGGCTTCATGGAATTGTTTACCCTCAGCGACGACGAACGGGTCATCACCGAGACGGCTGCCGCATTCGCCGCCAAACGCCTCGCCCCGTACGCGCTGGAATGGGATGCCACCAAGCACTTTCCGACAGAAGTGTTGCGCGAGGCCGCCGGACTCGGCATGGCGGCGATCTACTGCCGCGACGATGTCGGGGGCAGTGGGCTGTGTCGACTCGACGGGGTCCGCATTTTCGAGCAGTTGGCTGTCGCCGACCCGACGATCGCAGCGTTCCTGTCCATCCACAACATGTGCGCGTGGATGATCGACACTTTCGGCACCGCCGAACAACGCAAGGAATGGGTTCCGCAGTTGGCCTCGATGGATGTTATCGCCAGCTACTGTCTCACCGAGCCCGGCGCCGGGTCCGACGCCGGCGCTTTGAGCACCCGCGCCGTCAAGCGAGGCGGCGACTATGTGCTCGACGGCGTCAAGCAATTCATTTCCGGCGCGGGGGCCTCCAATGTATACGTGGTGCTCGCCCGCACCGGGGGCCCAGAAAAACCGGGCCCACGCGGCATATCAGCCTTTGTCGTCGAAAAGGGCACTGAAGGGCTGAGTTTCGGCGCCCTAGAAGAGAAGATGGGCTGGCACGCGCAACCCACCGCGCAGGTGATCCTGGATGGGGTCCGGATACCCGCCGACGCGATGTTGGGCGGCGCGGACGGCGAGGGCGCCGGCTTCGGCATCGCGATGAACGGCCTCAACGGCGGTCGGCTCAACATCGCGGCGTGCTCGCTCGGCGGCGCGCAGGCCGCCTTCGACAAAGCGGGAGCATATGTGCGCGACCGGCAGGCGTTCGGCTCTCCCCTGCTCGACGAGCCGACCATCCGGTTCACCCTGGCCGACATGGCTACCGGGCTTCAGACGTCGCGAATGTTGTTGTGGCGGGCCGCGAGTGCGTTAGACGCCGACGACGCCGACAAGGTCGAGCTGTGCGCGATGGCCAAACGCTATGTCACCGACACCTGCTTCGAGGTCGCGGACAAAGCCCTGCAGCTGCACGGCGGCTACGGCTACCTGCGCGAGTACGGTCTCGAGAAGATCGTCCGCGATTTGCGGGCGCATCGAATCCTGGAAGGGACCAACGAAATCATGCAGGTGGTCATCGGTCGGGCCGAGGCCGCGCGGTTGCGTGCCACTGCCTAGAAAGGCGATCATGACGACCATTGCTTTCCTGGGACTGGGCAACATGGGCGCGCCCATGTCGGCGAATCTGGTTGCCGCCGGCCATACTGTGCGCGGGTTCGACCCGGTGCCCGCGCCGGCGGCTGCCGCGGCCGCCAAGGGCGTTGCCGTATTCGACAGCGCTGCCCACGCGGTCGCCGAGGCCGACGTCGTCATCACCATGCTGCCCAACGGCGACGTAGTCAAACGCTGCTACGCCGAGATTCTGTCCGCCGCCCGATCCGGTGCGCTGTTCATCGACAGCTCCACGATCTCGGTCAACGACGCCCGCGAGGTGCACTCGCTGGCGGAATCGCACGGGGTTTCGCAGCTGGACGCACCGGTCTCCGGCGGAGTGAAGGGTGCCGTCGCCGGGACGCTGGCGTTCATGGTGGGCGGCGACGAATCCGCACTGCAGCGAGCACGGCCAGTGCTGGAACCCATGGCGGGCAAGATCATTCACTGCGGGGCGGCCGGGGCCGGGCAGGCCGCCAAAGTGTGCAACAACATGGTGCTGGCGGTGCAGCAGATTGTGATCGGCGAGGCATTCGTGCTGGCCGAGAAGCTCGGCTTGTCGGCGCAGTCCCTGTTCGACGTCATCACCGGCGCGACCGGCAATTGCTGGGCGGTCCACGCCAATTGCCCGGTGCCGGGGCCGGTACCGACATCGCCGGCCAACAACGACTTCAATCCCGGCTTTGCGACCGCGCTGATGAACAAGGACCTGGGCCTGGCAATGGATGCGGTGGCCTCAACCGGTTCGGCGGCGCCGCTGGGCAGGCACGCCGCCGAGATCTACGCCAAGTTCGCCGCCGACCACGCCGACTTGGACTTCAGCGCGGTGATCGAGATGCTGCGCAGCAGCTGAGGTGTGCACCTACGGCGCGGTGCTTGCGCCCGTTGCCCGTTCAGGATCCCTCAGCAACAGCGCCCGAACCAGGCGACGGGGTCCGTAAGGCCGCAGCATCTGGCTGGCCGGCCGGGAGCGTACTCTTTGCGGCCACCAGAACCAGCGCCCGAGAAGCGTCGCGATGGACGGGGTCATGAACGCACGCACGATCAGCGTGTCGAACAGCAGCCCGAGGCCGATGGTCGTCCCGATCTGACCGAGAATTCGCAAATCGCTGAACACGAACGAGGACATGGTCGCGGCGAACACCAGGCCGGCGGCGGTCACCACCGAGCCGGAGCCGGCCATCGCACGGATGATTCCCGTCTTCAATCCGGCGCCGATTTCCTCTTTGAACCGGGAGATCAGCAGCAGGTTGTAGTCGGATCCCACCGCCAACAGCAGAATGACGGCCAGCGCAAGCACGATCCAATACAATTTGATTCCGGCGATATCCTGCCAGACGAGCACGGACAATCCAAAAGAGGCGCCCAGCGAAAGCGCCACTGTGCCCACAATGACGAGCGCGGCAACCAGGCTTCGCGTGATGAGCATCATGATGAGCAAAACTAGACTCAACGCTGATATTGCGACGATCATCAGGTCGTATTTGGCGGCATCGCGGATATCCTTGTAGGCCGCAGCGGTGCCGCCGAGATAGAACTTGGCATCTTGCAAGGGGGTGCCCTTCACGGCCTCGTGCGCTGCCTTCATGATCGGGTCGATATGCGAGATGCCTTCGGGGGTCGCGGGATCACCTTCATGCGTGATGATCATGCGAGCGGCCTTGCCGTCCGGCGAGAGAAACAATTTCAGCCCGCGCTTGAAATCGGCGTTGTCGAAAGCCTCCGGAGGCAAGTAGAAGGAATCGTCGTTCTTGGCGGCGTCAAAGGCTTGGCCCATGGCGGTCGAATTTTCGATCATCGCCGCCGTCTGGTCGTAGATCCCCGACATGGTGGCGTAGTTCGACAGCGTCAACTCTCGAAGGGTCTGCTGGCTTCCGATCTGTTGCGGTATCAGCGCCAGCAGTTGCGGTTGGATCGCATCCAATTTATCGAAAGTCGCCGCGAGTTTTCCCAGCTGCTCGGCGACCTGGTCGATACCGTCGAGTGCGTCGAAGACGTTCCTGAACGCAAAGCAGGCCGGGATATCGTAGCAGTGCTTTTCCCAATAGAAATAGCTGCGAATCGGCCTGAAGAAGTCATCGAAATTCGCAAGCTTATCTCGCAAGTCATTCATCGTGGCGACCGTTTGATGAAAGCTTTCCGTCTGGTCGTGAGTAGCAGCGGCCAGCTGCTGCTGCAGGGCATACTGGCGGTTAAAAGTGTCGATCGTTTTCGCAATCTCTGCGGCCTGCTTCAGCATGTCGGCCGCGCGGTCTTTCTGGTATTTCAGGTTCTCCATCTGCCCGACGCTTTGCATGCTGATCTGAAACGGTATCGAGCTGTGGTCGATCGGCGTCCCCAAGGGCCGGGTCATGGCCTGCACCTGGGCTATACCAGGGACATGGAAGACGCCTTTGGCCACCCTGTCCAAGACGAGCATGCCGGCCGGATTACGCATATCGTGATCGGTCTCGACCATCAGCAGTTCGGGATTCAGCCGGGCCGGAGAAAAATGCCGCTCCGCGGCCGCATAGCCGATATTGGCCGGAGTATAGGCAGGCATGAATGGGCGAGGGTCGAAACTGGTCTTGTATCCCGGCAGGGCGAGTAGACCGACCAGGGCCACCGCACACGTGACCACAAGAATCGGCCCGGGCCAGCGGACGATGGCCGTACCGACCCGCCGCCATCCCCGGGTCCTCAGCATGCGCTTGGGTTCCAAGAGACGAAAATGACTGCCCACGGTAACCACGGCCGGGCCCAAAGTGAGCGCGGCCACCAGCGAGACAAGAACGCCTATTGCCGCGGGAACGCCCAGGCTTTGAAAATAAGGCATCCGGGCAAAGCTCAGGCAAAATACCGCGCCGGCAACGGTCAGGCCCGAGCCCAGCACAACACGGGCGGTGCCGTGATACATGGTGTAGAAAGCGGTTTCACGATCCTCGCCGGCTCCCCGCGCCTCGTGATAACGGCCGAGGAAAAATATCGCGTAGTCCGTACCGGCGGCTATGACCAGTAACGTCAGCAGATTAGTCGCATACGTCGAAAGTCCGATGATCCCGAAATTTCCAAGAACGGCGACAATTCCGCGGGCCGCCGCCATCTCGATAAGGACCGTGAGAAGCACCAGGATCATGGTGACGACGGAACGGTAGACCCAGAGCAACATCACCGCGATCACCAGC
Source organism: Mycobacterium sp. (assembly GCA_035515675.1). Taxonomy (GTDB): domain Bacteria; phylum Actinomycetota; class Actinomycetes; order Mycobacteriales; family Mycobacteriaceae; genus Mycobacterium. The sequence goes on from DATJBA010000293.1 coordinate 11,781, forward strand.
AGGGTTATCAGAGTGACTTTCGCGGTACTTTTGCTGCCCACCGTAAACTGATCCGCGAAGAGCGGCGCCGGTCCGGTGACATAGGCCTTAACCCCAGGCGGTGGTGGCGTATGCGCCACGATGTCGCGGACAGCGGCGACGGATTCGTTTGCTAGCGCCCCGCCTTGATCACCGGCAAGATACACCTGGACATACGCGGCCTTGCCGTCTGTGCTCTGCGAGCCCGACGACGTCAGCGGATCCCCCCACAAGTCCTGGATGTGCTGGACATGCTTGGTATCGGGCGAGAGCTTCTGAATCAGGCTGTTGTAAAATACATGGGCGTCGGCACCGAGGGACTTGTCGCCTTCCAGGACGATCATCGCCAAACTGTCGGAATCGAATTCGTGAAACACTTTGCCGATGTGCTTCATCGCCTGCAGCGACGGTGCGTCCGCGGAGCTCGCTGCCACGTTATGTGTTCTGCCCACCTCCTCCAATTGCGGTGCGGCACTATTCGTTATGGCAACGGTGGCCAGCCAGAACAGCAAGATCGGCACCGAGAGCCGGCGGATGGTGTGCGGCAAAAAAGGCCGCCGGACGTGGTTGCTCATGAGGACTTGTCCAGGCAATAGGTGTAGGCGTTCACTTCGTTGACTGTCCTCTCGTCTTTGACCACACCGTTGACGGTGATGCGGCAACCGATGGAATTGCTGTTGCCCTGCGCCACAATGTTGGCGAAGACCGCGGGCTCGGTCGTCGTTATGGTGTACGACCACGGCAGGGTAGCGTCATCAACTCGCTGCGGCTGAGCATTGACGTCTAGGTAGTTGATGGTCGCCACCGTCCCGGGAGCGCCGAAGACCTCGAGGATCACCTGCTTGGGGTTGAACGGGATGATGTCATTCGAGATGCCGCCGGTGGCCGAAGTGTTGTGGTGAGAACCGAAGATGCCGTGTAGCCGATACACGCACAACCCTGCGGCAGCTACCACCAACACGGCGGCCAGCAGCATCCACCCCCGCCTGACCAAACGGGTAATTGAAATCCCGTTCACCCGTTAACCTTCCGATAACCGGTGACGCGATCGCTCGCGCGGCGTCGTCCTTTCCCGCGCTGCCAAGCGGAATCGACGGCTATAACAGTACGGTACGGGACCGGACACTACAAGGGATGACGGAATGCACATTCGTCCGCCCGGGACGTGTTCAACCCACGGGCCCGGTCGGTGATCGTGCCCGATACCGCGTTACCGGGTGGGTCGGGTGAGGCTGGGGATGATGACGTCGTCGACGAGGGCTCGCACCGTACGACGAGTGGGGGGCCGGCCCGAGATGATGGACCGGAAGATGAGGTAACCGGGCAGCACATCCCAGAGTTCGTCGCTGATCACCGCACTATCGATCTCACCGCGGTCGACGGCCTGTTGCAGGATGTGGCGCATCAAGGCTTTCCGCTGGTCGACAAACTGGTGCTGCATCGCGTCGTTGAGCGCGCTGTTGCGCGACACCTCAACGAGAACTGCGCGCATGGTGCTCGCGTGCTGGTGGGTTTGCTCGCAAACCAGCTCCCCCACTCGTAGTAAATCGCCCCGCAGCGTACCGGTATTGGGCGGGACCGCGACCTGGCGGATCCCCTCGGTGAACGCGGCCAACACCAATGCCGCTTTGGATGGCCAGCGCCGGTACACCGTAGCCTTGCTGGCCCGGGCGGTGGACGCCACCGCGTCCACCGTCAACTTGTCATAGCCGTGTTGCTGCAGCAGCTTCAAAGTCACCGCAAGCAATTCGGTTTCCCGCGGCGACCATGGCGAAGCCTCCGCGGCGCGGTCTGCGGTCTGGGTCACAGCGTCCACGATAGAACGATTGCTTACAGTCCACGCTCGCCGTGGCCGGCGACGCAACTCGTCGGATGGCGACGAGTAAGTCACGCAGGCTGCACCGACCCATTAGCTGGGAGCAGCCTGCGCTACGTCGCGGCATGACCAAAGTGGTCGGCGCGCTGGGCGATGTCGGTCGGCATGTCACCGGCGGATTCGCTGAGCTTCTGCATCCTTACGCACTCGTCGGTGCCGTCGAGCCAGAACAGGAATCGCTACGGCGGCGGCAACAGTTGGGCCACTGTGCGTGTGGACACCAGGGTGGGTTGCCCACCGGGATCGCGCCCCCTGCCAGTGCAGGTAGCCGGCACCAGCCTGCAAATTGACATACCAGCCGGTTTTCGGCCCATAGGTCAGCGGGACGATGAAGCCATCCGGCTGCTCGACGACCCGGATCGGGGTGGTGTAGCGGCGGGCCGTGCGCCGGCCGGTGTAGTCGATGACCGCAAAGATGCTGTGCGGGCGACCGGCGCGGCCGAACGTGGAGACGCCATCGGACCCACTCTGCAGCGCTACCTGACCGGCGACCTGCACTAACGCTAGAAGTCGCCTGCGTTGCGCCGCAACGTTTCGATGGACGACACCAGTGCTTGGGATTCGTCAGCGTCCATTCCGATGTCGGCGAACACCTGCTCGTTGAGCGTGACGGTGGCGTCCTCGACCGTGGAGCGGCCGAGATCGGTGATCTGCACCAGCGTCGTCCGCCCGTCGGTGGGGTGCGGCACCCGCTGAACCAGCCCGTCGGCCTCCAGTCGGCGGATTGCGTGGGTCACGCTGGTGACGTGAACCTGCAACCGGTCGGACGCTTTAGTGATCGGCAGTGCTCCGGTTCGGCTGAACGCCAGCAGCCGCAGCAACTCGAAGCGGGAGAAACTCAAGTCATGGGGACGCAGCGCAGTCTCGACCCGGGCCAGCAGGATTTGATGCGCACGCATCACCGAGGTGACCGCGACCATGCCCTGGGCGACGTCGCCCCATCCGGCACGCTCCCAGTTAGCACGCGCCTGGGCGATCGGGTCACGCTTGTAAGGTCGCTCGTCGGATCGCTTGTCCGGCCTTGAGGCAGTCACGCCCTTTCTTACCGCACTTGCGGCCAACGAGGGCGCGCGCCCGGCGACGATGCGGGCCGAGCCCGGCTTCCCCCGCCCCCTCGCGCGGAGCCGGGAGTTCAGCTTGCAGTCATCGCGGCCGTTTTTCCAACCGCGGACAGCACCGCTTGGGTGGACGCGCGGCTGCCCACACTGATCCGTGCGCCGCCGTCGGCATCGAACCGAATCCGTAGCCCGCTCCCGGCGAACTCATCGCGCCACAGCCGACCCCTCGACGGCAGGTATACGAAGTTCGCGTACGAGTCGGTGGTATAGATCCCCATTGCGCTGAGCCGCATCCGCAGATAGCGACGTTCGGCAGTGATCTGCCGGATCCTTTGCAGCAGTTGGTCTTCCGCATCGTAGGAGGCCACGACCGCAACCAGGCTGGTGATCGCAATGCCGAACGGCTGCTGGTGGGCCCACAACGTGCGGGTCAGCTCCGCGGAAGCTAACCCGTAACCGATCCGCAGTCCCGCCAGCCCATACGCCTTGGAGAAGGTCCGCACCATCAACACGTTGGGGAACCGTGCGATTAGCGCCAAAGCTTCGATCCGGTGCTCAGCCGCGGCGAATTCGATATACGCCTCGTCGAGCAGCACGATGGTGGCGGGCGGTACCCGGCGCAGGAAGTTCACGATTTCGGCCGTGGACTGCAGCGTGCCAGTTGGGTTGTGTGGCCGGCACACCACCACCACCCTGGCGTTGGCGGCAGCGTCGGCAAGCGCATCAAGGTCGTGATGGCCGTGTTCGTCGAGCGGGACGGTCACCGGCGCCAGCCGGGCCATTCGCGCGAGGATCGGGTACCCGTCGAAGGTTGGTGAGGCCATGACGATCGTGTCGCCAGGAGAGGTCAGTGCCTGCAAGGCCTGCGTGATCACACCTGTCGCACCGGCGCCCAGCACCACCTGGTCCGCGCGCACGCCGACATGGCCGGCCATCACCCGGCGCAGCCGCTCGGGCAGAAACTCCGGATAACGGTTGGCCACATCGATCGAGCGGATCAACGCCGACCGTACCGCCGGAAGTGGTGGGAACGGATTCTCGTTGAGCGACAACGCAAACGGATCGATGGCGTTCGGTAAGGCGCCACCGACCTCGGCGCTGACGGGGCGCAGGACGGCTTGCATCAGCCCCGCCCGCCCCAGCGGACCGCTGCCGCGCCTGCGAAGTCGCCGGCGTGCGCGAAGCCGGCCATCATGACCACGCTGCCGACGCTGAGCTGTCCGTCGGATATCGCTCGGTCCAAGTTGATCGGAATGCCTGCGCCGAACAGGTTACCGCACTCATCAAACGTGTCGCGGTGACGTTCCTTCGGCAATTCGAGCGCTTCGCGCCAATTGCGCAAGAACACCCGGTTAGGCTGGTTGGTGACCAAAAGATCGATGTCTTTGGGACGCATCCCGATTCGGTCACAGACCGCCAGCGCCACTTCGGGGACCAGCCGGTTGCCGCGGGCCAGCACCTTGGTGATCTTGCTTTCGGTGAAACCGATGCAGCCCTCACCTGGCCCGGCCTGCCACCACTTGCGGGGCGGATCAATCGCGATCGTCATGTCACCGGCATATTCGCCATAGGTGCGGCACTCGATATCAAGAACTGGCGACCGCTCGGACAACGTAACCAGTCCGACCGCGGCACCGTCGCCGGGCACCGCAGCCTGCGCCTTGCAGCGAATTCCGGGCTGATCGAAGACCTGCCCGGCGGCGTTTTGCGCGATGGCAATCAGCGCGGTGCGCCCGTCACCCGACGCCAGCAGCCGACGAGCGACGTAGAGCGCCAACACGAACGCGGCGCACCCGCCGTTGTGCAGGTCGAGCACCCAGGAGGGCCGCATGCCCAATCGCTGAGCGATCCCGCCCCCGGCGCCGTAGAACGCCATGTCCGGCACCTGGGTGTGGGTGATCAACACATCGGCGCTTTCGATGACATCGTGGCCGTGCCGCTCGATAAGGCCCTCCGCTGCACGCTCGACCATGTCGATCGCACTCTCGTCCGGTGCGACGTGATGGCGAAATTTCGGGGCGCGAAACATGAGGTTGTCACGTAGGTCGTCGGATTCGGCGAATTGCGCATAGTAGTCAGGGCTGATCGGCTCGCCGGGCAGGTAGCTGGAAACGTCGGTCAGGCTGACGGTGGGTTGGCTCACGATGTCCTCATCTCATCCAGACCGGAGTGATCGGCAGACCGTTGTGGTGGCGGTATTCGGCGATTGCCTTGAGGTTCTTTAGCTCCAGAAGGTGACCGGCGCCGAACATGTCCCAGAAGTCGCCGACCCAAACGGGGCGCTTCGGCGGGGCGGTCTCTGGGTAGGGATTGTGGTCGTAGAACGGGTGATGGCAATTGGTCCACAGCACAACCGAACCCGGCTTGTCGAGGACAACTTGGGCGTCGATGACTCGCATCAAATAGATCATCCACAGGTGCTTGCCCTGATCCCACGCGCAGTGATAGTCGACGGTGCGGGCCTGCGCATCGGCGATGGTGCGCGTGTAGATCTTGGTCTCCGAACCGAGCCGGTCCTGGGCAAGCCACAGGCCGGGTTCGTCGGTCGGCGTGAAACCGCGCAGGCTGTACGTCCACTCCTCGAGGCTGCGGGTGTCTGCCATGTAGTCGAACAGTTCGTCGGGCGGGCAGTCGATGTAATCGTTGACGGTGCAGTACTCGCCGAAGACCTGATCGTGCGGGTACACCGAGCGCATCATCTCCATGATGATCGGAGTGGCTTTCTCCCGAGGAGAGGTCTCGATGCGGATCGCCCCGTCGATGGGTTCGGTGGTGCCAGTATGGGCGACGATATCCTCAAGCGCGGGCAACGACATCGGAACGGTTCTCCTTTGTGGTTGAGGTCTGTTGTATGGCAATGGGTTTTGCTAACGGCCGCGAAAGGAACGGTGCGAATGGAGGGATTTCGTCGGCAGCGCATTCAACGCTGACAACCGCTGGGCCTTCGACCTCCAGTGCGGCGCGCAATGCGGCGTCGAATTGGTCGAGGTCATTGACGTCGACCGACGTCAACCCAGGGAACATCGCCGCCAGACCGGCCCCCAGCCGGCTGGAACGGAACCGGTTGTAGCTGTAGAGATCGTCGTAGAACAGCTGCTCGCGGGTGACACACATGGCGTGGGCGTTGTTGTTGAACAACACGAACGTCACGGGAAGCCGGTAGTGCACTGCGGTGTGCACCTCCATGCCGTGCATAAAAAACGCGCCGTTCCCGGCGATCACCACGGTGCGTCCGCTGGGCCGTCCGCTGTTCGCACGCCCGAACGCCATCCCGAGCCCGGCGCCGAAGCTGTAGCCCATGCCACCCATGCCGAGTGTGACCACAAACCTGCCGCCGCGCCGCACCGGCAGATAGTGGATCGCCGCCGTGCCGGTGTTGCCGGCGTCGATGACGATGTCCACTCCGTCAGGCAAGGCGCCGTCCAGCACCGCTATGGCATCGCGGTACCTCACACCCGGGCCGGCGAAGGGTGGGGGCGTCATTTCGGTGCGCCGCACCACATCGGGCACGCGAACGCCGGTTGGCCGTCCGCGGCCGGAGAGCGCTTGAGTCAGCGTGCGCAGCGAGCCACGCAGGTCGTCGGTATGCACATGAGTACACGGAAGGTATGGCGGCGCCGACCCGATCGAGACGGTTCGCACCGCCGCCAGCGGGACGTCCAGGCCGCTGCGCGCGGTGACCGCCAGTCGGGTTCCGACAATGAGGCACACGGCGCTGGCGGCCACCGCTTCGGCCACGCCCGGATGGCCCATGACACCGGTCACCCCCAGCGCTGACGACGACCCGAAACCTGGTGTGACGGCCACATCTTTCGCGTCCGGGACGGTGGCCACCCGCGCGCGCAGCACCGCGCGCAGCTGCTCAAGCTCGACTCGGGCGTCGTCGCGGGCCACCTGCTCGCCGGCGATGATGGTGACCTGGCCGTTCGCGCGGCGGAGTTCCCGGATGATCAGATGCGGGTTGCCGGTCGGCGCCGGCAGCGGCCGCAAGTCCTGCGCGCCGTGACCATTGCGCTTGCCGTGGCCGTTGTGACCAACGCATCCCTGCTGAATGTCCTTGGGCAGCAACAACACCGCTGGGCCACTGATACGCGCGGCCGAGATGGCCCGGGGCAAAGCCGAAACGATGTCTGTTGGCGTGAGCACCCGGTGGCAATACACCGATACAGCCGAAAACAGCGCCTCGGCATTCAACGATCCGTTTCGGCCGCTGGTGTCCTGGAAGCTGCCCCGACCGTCCATCGTCGTAGCAGGTTGGCCGACCAAAGCCAATACCGGAACCCGACTCGCAAGCGATTCCCCCAGGCCCGCGACCAGGTTCAGCGCGCCGCCACCCGAGGTCGCTGCCGCCACACCCAGCCCGGCCCCGCTTCGGCTGTATCCGTCGGCCATGGTGGCCGCAGAGAACTCGTGCTTAGCCAGCACCGCGGTGATCTCCGGCCGGAAATGCGCAGCGTCGTAGAGATCCTCGATGTTGGCGCCGTCCACACCGAAGATGTGGTCGACTCCAATTGCCGCGAGGTGCCCGACGATGTGGTCGACCACCCGGTGGTTCCTGGGCATCTGCTCACCTAACGTGTGACGATTCCAGTAACACGATGGGCGGGTAACCTCGGTTCACCCCCGCCGGAATTCACCGCGAGCGCCAGAGCAGCACCTGGACGTTATCGGCGCAAACCAGTTGCTGCGGCCATCCAACCGTTATGGAAATGCTGCCGGCGGACGTTCGCAGTGTGGTCGGCCTTCCGCGGTAACCGCATCTCCCGACAGCCGATTTCGCACTGTCGGTGGCGGCGGGCACGATATATCCCATACAGGCAACTTGGGGCATGTTGCTCGCGTGGGTCTGGGCGTCGATGGTGAACGGGACGCGGCCGTCGATCGTGCATTAGGTAGTGCAGTCTCACAGGGACACCATGATCAGCGATACCTCGGAAACGCGCAAGCACGAATTGACCATCGAACTCCGCAACGTGGTGCGTGAGTACCGGGTCGGCGGTCAATCAGTGCGTGCACTCGACGAGATCAGCCTGCGGCTCGAGGGCGGGCAGTTCGTGTCGGTCGTCGGGCCGTCGGGGGCGGGTAAGAGCACGTTGCTGCATCTGCTCGGCGCGTTGGACTCCCCCGATTCTGGGTCGATTACATTCGACGGCGAGGAGATCGGCCGCCTCCGAGATGAGCAGCAGTCGGAGTTTCGCCGTCATCGAGTGGGGTTCGTCTTTCAGTTCTTCAACCTGTTGCCGACCCTGTCGGCGTGGGAGAACGTAGCGGTTCCGAAGCTGCTCGGCGGGGTCCGACTGGGCGAGGCCAAACCGGACGCGGTTCGGCTGCTGGACCGGGTCGGGCTCGGTAACCGGACCCAGCACCGACCGGCGGAACTGTCCGGTGGCGAAACGCAGCGGGTCGCGGTGGCGCGGGCATTGATGATGGACCCGCCGCTGATCCTCGCCGACGAGCCAACCGGGAACCTCGATTCCACAACGGGTGCTTCGATCTTGGCGCTGCTTGCCGAAGTGGCGCACGAGGACGGCTGCGGTCGGCTGGTGGTGATGGTGACCCACAACTCGAATGCCGCCGCGGCGACCGATCGGGTGATCACGCTGCAGGACGGTCGGCTCGGTTCCGACGTCGCGGTGGTCCCGAGGTGACACGCGGCTCGGCGATAGCTGCTGCGGCGAGCCGGCTTCGCGTGTTCAGCCTGCGCGAACTCGCTGTCCATCGTCGGCGCACGATCGCGTCGATCGCCGTAATGGCGGTGTCGGCAATGTATCTGGTCGCGGTGTTCGGCATCTTCGGGTCGATCACTGGATCGGTCAACCGGCTGGCCGAGGGGATCGCCGGCATCGCCGCGCTCGAGGTGTCGGGCATTACCGATGCGGGATTTCCCGAGACGATAACTGCCGAGGTAGCCGCGGTTCCCGGCGTCGCGACCGCGGCGCCGATGATACGGATGTCTACGCCCACGGTGTCGGGGCCGGTTCTGCTGCTGGGCGCCGATGCGAGCAGCGCCAGGTTGGGCGGCGCCTTGAAAGATGCCCTGAAAGATGGTGGGGCACGACCGTTGGACAGGCCGTCCGCGACGTCGAACGGTGTCCAGGTCGGGCCGGGTGTCGGTCGTGCGAAGGGCGAGACGTTCCAGCTGGGCTCGGGTTCGGTCGCTGTCACGGAGGTGCTCGAGGGCAAGCAACTTGCGGAGCTCAATGGCGGACACTATGTTCTGGCCCCACTTGCCTTGGCGCAGAACGTTACCGGGCGACACGGTCAGCTCGACTCGATACTGATCACTACGAAACCGGGTGCGGATCTTGCCACCGCTCGCGCCGCGGTCGCCGCTGCTGTGAACGGCCGGGCAATCGTCGCGGAACCCAGTATGCGGGCAACTCGGGCCGGCGATGGTGTCAAGCTGATGAACCACATGGCCCTGATGGGCGCGGCGGTCGCTTTAGTGGTCGGCGCGTTTTTGATCCACACCACGATGACCATGGCGATCACCCAGCGCCGGCCGATCATCTCGATGCTGCGCGCGATCGGCGGCCGACGCGTCGTAATCGTTCGCGACATGCTCGCGGAGGCGGCGATTCTCGGACTCGTCGGCGGAGCCATCGGATCGGGCATCGGAATCCTCGTGGGCCGCACCGCGATTGGTCGATTGCCTCCGGCAGTCACCCAAGGGCTGGAAGCTCGCATCGAGTACTGGCTGCCCGGCTGCGCGATACCAGCCGCCCTCGCGGCGACGGTGCTCACCAGCGTGGTTGCGTCGGCGATGGCTGCCCGGCAGGTGTACAAGGTTTCACCGATCGAGGCATTGGCACCTGTCGGCGTTTCAGCGGCGGACTTCGTAGCACGCTGGCCACGGATTGCCAGCGGGGTTGGCGCCGTCGCGGTGTTCGCGGTGTCGATCCTGATCATCGTCGGCCAACGCGGCACCTTCGCCTTCGTTGCGATGTCTGCTCTGTTCGCCGCCGAGATCGCGCTTGGCTTCGCGCTCACCGTGCCCATCGTCGAAGCCACGGCCGCAACGTCCCGAGTATTTGGATCGGTCGGCGCACTCGCGGCGGCGACGATCGAGCGTGCGCCGCGGCGAGTGTGGGCCACGGTGATGACCGTGCTTATCGCGGTGGTCACCACCGTCGCGATTACCGGCACCAATACCGACACGATCCGCTCGGCGCGTGGCATCTTCTCGTCGGTCGCGGATGTCGACGTATGGGTGAGCGCAGATCCTCCGGACAGCTATCCGACCGACGTGCTGCCGCAAGGTCTTACCGAAAAGGTGGCCGCGGTGCCGGGTGTAGCACGTGTCACCGAGGGCGAATTTGCGTTCGCCGTGATCGGCGGCACACGCGTGTTGCTCGACGGGTTTTCCGCCGGAACCCACGATTCGCTCTACCGCGCGCTCGATGAACGGGTACGCACCGAGGTGCTCGCCGGGCGGGGCGTGGTGCTCACGCAGAATCTGGCCAAGACCCTCCACGTCCGGGTCGGCGACCAACTGCGGTTGCAGACGCCACACGGCACGCAGCAGACCGCTGTGCTGGCCTTGGTGCCGTACTTCTCAACGGTCATCGGCAGCGTTGGGATCGCCCTCGATCACCTGCGGACGTGGTTCGACCGCCTGGCAGTAACGACACTTCAGATCGCCGCAGCCCCGGGCGTGGATCCGGAACACCTGTTGGCCGACGTCCGCCGCGTGGTGCCAGCACCGAACTACGTATACGACGGTCGCACGGCGCTGGCAGGGGTCCAGGCACCGCTGCACGAGAGCATGCTCATCGCCGACGCCGTATGGATCATCGTCGTGTTCGTGGCCGCAGTCGCACTTTTCAACACACTCACGCTGTCGGTGCTCGGACGGTGCCGCGAAATCGGTGTTATGCGCGCGATGGGATCCAGCCGCCGATTCACATTGCAGATGGTCCTGGCGGAGGCGGCAGGCATTGGTGTCATCGGCGGTGTCTTGGGGCTGGTGTTCGGCCTGATGGACCGGTGGCTGTACAGCCTCGTCAGCGGGGACATCATGAATCTCCACGTTGGCTTCCGGCCGAGCCCGACGGTGTTCGTCTTCACGATCGGCGCGCTGGCGATCAGCCTGCTCGGCTCGGTGCTCCCCGCGCGCCGCGCGGCGCGCCTCAACATCATCGAGGCTGTCAGCGTCGAGTGAGCCTCGCTCACTGCTCAATGACGAGCACTGTTCCAGACATCCACTCGGCGCGGCGCTCAGCTCAGGTATCCACCTCAACCAGGCCCAGAACCCCGGACCTCTGGGATCAGAAGCCGAGTGGAAGCAGCGCCGTAAACAGAGGGGCTAACGGATCCGTGACGGGAAGGGCGATCGTGGTATTCAAGAACGGAACGACCGGACTTTGGAAAGTGTTTATTGTCTGCCCGGGCGCCCCTAAGCGCAGCGCGGGTTCAAATCCAAAGGTCAAAGTATCGGTGAAGAGCGGGCTCGGGTAACACTCCAATGCCGTCGGTACGGCGCGGCATCATTACAAGCATTGGTCGTCGACTACAGTGGCGAATCCTTGCAGATGAGGTGTGCACGGGGGCGGCACCAGGGTTCGTCGGATGCTGCGCAGTCCCCCGGTGTCGAATCCGGCCGCGGCAATGGCGTCGACGGTTCGGCGGCTCGGTTGGCAACCGGAAGCCAACCAAGACCACGGCTTTGCGATCAGGTCCTGGAACCGACCCATCGCGCCATCCCCGCGGACATGCTCAAGGACAACCAACCTGCCTCCGGGTGCGAGCACACGCCGGATCTCGCCGAGGGTAGCGGCTACATCGTCGACCGAGCACAGCACCAGCCCAACGTGTACCGAGTCGAAACTGTTGTCCTGGAAGGGAATCGACTCGCCGATCCCATCGACGATGTCGACTGCAATGCCGTGGCGGCGAGCAAGAGCGGAAGCCATCCGCCGCATCGGCGCCTCCGGCTCCACGACGGCGACCGACGTCACCGCGGGTGGAAGAAACAGCAAGTCGGTTCCCGGGCCGGCACCGACCAGCAACAGCCGGCCGGTCGCATAGCCCATCGCCGCTCGGCGATAACGGCGATAGAACAGCCGGTCGAAGATCGGCATGCCGATTCGATACACGTACGGGAACAACGGATTACGGCGCGTCACCTGCTACCCAGATCCATTCGGAACGGCGGATATTCGTCGCGCATCAAGGAGACATACACGGCCACCCGATAACGCCATCGAACGATCCCCATGAGGAGATCGAACATACCTTGCGAGATCGTCCCGGTGCACAACAACCACACCGCGGAGACGACGCACAGCACCTGCAGCAGGGGTTCCATCGCCCAGCAAATCAGGATCTGAGGGATCGCCAACAGCCACCACTTCACCAGCACAGCCCGGTTCGTGAGCGGTTCCGGATAGTCAACCTCAAGATCGCCTGGGTAATCAGGCCGAGGCGCCAGCGTGAAAGGCGGGAACTTGTCAGTGGTGTTCATCGGAAATCGGTAATTCATGACTCGCCACGACCAGCGCAGCACACCAACGTTAAACTCGAAGATAGCGCGCGGATACCGTCCGGTGACCAAGATGGCGACACCTGCAACGATGGTCAGCAGCGGATACACCAGGTAGAGCAGTATCAACATGGGATAGTGCGGGACCGCCAGCGCGCACCACTTGAAGAGCCAGAGCCAGCGCGAGGGCGCGTCGATATCACCTCGTACTCGTACGGGACCGTCTGGGTTGTTCATCGCCCTGAAGAAGACGGGCAAGACGCACTCGTTGCGGCCGGCCCGAGGTCTCGGCTGATCTCCGCGGACATCCGGCGGTGACTCGTCCAACGCAGAAACATCGTCAGTGCCCCGGTCTGCAACCGGTCCGAGATCAGCGCGGCCGGTCTCAGCACGGACTCGCCGTGCGACACGGGCAGCGACGCCACCCGGGACACGGCCGTAACCTTGTGTCGCCTGGTCTTCTCGTACCAGCGCAGCGCACTTGAGAGATCAGCGTTGCTGCCGTTCGTTCCTTTCCGGAAATCCGAAAGCGCCTTGCATAACACCATCGTGTCGAGCAGGGCCTGATTGGCCCCCTGCGCGAGGGTGGGCGGCATCGTGTGTGCGGCGTCGCCGAGCAGTGTAACCGTGCCTTGGCGCGGCACACGGGGAATCGGATGCCGAAAATGCGGGTACGGCGAATGGGCCAGATCGTCGTCGGTCAGGGTCGCGAGTATCCGGTCGGCCGCGTCGGACCATCCGGTGAAATTGGACCGGATCATGTCGATCGGCCGGTCCGGTCTGACGAAGTCAGGCGACCATGGTAAGTCGAACCACCACTGCAGTTCGGAGTTTCCAGCCGGCCACAGGCCAAGGTTTCCGTGCTTGCCGACAATGACCAGTGCGACGTGGTTGTCGGCAACGTCCGGAAGGGTGACCAGTCCCTGCCAGCTACACCAGCCAGTCGGCTCCGCCTGTGGCGCGCCGACGATATCTCGAACCATCGAGTGCAGGCCATCCGCACCGATCAACAGATCTCCGTCGGCCGAGCCGCCGTCTTCCAACGCGACCCGCACTCCGTTGTGCGTGCTGACCACCTCGACCGCCCGCGAGTTGCATCGGATGCGATTGGCCGGAAAGCCTCCCAGCAGTCGTTCAAGCAGGACTCGACGTGGGACCATCCGGACAGGTGCGCCCAGCCGGTCCACGATCGCGGTTAGATCCAAAGTGGCGAGCGGGCGACCCGCGGATGTCAGAACCCGCACGGCAGACAGCAGCTGACCGGTACCGTCCATATCGACGCCGAGCTGCCCCAGAACCGTTTCGCCATTAGACCAGATGGTCACGGCGCCGCCACCTGCCTGCACATCCGGCCGCTGCTCGAAGACGGTGACGTCATGTCCGTCCCGCATTAATCCCCGAGCAATGGAAATGCCGCCCACACCGGCGCCGACAACGAGGATCCGAAGCGACGGACTCGACGGCCCGTTCGGTACTGGCACACGCTTAGCGGAAAGCCCGTGGCCGGGCACATCTCGAAATCGGTTCCCGATCCGTTTCATGCCCACACCTCAACCTATGGCGGCAATGAGCTTGCTGAACAGGGGAACACCCACTCGCGGGGGCTTCAGTTCACACTTGCCCGAAACTCACAAGGAGCGCTCCAGCAGGACTTGGCCGCTGTCGGCGGACACCACTTGCACTGCGGCGATCTGGTCAGCCGGCGTCGAGATGCTGCCAGCGGGCGTTGCCGTGTGGCCGGGTTCCGCCGCCCAGGTCGCCAACCGGGTTTGGCTACCGTCACGACCCACCACCACCATCGCCAGGGTGTCATGTTGGGCATTCAAAGGAGCCAGGCACACGCATTTCATGTCGATGAACGTCCCCCAACGCTCACTGGTGACCGACACCGTCGACGCCAGCAACTTCGTCCCGACCTGTGCCATTGGCTGCGCCGACACGGCCGCCTGCGGCGGCGGCGATATCGTGAAATAGCCCTTGGCACCGAAGATCACGCAGATCCCCAGCACCACGGCTGCCGCTGCGGTAGCCGTCCAGGTCAGCACGCGGGCACGCCGCCGCCGCCAGCGCACCGTGGCCAGCAATGACGGCAGCACCGCGGTCGGCACCTCCGGCGCCCTGAATGTCTGGTCGTCCTGGTTGATCGCGGCCACCTCGCTGCGGTCGAGCTGTGACAGCAGGGCCGGCATGCCGGACACTTCGGCGACGGCCTCCCGGCATCTCGGG
>DATJBA010000294.1:0-6760 GCA_035515675.1 Mycobacterium sp.
CCCCGGCACAACAGCTTTGGTCAGCAGGAAGGCGGCGTGCAGCTCCCGGTCCAGCTTGCCACCCAGCTGCTCCCAACTCAGATCGGCAAACGAGGTGACATCGTAAGGGATCAACGCGTTGTGCACGAGCACGTCGACCCGACCCCACTTTTCGGTGGTTTCGTCGACCATCGCGGCGACATCGCCGGGTGCGGTGACATCGGCGCGAATCGCCACGGCCTCACCACCGGCCGCGGTCACGGCCAAGACCACCTCGTCCGCTGCCTCGGCACTGGAGTGGTAGTTGACAACCACCCGAAATCCGCGCTCCGCGAGGACTGATGCGGTTGCGGCGCCGATTCCCCGACTGGCTCCGGTGATCACCGCAACACGATCCATCGGCGTTACCTCCGTCGTGAGCGGGGCAACAACACGGACTCAGTGTCTCTAATCACGTCGATTTTCACTTCTTCCTCTCAATGCTTGCAATGCTGCGCGCGCCGTAGGTGGCGGCGCAGTGGAATATTCGTCTGATTTTGTATTCCGCCCGCGACCGTTGGACTGTCCAGTCGAACCCGCCAATTCGGCGTCCGCGCCGCTGATTTCAGTTCACCCCTGTCGGGGGATGAATCCGGGAACGCCGCTGTCCACTACCGCATTGAACCTGACGTTCGCGGTGATGCGGTACCGGATGTCCTGCATGGCGTCTTCGGGAAGAGCCGAAATCTCATAGTTCTCCTGGATGCGTTGAGGTTTGGTCGAGGTGGTTAGGAAAGCACTGCCACGCTGTGCCGCCCAGGAGAGAACCACTTGAGCTGGCGACATGTGCACACGCTCTGCAATAGCGGTAATCACCGGGTCGTCCAGAACTTTTGGTTCCATCGAATGTCCCAACGCTGCGAACGCCAGCAGCACAATCCCATGTTCCCGACAGAAGTCGAGCAGTTCCCATTCGGGTAGATAAGGATGCGATTCGACCTGCACTACGGCCGGCTTAATCCGCGCCACCGCAACTATCTCGCGCAGCTTCTCCAAAGAGACATCCGATAGGCCGATCGACCTGCACGGACCGTCGTCGACGAGGCGCTCCAGCGCCCGCCACGTCTGCACTAGCGTGACCCCTTTGTCGTAGATCGCGCGACCGCGCTCGTCTCGTGGATCCTGATCGTCTCCAGGCTGGAACGCAAAGGGCGTATGGATCAAATAGCAATCGACATAGTCGACCTGCAATCGGCGGCGACTCGCATCGAACGCGGGCCTGACCCGCTCTGGACGATGATTGGTGTTCCACAGCTTCGTGGTGACGAATACGTCCTCTCGCTGAACCGTCCCCGCCTCGAATGCTTCGCGCATCGCATCACCCACGGCTTCTTCATTGCCGTACCGTTCTGCGCAATCGAGATGTCGGAAACCCACTTCCAGTGCAGTCTTGACGGCCTGCTTGGTCTCGACAAGATTCGGAATCAGCGTGCCAAATCCGGCGACGGGGATCGCACCAGATCCGTGGCCAAGTTGAATCCTTGAACGGCGAAGCGCTTCAGATGTGATCATGCTCAATACTCCCTTGCCTTACGAACCGGCCGACCCCGATGGTTGTAAGACCATCGTGGTTCAAGCGACATGCGTTTGCTAGTCGCGAGAAGGCCGTCCTGTCGCAGTGGAGTGTGGCAGTCGTGCCGTCGGACCGCCGCCGGGCACCAATTCCGCGCCGACCTCCCGCCTCGAGTGGACCCCGGTGTAGCAAGGGTCAAGAGTGACGTTGCGGCCGAGGATGATTGAGCATGCCGATCCGGACGGGGTGAATTGTATCACCCGTAACCCGTCATCGGCGGTGATACAAGCGTCGAGACGCCAGCCCATACCGGTATCGAAGTCCTTGGCCCGGTCGACGTCGGTGACAGGAACCACGACGACCTCAAGTTTCATGTCCATGCCGCGCTCTCCCTATCCTGCTGCGGTTGATTCGCGCGCCGCCGGTCGTCATCGCGCCGGTGGATCATGGGATCGATGCCCTGCAGCTCACTGAGCCATCGCCGACTCTTGGCGTGATCGGCCAGCACGTAATCCGGGAATACGGCGCGCCTTGCGGTAAGCGATCTCCTCGATGCCGATCCGTGACAGCCCCGATAGCAGATCGTTGGTGTCGCGGCCATCGGCGATCACCCGCGTGACAATCGCCGCCACGGTGCGCCAACCGATGCGCAGCAGCACGGTGAGCACACTCATCGCGGTGTGGGCGGCCAGCCGCCCGCAGTTATCCTCGAACAGCCAGGTGTGCTTGGCGCCCGGGCGTGCCCACAGCACGTGCGCGACCACCACCCCGTGCTCTTCGCAGTCCACCCGCGGCGCCGCGGCCCGCAGGTACACCCAGACCCGCCCCGAATACCCTGGACATGCGCAACGCCGTGCACCCTTCTTCGTCTTGAACCTTGGACGCCCAAAACGTAAGCAGGACACGGCGTTGCGCCCAAAACCTCAGGTCAGCGAACCCACGACAACGTCACAAGAGCCGGATTGTTTCAGCCAATCGGCCCCCTTGGGAGAATGGTTTGCGGCGACGCGCGATAGGCCGGGCTTTTGCTGCGGCAAACTCGAAATTACGGCGCTACGTTTTAGGTCATGGCGATCCCGCTGGGCGCTACCGAGCCGCACTATGACCTGGGCTCCTACCATTGGACGGTCGACACAACGTCGGCTCAGGCGCAATTATGGTTCGACCGGACCCCGCCGCTGTAGAGGGATCAGGCCGAGAATCAGGTGGTTGGTTCGCCGGTTGGTCCGTGGTGGCTCTCGGTGCGAAGTTCCCGAACCGTCGTCATGAGATTTGAGCCTGGCAAGGTAGAACGGTAGCTGCTCGACCGCTTGCTCCTGCTGTCGTCGACAAGCGGTACAACCCGGCGCGAGTCGCTTTT
Organism: Mycobacterium sp.; assembly: GCA_035515675.1. Taxonomy (GTDB): domain Bacteria; phylum Actinomycetota; class Actinomycetes; order Mycobacteriales; family Mycobacteriaceae; genus Mycobacterium. The sequence continues at coordinate 2,892 of DATJBA010000294.1, forward strand.
ATCATCGGCGGGCGGCAAGGCCGGGCCGCCGGGGCGGCCGTCGGTTTGTCTCCGTTGCGACTAGTAACCGGAAGCACGTTCACGTTGTTGTTGTGCGGCCCGCAGGATCGAGCCCGCGATTAGAAATGCGGGTTTGTCGCGGTCAGCAGCCTCAATGGGTAGGTTCGCGGCGCAGCGCAGCACCATTAGGGCCAGCGCGCTGTGTGTCGCGTAGGAGATGATCAGTAGGTTAGCGCAAGCATGCGTGCCGCTGACGGTCATTACGTGCTGGCGTTTGTGTTGCCATCCCGGCCAGTTGAGATCGGGTGGTCGTTGGAGCGGTGACCAATTGACGTTGATGGAGGTGATGTCTCCGAGCAAGGGAGTCAGGACCGCGACAAGGTTCGGTAATTCATTGGTGATGCGATCTGCACGCGGCCACCACGCGCCGTCGATGTCGCGGCCGAGCTCGCGGGCCACCGATAGCCGAATAGGATTGGCTTGCCGTCGGCCCCCGATCGGATAAATCATCGGAGGTGGCGCAGTCGGCACTGCGCGCACCCGATAATCACGGTGGCGCACGTGTGCCCAAAAGCCGAACTCGGAATGTCTGGTTGTTGGGCGATAGCTGGGGCTGTACAACCCATGGACGGTTCCTTCACGGTCAACATCGTCGGCCGCCCCACCGGGCGCGGGACGGACGGAGGAATCACATTGCCCGTGGGTGTCATCCGCGCCCATCGCGGTGGACCACCGCTGACAACGAAACGGCTCACATTTGACGCTACGCCACCAGCGGCCCGTAGGTGCGATCAGGTAACCAGCGACAGCGCGTAAGCGCGGCGCAGCTTGCCCGACGGCGTCTTGGGAATCGCACCCGGGGCTAGTACCACCACATTGCGTGGCCGTGCCGCGACTTCGGTGACGACTTCGTGAGCCACCTCATGCTTGATACGCCGCACCTGCGCGGGGTCATCGAAGTTGTTCGATTCCACGGCCACGGCAAACGATTCACGGGAATGACCGGCGTCGAGTCGCACGGCCGCCACACAGCCTGCACGCACACCGACGACCCGCCCGGCAGCACGTTCTACATCAGTGGGGTAGATGTTGCGTCCGGCCATGATAATCACGTCCTTGGCCCGGCCGCAGACCACTACATGGCCCTGCTCGGTGAGATAACCCAGATCTCCGGTGTCAAACCAGCCCTGATCGTCTTGGGCGGCCGCAAAACCGGCCGCCGTGACATATCCGGATGTCACCGGATCTCCCCGCACCTCGATGAGCCCCACGCCCCGGGTCGGCTGTACGACGCCATCCTGATCAACGATGCGGGCCTGGATACCGTCCAGCAGTGGCCCCAACGAGGCCAACCGGCGGGTGTTGCCGCTGGTGGCGGGCACTGCTCGGTGCAGCACCGCGAGGATGTCGGCGTCCACCTCATCCACGACTAGTCCGCGGCCACACTCCGAAAACGACACGGCCACAGTGGTTTCGGCCATCCCATAAGCCGGCAAAATCGCCTCGGGACGCAGCCCGAACGACGCCCCAGCATCGCAAAGGTCTGCCACATCAGCCGGGTCGACCTGTTCAGAACCCGATAACGCCCACCGCAACGACGACAAATCAAAATCACCAGGTTTGGCATGTCGACGTAAGCGCTTCGCCAGCAACGCGTAGGCAAAATTGGGCGCCGCGGTCATCGTGCCTCGGTACTTGTCAATCAACTTGGGCCACAACAAGGTATCAGCCAAAAAGTCGATCGGCGTGATCTTGACCAACTCGGCACCAAACAACATCGGCACCGTCAAAAACCCGGTCATACCCATGTCATGAAACAGCGGTAACCAGCTCACGATCACATCGGTATCCAGGTCGTACTGGGCGCCGGTGAACATCGCCTCGGCGTTGGAGATCACGTTGGCATGGGTGATCGCCACCGCTTTGGGGCAATCTGTCGAGCCCGACGTCAACTGCAGAAGCGCCAGATCGTCCTCGTCGCTGCAGACGACGTTGATCGGTGCGGCAGTCAATAGCTCGGCGATCGTCACCACCGTGAGGCCGTGCTCGGCCAACACCGCCACCACGGCCATGAATGGATCCGACACGATCACCACCGTCGCCTCGATCATGGCGATGACCGCCAAGGTGTCGTGCGCCCACACCTGCAGATCAGTGCGCGGCGTCGGCTGATGCAACATCGTCAAACACGCGCCCCGCAGCCACACACCCTGCGCGGTGGGCGCGATCTCCACCGGGGCACCGGCCAGCACACCTACCCGATCACCCGGCCCAACCCCTAACGCGGCCAGTCCACCCGCTACTCGCCGAGCGCGCTGATGAACCTCACCCCAGGTAGACCGAATCGGCGCACCAGGGTCACCGGTCACCAGGCCATGAGTACTCGACTCCGCACTGCGGAGCATCGACTCGACGAATCTGCTCACCGTCACCTCCCACATATCAGGCCTGGTCTTAGGCCCACTTTGGCCATCTCGGGACATATGAGGTGACGAAAGTGACGCTATGGCCCTGGGGAGCACACGCGTGCGAAGGCGCGCCCGTATCAACCCGGTCGTTGCAATATAGCAACAAAGTCCTGGCGCTGCCCCCGGTAAGGAGGGCGGCGCTCGGTGACTGCCCCCGTCGGTGATAGATGCGGGTTGCGGGTAGGCTGACGGCAACAATGTGAGGACGGGTGCATGGCCATACAGGACTGGTGCGATGCACCCCAGATCCATCCAGCGCAGATCCGGGTCGGTGACATCATCGGCACGCTTCATCCCACCCAATTGCGCCTTACCGTCAAGCTGATCAGTGGGCCGCAGACAACTCCACGGCGGTGGACATTTTTTAGCCGCGACGACAACGGCCTACAGCACACGAGCACGTTCGCAGAGGACCAGTTAGTCCGCAGGTACGCCAAAGCATCATGACGTCTGAGAACTCCCACCGCCGCCCGCGATGCGCCGCAAAGGAAGACGTCAGTGACATTGCCGAGTGAAGGCTCCTCTCGGTAGTCGTTGGCCGGTTGTCCTTGGGACTGCTGGACGACGCCGCCGGACATGGCGCTTCGCGCCGTAGCCAGAGGAAATTCTCGTGAGCTTCATATCCCTCCGGGGGACGCCTTGTGGGGCGTGAAAATGGGGTCGGGTCACCCGCCGCCGCCGTTGTTTTGTTGGGCGTGAGAGCCCGCACGTGAGCTTGGCGCCGGGGCCCGACCAGAAGGGTCACGCACTGTTGCTTCGAGCACGCCGGTCAGAATTTCGGTTCCCTTGACCGAGGCCCCGGGCGACCCAACCGAGCTGTTGGCCGGCTCGAAGACTTGATGAAGCAACGCTTGATCAGCCTCGACTCGATCGAGATCACGGTGATCGACGAAGCCGATCACATGGCCGATCTCGGCTTCCTTCCCGGCGTCACCCGCATCTTGGCGGCCACACCGAGCGGCGGCCAGCGTCTGCTGTTCTCCGCAACCCTCGACAACGGCGTCGACAAGCTCGTCAATCGATTCCTGCACAACGCGGTGCTGCACCCTGTCGACGGCTCCAACTCGCCGGTGCCCGAGATGACCGACCACGTGTTCCACGTCTCCGGGGTGCAAGCCAAAAAGGAGCTGGTACAACCGGCTCGCCTCCGGTACCGGCCGCCGAATCCTGTTCATGCGCACCAAACATCAAGCGCGCAAGCTCGCCAAGCAGCTCACCGAATCCGGTGTCCCGGCAGTCGATCTGGACGGCAACCTTTCCCAACCCGCACGCGACCGAAACCTCGCCGCCTTCAGTACGGGTCAGGCGCGGGTGTTGGTGGCCACCGACATCGCCGCGCGCGGCGTGCATGTCGACGGCATCGAATTGGTGGTGCACATCGATCCGCCCGCCGAACACAAG
>DATJBA010000295.1:0-28134 GCA_035515675.1 Mycobacterium sp.
GGGTTCGGTAGCTTCCGTCGCAGGTAACACCATCAACGTCACCAGCACCGACGCCAGTGGCAACACCTCGCAGACGGCCGTGACAGTCGACGACAAGACCAGGTACATGAAGCAGACCGCCGCCACCAGTCAAGCGATCACACAAGGCAAATGCCTTGCGGCGCGCGGGACCAAGGACGACAGCGGCACGCTGCAGGCGACGACCATCGACCTGCGACCGGCCAACGATGGGAAGTGCTGGGGCAAGGGGCCGCATGGCCAGGGCGGGTAATGCTCGCGTGCCACCGTGCGGGCGTCCTGTCCTGGGCGCGGCAGTCACATCTGCCACAGGAACATCCGGGTCGAGCCGGTACACATTTTGCTCCGCCGACTAGCGACAAACCAAGGCACGCAGGCGATTTGCCGCTCGTAGCCGGGCACAACGAACGGCCCGACCCTGCGGAGACTGGTGTGACTGTTGTGACGTTACCGTTGCGCCCAACGGCAAGGGCACTACGTCGCCAGCGTCATAGGGTGGGGCCGGTTGGTCAGACGGTGAAGCCGAGGGCGCGCAGCTGCTCGCGCCCGTCCTCGGTGATCTTGTCCGGGCCCCACGGCGGGTTCCACACCCAGTTGATCCGCAGATCGTCGACCAGACCGCTGCCGACCAACGCGCTGTACGACTGGTCCTCGATGACATCGGTCAGCGGGCAGGCCGCCGACGTCAACGTCATGTCGATCAGGGCGACGGTTCCTTCGTCGCCTTCTTCGATGTCCAGGCCGTAGACCAATCCCAGGTCGACGACATTGATGCCCAGTTCAGGATCGACGACGTCGCGCATCGCCTCTTCGACGTCGGCAAGCAACTCGTCATCCGGTGCGGCGGTTTCGCTCATCCCTAACCTCCTCGAAGTCTGCAGCGGCCTGGGCCAGTGCGTCTTTGAACGCCATCCACCCCAGCAGCGCGCATTTCACCCGCGCCGGGTACTGAGCCACCCCGGCGAACGCGATGCCGTCACCCAGGACATCCTCGTCACCGGCCACGGTTCCACGCGAGGACACCATCTCGATGAACGCGGTAACCGTCTTCAACGCCTGCCCGACGCTTTGACCGATGACCTGCTCGGTGAGCACCGACGTTGCCGCCTGGCTGATCGAGCAGCCCTGCCCGTCGTAGGAGACGTCGGCGATGTGCTCACCGTCGTCCGACAGCGTCACCCGCAGCGTCACGTCGTCACCGCAGATCGGGTTGACGTGGTGCACCTGCGCGCCGAACGGCTCCCGCAGCCCTCGGTGCTGCGGATGCTTGTAATGATCGAGGATCACTTCCTGATACATCTGCTCGAAACGCAACGTCAGTCTCTCCCAAAGAAATCCAGCGCGCGTCGCACGCCGGCCACCAAACGCTCGACCTCGTCGGCGGTGTTGTACATCGCGAACGACGCCCGCGCGGTGGCCGCCAGGCCGAGCCTGCGGTGCAGCGGCAACGCGCAGTGGTGCCCGACTCGCACCGCGACACCGTCATCGTCGAGCACCTGCCCGACATCGTGCGCGTGCACACCATCGATGACGAAAGATACTGGCGAGCCGCGGCTTTCCATCGATGTCGGCCCGACGATGCGCACGCCACCGATGCCGGACAGGCCCTCAATGGCCGCGGCAACCAGCCCGCGTTCATGGGCTTCGACGGCGTCCATGCCGATGGCGCCGAGATAGCGGGCCGCCGCGGCCAATCCGACCACCTGGGAGGTCATCGGGGTGCCGGCCTCGAACCGTTGCGGCGCCGGCGCATACGTGGAGGCCTCCATGGTCACCGTCTCGATCATCGAGCCGCCGGTGAGAAAAGGCGGCATCGCCGACAACAGTTCGCGCCGCCCATAGAGCACACCGATCCCGTTGGGGCCCAGCATTTTATGCCCGGAGAACGCGGCGAAATCGACACCCAACGCGTGCAAGTCGACCGGTTGGTGCGGCACTGACTGGCAGGCGTCCAGCACGGTCAGCGCGCCCACCCCCTTGGCACGGGCAACCAGTTCGTCGACCGGGGCCAGCGCGCCGGTCACATTGGAGTGATGGGTGAACGCAACGACCTTGACGCCTTCGTCGAGCTGTAGCGAGTCCAGGTCGATGCGTCCCTCGTCGGTGACGCCGTACCAGCGCAACGTGGCACCGCTGCGCCGGGCGAGTTCTTGCCACGGGATCAGGTTGGCGTGGTGCTCCAGCTCGGTGGTGACGATGACGTCGCCGGGGCCGACGGCGTGCTCAAAGCGGTTGTCGCCGAGCACATACGACACCAGGTTCAGCGACTCGGTGGCGTTCTTGGTGAACACCAACTCGTCGGCGTCGGCTCCGACGAACGCGGCGATGTCGGCGCGGCCCTGCTCGTAGGCGTCGGTGGACTCCTCCATCAGCTGGTGCGCGCCCCGGTGCACCGCGCCGTTGGACGTGGTGAGAAACTCGCGCTCGGCATCGAGCACCTGCACCGGGTGTTGCGACGTGGCACCAGAATCCAGGTAGGCCAACTGCTTTCCGCCGCGCATGATGCGCTTCAAGATGGGGAAATCAGCGCGGATCGCCGCGACGTCCAGTAGGGGTGACCGACCCAACGAGATAGCCACTGTCAGGCTCCCGTGGCCGCCGTTTGAGTGAAGCGCACGAAACCGTTCCGGTCGAGCTCGTCGGCCAGCTCCGGCCCGCCGGATTCCACGATCCGGCCGCCGACGAGCACGTGCACGAACTGCGGATGGATGTAGCGCAGGATGCGGGTGTAGTGGGTGATCAACAGGATGCCGCCGTGCTCGGATTCGGCATAGCGGTTCACCCCGTCGCTGACCACCCGCAGCGCGTCGACGTCCAGACCGGAGTCGGTCTCGTCGAGGATGGCGATCTTGGGCTTCAGCAGTGTCAGCTGCAGGATCTCGTGACGTTTCTTCTCGCCACCGGAGAAGCCCTCGTTGACGCTGCGCTCGGCAAAGGCCGGGTCGATGTCGAGAGCGTCCATGGCGGACTTGACCTCTTTCACCCAGTGCCGCAGCTTGGGCGCTTCGCCGCGGACAGCGCTGGCGGCTGAACGCAGGAAGTTCGACATCGACACGCCCGGCACCTCGACGGGGTACTGCATAGCCAGGAACAGCCCTGCCCGCGCGCGCTCGTCGACGCTCATCTCCAAGACGTTCACGCCGTCCAGCGTGATGGATCCCGACGTCACGTGGTACTTCGGGTGACCGGCGATGGCATAGGACAGCGTGGACTTGCCAGAGCCGTTTCTGCCCATCAGGGCGTGTGTTTCACCGGAGCTCACCGTCAGGTTGACGCCGGTGAGGATGGGGACTTCGCGCTCGCCGTCTGAGGCGTTGGGGTTGTCAACGCTGACGTGGAGGTCTTTGATGTCCAGGGTCGTCATGAGGCTGTTGTCTTCTCCGTGATGGCCAGTTCGTGTTCGATGGCGGCGGTCAGGCGCTCCCGTACCTCGGGCACCGCGACCTTCGAGATGATCTCGCCGAAGAAGCCGCGCACCACCAGCCGGCGGGCCTGCTCCTCAGCAATGCCTCGGGATCGCAGATAAAACAGTTGCTCGTCGTCGAATCGTCCAGTGGCGCTGGCGTGCCCGGCGCGGACGATCTCCCCTGTCTCGATCTCCAGGTTGGGTACCGAATCGGCGCGCGCCCCGTCGGTGAGCACCAGGTTACGGTTGGTCTCGAAGGTGTCGGTGCCAGTGGCCTTGGGGCGGATCAGCGCATCGCCTACCCACACCGTGTGCGCGTCGGGCAGTGCGGAGGCCGGATCTCCTTGCAGCGCACCTTTGTACAGCACGTTCGACTTGCAGTCGGGGTAGGCGTGGTCGATCAGCAGCCGGGACTCGAGGTGCTGGCCGTCGTCGGCGAAGTACAGGCCCAGCAGCTCGGCGTCCCCGCCGGGGGCGCAGAACCGCACATTGGCCGACATTCGCACGACCTCCCCGCCCAGCGTGACGGTGACATGCCGCAGCACCGCATCCTTGCCCAGCTTGGCGTGGTGCGCGCTGAGGTGAACCATGTCGTCGGCCCAGTCGGCGATCCACACCACGGTGAGCCGGGCAGCGTCGTCGACGATGAACTCGACGTTGTCGGCGTAGGTTCCGCTCCCCCGATGGTCGATGACCACGACCGCCTCGCCGAGCTCTGCGATCCTGATCTGCAGATGCCCGTAGGCCACCGCGCCTACACCGGGCCCGGTCACGGAGATGTTGACCGGCTCAGGGAAATGCGGGTCCCGCCCAACGGTGACCAGCGTCGCGGAGTTGAACGACGAAAAGGCCTGCGCCGCAACACGATCGGTGGGAATGCCACCCTGTCCCAGCCGTTGGTCGCCTCGGCGGACGGTCTCGGTCTGCACGCCCGGCCGTTCGCGGACACTGATCTGCGCCCTTCCAGTGGCCGGCGCGGAGCCGTCGTGCAATCCGCGCAGCCGCCGCAGCGGGGTGAACCGCCAGATCTCGTCGCGGCCACCGGGAACCTCGAAGGCGGCCACGTCGAAAGACGCGAACAGCTCGCCCTTGTTCAGTGCGGTAAGCCGGGACCCTGCTGGTGATCTTTCTAAGGCCTCGGTCAGGTTCTGAGCGGTCATCCGACCGCGCCCTCCATCTGCAGCTCGATCAGCCGGTTGAGCTCTAGCGCGTACTCCATCGGCAGCTCCTTGGCGATCGGCTCGACGAAGCCGCGCACCACCATCGCCATCGCTTCGTCCTCGGTCAGCCCGCGGCTCATCAGGTAGAACAGCTGGTTCTCGCTGACCTTCGACACGGTGGCCTCGTGGCCCATCGTGACGTCGTCCTCGCGGATGTCGACGTACGGGTAGGTGTCGCTGCGGCTGATCGTATCAACCAGCAGCGCATCGCATTTCACACTGGAGCGCGACCCGTGTGCGCCCTTGTTCACCTGCACCAGGCCGCGGTAGGAGGTGCGACCGCCGCCGCGGGCCACCGACTTGGACACGATGTTGCTCGACGTGTTGGGCGCCAGGTGCAGCATCTTGGCGCCGGCGTCCTGGTGCTGGCCCTCGCCGGCGAAAGCCACCGACAGCACCTCGCCCTTGGCGTGCTCACCGGTCATCCAGACCGCCGGGTACTTCATGGTCACCTTCGACCCGATGTTGCCGTCGATCCATTCCATGGTGGCGCCGGCTTCCGCCCGTGCCCGCTTGGTAACCAGGTTGTAGACATTGTTCGACCAGTTCTGGATGGTGGTATAGCGCACGCGCGCATGTGGTTTCACGATGATCTCGACCACCGCCGAGTGCAGCGAATCCGACTTGTAGATCGGCGCGGTGCAGTTGTGCACCGCAAAGCCATATGCCAGGTAGCTGTCCGGCGCCTCGACATCAAGGTTGAAGACCGGCTCGTGGGCGTCCCGGACGGTGCGTTCCTTGATGGGCACGGCGAAGTAGTCGCCGCAGTCGCGAGCCTGGTTGGGGCCGTGCCCGCCTTCGGTCCACTGCACCTGGTAGATGTCCTTGCGAATTATGCTGCGGCCCATGATCACACCGGCACCACCGGGCCGACGCAACTCGACGGTCGCGTAGTGCCCGAGCCGCGCCAAAATCGACTGCAGCTGGAACGCGCAGACACGCGACGTCGTGTGCACGCGCTTCCAGAGTGCACCGCCGCGCCGGGTCACGTTGCCGTCACCGTTGACATAGGCGTCGACCAGCTCCCTCAAGAATGTTTCGTCCTGGCGCATCAGCGTGTCGGACAGCTTCTTATTGGCCGACCCCGACCCGACGTGCTGGCGCATGGCCGCGTAGCCAGCCTTGGTGTAAACAGTCACCCGGGCCGAGTGCTTGTGCTCCTCGACGACGACCGAGCCGGACGCCTCGTATAGCGACTTGCACGCCTGCCGCACGTCCTCCACGTAGTCAAATTCGTTGCTGTGGAAGGAGAACACCAGCGACTCACATCCGTTGGTGAGGCAGGCATGGCCCTCGGCCAGGTAGTAGCCGGCCAGCCGCGCGAACTCCAGCGGCAGCACGGTCTTCGGCGGCAAGGGCTTGGGTTTCGGGTAGACCAGGAAGTCGCCCTCGGCCACATCCTTCGCGGCAATCCATCGCGGTTCTGCCTGCCCCAGTTTGGCGGTATCCACCTCGGGCTGCCAGCCATTGCGGGCCTTACGCGCAACCCGGATTTCGTCGCGCGGAATAACCAGCAGCGGGTGCTCGGCGGTGACCGAGAACCGGTTGGCCGGGGACATCGGTGTGAAGGTGTGCAGCTCGCCGTTGAGGTCGCGCATCTGGATCGCGTTCACCCGGTGTGGACGACCGTCGTGCCCGAACACAAAGTCCCCGACCCGGATCGATTCGATTGGACGCAGATCACCGTCCGCCGTCGTGACCAGTTCACCCGCGGGCAGGCAGCCCTCGACGTAGTGCACGTAGGCACCCTCGTCGGCGATGATCAGCGTTCGCTCGAACTGGCCCATGTTCTCGGTGTTGATCCGGAAGTAGGCCTGCAGCGGGATGTCGACGTGCACGCCGGGAGGGATGTAAATGAAGGACCCACCACTCCAGACTGCTGTATTCAATGCAGAAAACTTATTATCGCCAGCTGGAATTACCGTTCCGAAATATTCCTTGAAGATTTCAGGGTGTTCCCGCAAACCAGTATCCGTGTCTAGGAATATGACACCTTGGGACTCTAAATCCTGCCTGATCTGGTGGTAAACAACTTCGCTTTCGTATTGTGCGGCTACGCCGGCGACCAGCCGCTGCCTTTCGGCTTCCGGGATTCCCAGCTTGTCGTAGGTATTCCGGATGTCTTCGGGCAAATCATCCCAAGTCGCGGCCTGCTTTTCGGTGGAGCGCACGAAGTATTTGATGTTGTCGAAATCGATGCCCTCGAGGTTGGAGCCCCACTTCGGCGTGGGCTTGCGCTCGAAGATTCGCAGTGCCTTCAGCCGGTTTTGCAACATCCACTCGGGCTCGTTCTTCTTCGCGGAGATGTCGCGGACTACTGCCTCGGACAACCCGCGCTGCGCGCTGGCGCCGGCGACGTCGGAGTCCGCCCAGCCGTAGCCGTACCTGCCCAAGGAAGCTATTGCCTGCTCCTGGGTCAGCGGCTCGGCAGCGGCCTTGCTGGCCTCTGGCGTGAGGGTCATAGCGACGCTCCTTTGATGCTCGTAGTGTTTCGGCGCGGGCGGGGCGCCGGGGTCAAGGGAACGTGGGTGGTGCAGGCGCAGTCGCCGTTGACGATGGTCGCCAACCGCTGCACGTGGGTGCCCAGCACCTCGGCCATGGCCTGCTGTTCGGTGTCACATAGCTCCGGGAATTCCTCGGCGACGTGCGACACCGGGCAATGATGCTGGCAGATCTGCATGCCGTGGATCGGCCCGCCCACCCGCGTGGTGGTGGCGACGTAGCCGGCTTTGGTCAGCGCACCCGCGATCCGCTCGGCGGCCGCCTCCACGTCGGCGTCCTCGGCGCTGTCGGCCGCTGCAACATCGGCCAGAATCGCGTCGATGCGCCGCCGCGCGAACGTCCGGACCGCGTCCAGTCCGCCGATTTCGCGCAGTTGCCGCATGGCCGCCGACGCCAAATCGTCGTAGGCATGGTCGAGCTTGGCCCGGCCGCCCGCAGTCAACCGGTAGCGCTTGGCGGGCCGCCCGCGGCCAACCTGCTGCCAAGTCGAAGCGGCCACGGACTCGGCGTCGCCCGCATCGATCAGCGCATCTAGATGACGCCGCACCCCGCCGGCGGCTAGGCCCAGCCGGTCACCGATCTCGCCGGCGGTGATCGATCCGGATTCCAGCAGCAAGCGCACGATCGCGCGCCGGGTGTGCCCGTCCGGCACCGAGCCGGCGACTAAGCCAGACGCGGGCGCAGAGACCGCGGGGATTTCCACCACACCAGTGTGACGCAATTCCCGCGATCGGTCCAGCAAGGGTGCCCTCTGCGAGAGTTGCGCTGGTCACACCACCGGCGGTTTCCGACATGCCGCTACGCTGCTGAAGATGGCAGCCCGCCACCACACGCTGAGCTCGTCGATCGCCAGCTTGCACGGCGATGAGCAAGCAGTGGGCGCGCCGCTGAACGATACCGAGCTCACCGCACTTCAGCGCACCCGCCTGTTCGGCGCCACCGGCACCGTCCTGATGGCGATCGGCGCCCTGGGTGCCGGGGCCCGGCCCGTCGTCCAGGACCCCACGTTCGGGGTCCGGTTGCTCAATCTGCCGTCGCGGATCCAGACCGTGTCGTTGACGATGACGACGACCGGGGCGGTGATGATGGCGCTGGCCTGGTTGATGCTGGGCCGGTTCGCGCTGGGCAGCAGGCGGATGTCGCGCGGCGAGCTGGACCGCACCCTTTTGTTGTGGACGCTGCCGCTATTGATCGCGCCTCCGATGTACAGCAAGGACGTCTATTCCTACCTGGCCCAGAGCCAGATCTCCCTACAAGGACTCGATCCCTACCGGGTAGGCCCGGCCTCCGGGCTCGGCCTGTCCCACGTGTTCACGCTGTCCGTGCCTACCCTGTGGCGGGAGACGCCGGCGCCCTACGGCCCGTTGTTCTTGTGGATCGGGCGCGGAATCTCGGCCCTGACGGGACAAAACATCGTCGCCGCCGTGCTCTGCCACCGGGTCGTGGTGCTGATCGGCGTGGGCTTGATCGTGTGGGCAACGCCAAGGCTGGCCCGGCGCTGCGGCGTCGCCGAGGTCAGCGCGCTGTGGCTGGGCGCAGCCAATCCGCTGCTGATCATGCACCTGGTCGCCGGCGTCCATAACGAGGCGCTGATGCTCGGGCTGATGCTGGCTGGCGCCGAATTCGCGCTGCGTGGTATCGATTCGCCACGACTGTTACCGAAATCGTGGCGGCCCGGCCCGGACTGGGAACCGTTGGGCATGCTGGTTGCGGGTTCGATCCTGATCACGCTGTCGTCGCAGGTGAAGCTGCCTTCGCTGCTAGCGCTGGGATTTGTCACGGTGGCGCTGGCCTACCGCTGCGGGGGCAACCTGCGAGCACTTCTGCTGGCGGGCGGCGTGATGGCGGCCCTGTCGCTGGCGGTGATGGCCATCGTCGGCTGGGCCAGCGGGCTCGGGTTTGGCTGGATTTTCACGCTCGGCACCGCCAACGTGGTGCGCAGCTGGATGTCGCCGCCGACGCTGCTGGCGCTCGGCACCGGGCAGGTGGGGATTCTGCTGGGCCTGGGCGATCACACCACTGCGGTGTTGGGGCTGACTCGTGGCATCGGTGTGCTGATCATCACGGTGCTGGTGGGCTGGTTATTGATGGCCGTCTTCCGCGGCCGGTTGCACCCGATCGGCGGCCTGGGCGTCGCGCTGGGCGTCACCGTGCTGCTATTTCCCGTCGTGCAGCCCTGGTATCTGCTGTGGGCCATCATCCCGCTGGCCGCCTGGGCGACCCGCACCGGCTTCCGGCTGGCGGCAATCGTCATCACCCTCGTCGTCGGCATCTTCGGCCCGACGGCCAATGGAGACCGCTTCGCGCTGTTTCAGATTGTGGACGCCACCCTGGCCAGCACCGTCATCGTGGCGGTGCTCATCGCGCTGACGTACACCCGCTTGCCGTGGCGGGCACTCCCGGCCGAGAGCCGCGAACCGAATGGCCAGGCGGTCATGGATACGGTGCCGGCCCCTCAGACTCCTGAGACCCCGCCGCCGACGACGGCACCCGACGCCTACGCTGATTCCACGTGAGCTCGGCCTCGAAAATCCCTGTGCGCCTGCGCGGGGTGTGCAAGCAGTACGGGCCCACAACGGCGGTCGCCAACCTCGATCTCGACGTCCATGCCACCGAGGTGCTGGCCCTGTTGGGCCCCAACGGCGCCGGCAAGACCACGACGGTCGAGATGTGCGAGGGCTTCATACGCCCAGACGCCGGCACGATAGAGGTGCTCGGGCTGGACCCGATCACCGACAATGCACGGCTGCGCGCGCGCATCGGGGTGATGTTGCAAGGCGGGGGCGGCTACCCTGCGGCACGCGCCGGGGAAATGCTCAACCTGGTGGCCGCCTACGCCGCCGACCCGCTGGACCCCGGGTGGCTACTGGATACCTTGGGCCTGACCGACGCCGCCCGCACCACCTATCGACGGCTCTCCGGCGGACAGCAGCAGCGGCTTGCGCTGGCCTGTGCGCTGGTCGGCCGTCCCGAGCTGGTGTTCCTCGACGAACCCACCGCGGGCATGGACGCGCATGCCCGGCTGCTGGTGTGGGAGCTGATCGACGCGCTGCGCCGCGACGGCGTGACGGTGCTGCTGACCACCCACCAACTCAAGGAGGCTGAGGAGCTCGCCGATCGGCTGGTCATCATTGACCACGGGGTGACCGTGGCTGCGGGTACACCGGTGGAGCTGATGCGCACCGGCGCCAAGGACCAGTTGCGGTTGACCGCGCCGCCGCGGCTTGATCTGTCGCTGCTGGTTTCGGCCCTGCCTGAGGACTACAAGGCCACCGAGGTGACGCCGGGTGAGTACCTGGTCGAGGGCCCGGTCGACCCGCAGGTGCTGGCGACGGTCACGGCGTGGTGCGCGCAGATCGACGTGCTGGCTACCGACCTGCGGGTGGAGCAGCGCAGCCTGGAGGATGTGTTCTTGGATCTGACTGGACGGGAGTTGCGGCAATGAGGAGTGGTTCCCTTTTCCCTGCGGGAACCTTCACGCCCGACCCGCGTCCCAGCGCCGTGCCCCGGATGCTCGCCGCACAGTTCAGCCTGGAGCTCAAGCTGCTGCTGCGCAACGGCGAACAACTGTTGCTGACCATGTTCATCCCGATCACGCTGCTGGTCGGGCTCACGCTGCTGCCGCTCGGCTCGTTCGGCGCCAACCGCGCCGCCACCTTCGTTCCGGTCATCATGGCCCTGGCGGTGATCTCGACCGCGTTCACCGGGCAGGCGATCGCGGTCGCGTTCGACCGCCGCTACGGCGCACTCAAACGGCTCGGAGCGACCCCGCTGCCGGTCTGGGGAATCATCGCCGGGAAGTCGTTGGCGGTGGTTGCCGTGGTGTTTTTGCAGGCAATCATCTTGGGGGCCATCGGCTTTGCGCTCGGCTGGCGACCCGCTCTGGCGGCCCTGGCACTGGGTGCGGCGATCATCGCGCTGGGTACCGCGGGCTTCGCGGCTCTCGGCCTGTTGCTCGGCGGGACGCTACGGGCCGAGATCGTGCTCGCGGTCGCCAACTTGATGTGGTTCGTCTTCGCCGGGCTCGGCGCGCTGACCCTCGAAACAAAGATGATCCCGACAGCGGTTAAGTGGTTGGCCCGGCTGACCCCGTCGGGCGCACTCACCGAGGCGCTGTCGCAGGCGATGACCATGTCGGTGGACTGGTTCGGGGTCATCGTCCTGGCGGCGTGGGGCGCGCTAGCGGCGCTGGCCGCGCTGCGCTGGTTCCGCTTCACCTGACGGTCGGTAGCTCGCGACATTCCCGCACACCGATCGGCCCGTCATCCCGTGTGGGGTAGCGGGGTCGAATTTCATTCCCGGCCCCAGACAGCACCGGTCAGCCACGAAGCTCGCGGCGCGAGCGTCCTTATCGTGACGTGGATTCTTCAAGATCCTCGAAGCCGTACGTCCGATAGAACTCACGTAGCTTTTCCGCGGCGGCCGAGTCGAGATCACGCACGTTCGGGTCGACAACCAGGAATCGTCCGCTGGCCGCGTCGGCTGCCGTCACCGTTTTGACCACGGCCTCGGCGATCGGCTCGGCGCCGTGGCCCATGCGCGACATTTCGAGGTCTCTTGCAATTGAGCTAGCAGGTATGAGGGGTATCCGTCCGCATGGCTGCCGCCGCATTGTCGGCTTGATAGGGCCGCAACGTTTCGGGCAGGTCGTCCTCG
This sequence comes from Mycobacterium sp., assembly GCA_035515675.1. GTDB lineage: Bacteria > Actinomycetota > Actinomycetes > Mycobacteriales > Mycobacteriaceae > Mycobacterium. Next base: position 11,803 of record DATJBA010000295.1, read on the forward strand.
TAGTAGATCGCTTGGACGGGGCAGCGGTTCAGCGCCGCGAGCCAGCCCGTACTACAGGCCGTAGTTTTCGTTGCCTTACGATCGGGCGGTGCCCGTCGGACGAGTGCTGTGGCGGTTGGTGGACCTGCTCCCCGACCCTAGTCTGCGGGTCCAGCGGGTCATTGCCGCGATCGTTATCCTCACCCAGGGCGGTATCACTGTGACCGGCGCGATCGTCCGCGTCACCGCGTCGGGACTGGGTTGCCCCACCTGGCCGCAGTGCTTTCCGGGCAGCTTCACCCCGGTAGCCGTCTCCGAGGTGCCCCGCGTCCACCAGGCGGTCGAGTTCGGCAACCGGATGATCAGCGTCGCGGTGGTCATCGCCGCGGCGCTGGCAGTGCTGGCCGTGACCCGGGCACGACGGCGCGCCGAGGTGCTGGCCTACGCGTGGCTGATGCCGGTGTCGACGGTCGTGCAGGCGGTCATCGGCGGCATCACCGTGCGCACCGGGCTGCTGTGGTGGACGGTGGCCATCCACCTGCTGACGTCGATGACGATGGTGTGGCTGTCGGTGCTGCTCTACGTCAAAATCGGCGAGCCCGACAACGGAGTGGTGAGCCAGCAAGTGGCCAAGCCGCTGCGGGTGCTGACCGCGCTGGCCGGGTTGAATCTGGCTGCGGTGCTGATAACCGGCACGCTGGTGACCGCCGCCGGCCCGCACGCGGGCGACCGGAGCCCCAGCCGGACGGTGCCGCGACTGAGAGTCGAGATCACCACCCTGGTGCACATGCATTCGTCGCTGCTGGTCGCCTACCTGGCACTGCTGGCCGGGCTGGGCTTCGGGTTGCTGGCGGCGGGTGCCACCCGGGCCATCCTGCTGCGGCTCGGCGTGCTGGTCGCCCTGGTCTGCGCGCAAGCCGCCGTCGGCACCACGCAGTACTTCACCGGGGTGCCCGCCGCCCTGGTCGCACTCCACGTGGCAGGCGCGGCGGCGTGCACGGCCGCCACCGCGGCGCTATGGGCGTCGATGCGACAACGGGCCGAGCCCCAGGCGCTCCAAAGCTGACTCCACGCACACCGCGAACCGTCGCTGTTGAAGGTCCCGGGTCGCGGCGTCCAACCGTCGCCAGCCCAGCGACGGCGCGATCAGGTCAAGACCCACCAATCGGACGTCGCTGGGTCCGCCGGTCACGTCGACACGCGCGTAAAGCAACTCGCCCACGCCGATACCGACGTGCTCGGCGGCCGCCGCGATGGCGGCGTGGCCCAGGTCCCAGAGCTCGAAATCCGGCTCGGCCGGCGCGGCCGCGGTGAATGCGTGTGACTGCTCGCCGCCGAGAAAGATCAGGGCGGTTTCGCTACCCGCCGGCCCGCTGCCCAGCATCGGCACACCGGCACTCTCGAGGTCGCACAGGTATCGCCGGTCGACGTTCCAGGCGACGGCATCGGGCGGGTTGAGCAGGTTGCGGATGCGTCTGGTCCACGCCAGGAATTCGTCCTGCCGGTCGGGGTAGTCCGCGATGGCGCGCAGGATCACCAGGTCAGCCTGCAGGGTGTCGGGGTTGTCCCAGGACACCCACCGCGCATGCAAACCGCGTTTGCGCAGCGCGGGAACCAGGCCGGCGTCGTCGCCGGACGAGCCTGCCAGCACGATCCTGGGATGACGAATGTCGGGCCGGGCCAGCTTCATGCCGCTTTCACGTCTGAGGATGATAGTCAGCATGCACGCCATCGAAGTCGCCACAACGGGTGGACCGGAAGTCCTGCACTATGTCGACACGCCGCAGCCCTCTCCCGGCCGCGGCGAAGTATTGATCAAGGCCGAAACTATCGGCGTCAACTTCATCGACACCTACTTCCGGTCCGGGCAATACCCGCACGAGGTGCCCTTCGTGCTCGGGAACGAAGTGTCTGGCACGGTGGCCGCCGTCAGCGAGGGTGTGACGGCGCCGCGGGTGGGCGATCGGGTGGCCACTGCGGCTGCATCCGGCGCCTACGCCGAATTCTGCACCGCGCCAGCCTGGTTGGTCGCTACCCTGCCTCCCGCTGTCGACTTCGACGTGGCGGCCTCAGCGCTGCTGAAAGGGCTGACCGCACACTACTTGATCAAATCGGTCTACCCGGCCAAGCCCGGGGACATCGTGCTGGTGCACGCGGGCGCCGGCGGGGTGGGCCTGATCTTGACGCAGTGGGCAGTCAGTTTGGGCATCCGGGTGATCACAACGGTGTCGACACCGGCCAAGGCTGAGCTGTCCCGGCAGGCCGGCGCCACCGATGTGCTGGACTACCCGGGCGACGCCGCCGAGTTCGGTAGGCACATCCGCGATCTGACCGATGGTGCGGGTGTGGCAGCGGTGTACGACGGCGTCGGAGCCAGCACGTTCGACGCCAGCCTGGCCAGCCTCGCCACCCGGGGTACGCTCGCGTTGTTCGGCGCCGCCAGCGGACCGGTGCCCCCGGTCGACCCCCAGCGGCTCAACGCCGCCGGCTCGGTCTATCTGACTCGGCCAAAGCTGGCGGATTTCACCCGTAGTGAGCAGGAATTCGCTTGGCGCGCAGGGGAATTGTTCGACGCGATCGCCGCGGGCTCGATCGGCGTCAGCGTGAGCCGGCACTACCCGCTGGCCGATGCCGCCCAAGCGCACCGCAACCTGCAAGCGCGTAAGACGGTCGGCTCGATCGTCTTGGTGCCATAGGCCGACTTTAGGTGAATCGAATGACACTCCCCGGCGTTAGCCGTTCCACTCGCCCGCGGCATTCGACTTCGCCCACCGCCACGTCACGTGGAGCGACGCTGATCTCCGCACCTTTCCCGCTGATCCGCAGGTGCAGGTGGTTGCCACGGTAATAAATCGGGAATCCCAGTGCGCCAAGGTATTCCGGCCAATACGGGTCCAACACGATGCGATCGCCACGGATCGCCAAACCGGTGAAGCAGCGCTGCACGAAGTCGACGCTGCCAGCCATCGCGGCCAGATGAATGCCTTCGGACGTGGTGCCGCCCTGGATGTCGGCGACATCGGACTTAAGCACCTGCTCGAAGAACTCCAGCGCGCGCCGGCGATTGGCCCGGGCCAGCACCCACGCGTGCACGACCCCACTCAGTGTCGACCCGTCTGACGTGCGGGCCATGTAGTAGTCGACCATCTTCGGGATCTGGTCGTGGCGCAGGTGGTAGTCCAGCCGACCAAGCAGCTCACGCAGTTCGCTCAAGGACAGCAGGTAGAGCAGCATCAGCGCGTCGGCCTGCTTGGACGCCTTGTACCGGTTGACGTCGTCTTCCTCGGCTTCAAGGATGCGGTCGAGGCGCTGGATGTTGCCGTAGCGCTGGTGGTAGGCCTCCCAATCCAGTTCTGCCAGTTGCTCGTAGCCCTCGAACTGGCTGATCACGCCGTCGTGGAACGGGACAAACATGCGCCGGCTGACGTGATCCCACTGCGCCATCTCCTCGTCGGTCAGTCGCAGCTTCTCGCGCAAATCCAACCGGTTGGGCAGCGGCATCAGCTCAAGCGCGTCGATCGCCCGCAAAATCACCCAGGCCGCCATCACATTCGTGTAGGCGTTGTCGTTCACCCCGTCGTATGGCCGGTCCGGGTAGCCGGAGTGGAATTCGTCGGGCCCGATGACCCCGTTGATGTGATAGCGATCCTGCTCGCGGTCGTAGGCGGTTCTGCTGACCCAGAATCTGGCTATCTCGGCCAGCATCTCGGTCCCGTAGTCGATCATGTACGGGAGGTCACCGGTGACTTCGTAGAACTGCCAGACGTTATAGGCGACGGCGATGCCGATGTGGTGTGCGAGATGGCTGGGATCGGGCCGCCACCGGCCGGACCGCGGATTCAGGTGCTGCTCAGGGCTTTCCTCCCGCCCGTCGCTGCCGGACTGCCACGGGTACATCGCACCTCGGTAACCGGCCAGCTTGGCCGCGCGGCGAGCCTCCCACAGCCGCCGATACCGGTACCGCAGCAGCGACCGGGTGATCGCGGGCAGGCGCAGGTTCAGCACCGGGAAGATGAACAGCTCGTCCCAGAAGATGTGCCCCCGATATGCCTCGCCATGCAGGCCTCGGGCCGGCACCCCGACATCGAGGTTCTCGCTGTTATACGACACCGTCTGCAGCAGATGAAGCAGATGCAGTCGGAGGACGCGCAATTCGTCCGCGTGGCCCTCGAATTCGATGGACAGCCGTTCCCACAGATGTGCCCACGCGATCTTGTGGCCTTCACATATCTGGGCAAATCGCCCCCGGCGACCCAGCCTGCGCTCGGCTCCACTGGCCGGGTCCGACGTGGCGACATCGCGCCCGGTCGCCAGCGTTACGATCTTTTCCACCGTCAGCGGCTGACGCTGTTGCAGCTCGATGAAGATCTGGTGGCCGATCTCGAACTCCTCATCGACAAGCCGGTACGTCGCCGCCGCCGGCGTGCCGCCCTGCCACACGCTGGTCCGCGCGGCCAGCGCGACCGGGATCTTCGACTGCGTGGTCTCGACGGTCATCAGCACCGAATTCTCCGACAGCGGACACTTTTCCAGCCCCTGCCAGTGAGTGCTGGCCAAATCTCGATAACGCTCGACCCCGGAATTGCGGACGTTGCCGTCAAGCGTTGACCGGATCTCGATCGGGCCTGACCAGTCCTCGGCGACGATCGTCGTCTCCATGGCGGCGACACGGGCCATGTGCATCGCGACGAGCCGGCTTTGGGTGACCGCCGTGGTGCGGCCGCCGACGTCACGGAAGCGCAGTTCGCGTGTGAGCACCGCGCTGCGAAGGTCGAAGGTCTGGCGGTAGGACAGCAGCATCACGGCGTCGACGTCGAACCAGTCACCGCCGTCGATCCGGAACGTCAGCGGAAGCCAGTTGGGCAGGTTCACCAGGCTTTCGTGGCCCGTTCGGATGCCGCCGATCAGGTCATCGAGGCGGTTGTACACGCCCGCGGCATAGGTCGCGGGGTAATGCAGCCGACCGGCCTTGGATTCCGGTGCGGCCCCGCGGGTGGCGAAATAGCCGTTGCCGACCGTGCATAACGCTTCGCGCAGCTTTTCGTTGGGCGGATCGTAACCCTCGAACGTGTACGTCCAAGCGCGGGTGTATGTCTCACGCTCGTATGCCAGCCAACCGCCGCCGCGGCGGAGGAAGTCGCCGACTTCGGCAGGGCTTCTCAGGGTAAAGCTGGCAGCGGTCGGGCGGTCAAAATCTTCGTCGTGCCGGACTGCTATCCCGATGCCGCTGAACCGAACCGCATCGAAGGCATCCTCGTCGGTGAGGTCGTCGCCGATGTAGATCGGCAGCAGCCGCCCCGTTTGCGGGATGCTCTCGCGGATCCAGGCCAGCGCGGCGCCCTTGTCCCAGTCGACGTCCGGCCGCAGCTCAACGACCTTGCGGCCGCCGGTCACCCGAAGGCCATGCCGTCGTCCGTGCCGGTACACGGCCGCGATCACCTCGGCCACACGCTCGGCTTCAACATTGCGGTAGTGCACCGCGAGGGCGAACCGCTTGTGCTCGACGCGTACTCCCGGAATCTGGTTCAGCTCGTCGCGCAGCTCGGCCGCCGCGCTCTCGAGCACACCTATCGCTGAGGCAGCCGCCTCGTGCTGGTGGTAACTGCCGTCGGGGCCGGTCAGTTCGAAGCCGTGGCTGCCCGCGTACCAGAGTCCCGGCACCCCTACCCGGTCGCGGACATCCGCCAGGTCCCGGCCGGACAGTATCGCGACCCGGCACTGCCTCGCCAGAAACTTGAGTGCGTCGGCTGTGCCCTCGACAAGAGTGGCCGCGTCGGGGTCCGGCACGATGTCCGACAGCGTGCCGTCGTAGTCGAGGCAGACAAACAGCTCCCGGCCAGCGCCAACGCTAATGATCTGACCGTAGGAATCCAGCGCGTTTGGGCGCTCCGACATGCGTTTATCCCCGGTGCGGACTTCGATGTGGCCGAGGTCGGGGACAACGACGTCGGCACCGCTTCGCAGCAACTCACTGGCATGTTCGTCTTGGCCGACACCGATGACGACCGCGAAGCCGCCCTCGGAGGCGGCTTCCGCCCCGGCTCCGGCGGCCTCGACAACAACTGACCGCCGCGGAGCCACACCGAGCCTCTGGGCGGCTGCGACGAGATCCGTCAGCTCTGGCTTTGCGGGAAGCCCGGGTGGCCCAGCGGCGCCGACGACCCGGAGGGTGAACGAATCGGCGATCCCGGCCGGTCCCAGCGCCTGTTCCAAAAGGCCGGCCGGCGAATAGGCGGCCGTCGCGACCCCCGCCTCCCGCAGCTTGCGTGCCAGCTCGACGGTGGACTCTAAAGCAGAGTCGCCGTCGCCGCTTGGCCGCCCTACCATGCTGCCCAGATCGAAGATCACCGCATCGTGCAAGCGCGGGTCGATCGTGACCGGCTTCATTGTACGAACCTCCTGCCCGAACTCGTTGCAAGGTATAGAAACCGGCGGACCACCCAGGATGTGCTCGGCGTCTAATTGTTGCGCAAGGGTGAAGTGGTGAGAACCCTTTGAACGCGATCCGAGCACTTCGGCAGACGATTGGTGACTTAGGTCCATTGAGAACGGTCTGCTAAGCCGGTCCCCGTCGGGGTCCCACGTGCCTGGCACCATCGGCACCGTCAGGCCCCACCAAACGCATCACCTGCTCATGCGACGTCAAGTTCGGAACATGTTGGCGCTGTTTTGAATCCGACCTCTATCCGCGGCTAGACCCGAGGTGGTCAGGTGCGAACCGGTTTTGCATCGCCCTGGTGAACTGGTTAAGAAGGTGTGGGGACCGGGCCCGAATGGGGTTCGGCTAGCCCGTAGTTCGAGGCCTGAATCGCCCGCGTCAACCGTCTCAGGTCACATCTGCGACACCGGACTCAGCAGGAGAAGGGATCGACTGTTTGCCCGGCTTAAAGCGACAGTCCGTCCGGCGTGCCGGCTTGCGTGCAACGGACTTGTCGCTTTGAGGGGGCAAAGAGCATGTCCTCCTCCGGAGAAGACACGTGTGGCGGATGTGACTTCACCGCCTAGATCGCCTCAGTGCAGAGTCGGCAGCGCGATGGCCGAGTCGACCGCCAACGCGCAAAACACCACCGCCAGGTAGTTGTTCGATTGCAGGAACAGTCGCAGCGGCTTGACCGGCTCGCCGGCGCGGACCCCGGCGTAGAGCTGATGGGCCATCGCCAAGAACCACACCCCGGCCACCACGGCGACCGCCGCGTACAGCCAGCTAGTGGCCAGCGCCAGCACCAGCGTCGCCAGCACGGTCAACCAGGTGTAGATCAGGATCTGCTTGGTGACTTGACGCTCGGTCGCCACGGCCGGCAGCATCGGGACGCCGGCCAGTCGGTAGTCGTCCTTGTAGCGCATCGCCAATGCCCAGGTATGCGGCGGCGTCCAGAAGAAGATGATCGCGAACATCACCAACGCCGGCCAGCCGATGGTGCCGGTGACAGCCGACCAGCCGATCATCACCGGCATGCAGCCGGCCGCACCGCCCCACACGACGTTTTGTGACGTGCGGCGCTTGAGCAACAGCGTGTAAACGAACACATAGAACGCGATGGTGGCGATGGCCAGCAGTCCCGACAGCAGGTTCGTCGTCCACCAAAGCCAAAAGAACGAGCCCACACTGAGTACCAGTCCCAGCACCAAGGCGTTTCGCGTCGGAACCGCGGCTCGTGCCAGCGGCCGGCGCGCGGTCCGCTTCATCACCTTGTCGATATCGGCGTCGGCCACACAGTTGAACGTGTTGGCACCTCCGGCGGCCAGCATCCCGCCGATCAACGTGTTGAGGATCAGCAGCGGGTTCACGGTGCCGCGGTCGGCGAGCATCATCGCAGGTATTGCGGTGACCAGCAGCAATTCAATGACCCGCGGCTTGGTCAGCGCCAGATAAGCCAACGCAGTGCCGATCACCCGGCTTGCCCCCGCAAGCGGGTGGGGGCACCTCCCGCGTGCGGGGGAGTACCCCCATTTCGGGCCGTGCCCCCAGCCCGGCCCGCATCGTCGCCGGGCGGTGCCCTGTACTTGCTGTACTCGGCTCGGCGCGACACGCCCGCGAACGCTCACGCAATAACTCCTTGGGGTCGCAGCGGCGCGCAGCATCTACTACGCACGATGGTAGACCGCGTACCGGCAGTGGCCAGCCCGCAGGGTCCGTTCACGCAGATTTTCCCGCGAATTTGGGCCTGACGACAAAGTGTGAGCATCCAGCGCGTAATTTTCACAGCGGCCGCCCGTGGGTACCGAAATCCTGCACTGCAAGAGCCGGCACTCCCGCATTAGGGTGAGGATTAGCAGCTTAATGACCCAAGGACTGAGTTTGTGACCACACTCGAAGAGATCTCCGCGCTGACCCAACCGCACCACCCCGACGACTGGGCCGAGATCGACTCGGTCGCGGTCGACACCATCCGGGTGCTGGCCGCCGACGCGGTCCAGAAAGTCGGCAACGGTCACCCCGGGACGGCGATGAGCCTGGCCCCGCTGGCGTACACCTTGTTTCAGCGGGTGATGCGGCATGACCCCAGCGACACCACCTGGCTGGGCCGCGACCGGTTCGTGCTGTCCGCCGGGCACAGCAGCCTGACCCTCTACATTCAGCTCTACCTCGGCGGTTTCGGTCTCGAACTCTCCGACATCGAATCACTGCGCACCTGGGGATCCAAGACTCCCGGACACCCGGAGTTCAGGCACGCCAAAGGCGTTGAGATGACCACCGGCCCGCTCGGCCAGGGCCTTGCCTCAGCGGTCGGGATGGCGATGGCATCGCGCTACGAGCGCGGTCTGTTCGACCCGGACGCCGAACCCGGAACCAGTCCGTTCGACCACTTCATCTATGTGATCGCCTCCGATGGGGACATCGAAGAAGGTGTGACGTCGGAGGCGTCGTCGCTGGCGGCCGTGCAGCAGCTGGGCAACCTCATCGTGTTCTACGACCACAACCAGATCTCCATCGAGGACGACACCAACATCGCGCTGTGCGAGGACACCGCCGCCCGCTACCGCGCCTACGGCTGGCACGTGCAAGAAGTGGAAGGCGGCGAGAACGTCGTCGGCATCGAGGAGGCCATCGCCAATGCGAAGGCCGTTACCGACCGGCCCTCGTTCATCTCGCTGCGCACCATCATCGGCTATCCGGCGCCGAACGCGATGAACACCGGCAAGGCGCACGGCGCGGCTCTCGGCGACGACGAGGTCGCAGCCGTCAAGAAAATCCTGGGATTCGATCCCGACAAGAAATTCGAGGTCCGTGAGGACGTCATCACCCACACCCGGGGACTGGTGGCCCGCGGCAAAGAGGCCCACGACCGCTGGCAACCAGAGTTCGAGGCCTGGGCGCAACGCGAACCCGAACGCAAAGCGCTGCTGGACCGGTTGACCGCGAAGCAGTTGCCCGACGGCTGGGACGAAGACCTACCGCACTGGGAACCGGGGTCCAAAGCACTGGCCACCCGCGCCGCCTCCGGTGAGGTGCTATCCGCGGTGGGACCCAAACTCCCCGAGCTGTGGGGCGGTTCGGCCGACCTGGCGGGCAGCAACAACACCACCATGAAGGGCGTCGACTCCTTTGGCCCGCCGTCCATTTCGACCAAGGAGTACACCACCCACTGGTACGGCCGCACCCTGCATTTCGGTGTTCGCGAACACGTGATGGGTGCCATCTTGTCGGGCATCGTGCTGCACGGACCGACCCGGGCTTACGGTGGCACGTTCCTGCAATTCTCCGACTACATGCGCCCGGCGGTGCGGCTGGCGTCGCTGATGGACATCGACACCATCTACGTCTGGACGCACGATTCGATCGGACTCGGCGAGGACGGCCCGACCCATCAGCCGATCGAGCACCTGTCGGCGCTGCGCGCGATTCCCCGGCTGTCGGTGGTGCGCCCGGCCGATGCCAACGAGACGGCCTACGCCTGGCGCGCGATCCTGGCGCGCGGCAACGGCAGCGGACCCGTCGGGCTGGTCTTGACCCGGCAGGGTGTGCCGGTGCTGGAGGGCACCGACGCCGAGGGTGTCGCGCGGGGCGGCTACATACTGGGCGATGATGGCGGCTTAGAACCCGACGTCGTATTGATCGCCACCGGCTCTGAGGTCCAGCTCGCTGTTGAGGCCCAGAAGTTGTTGGAGGACCAAGACATCGTCGCGCGGGTGGTGTCGATGCCATGCGTGGAGTGGTTCGAATCCCAGCCGTATGACTACCGCGACAGCGTGCTGCCCCCGGCGGTGTCGGCCAGGGTGGCCGTCGAGGCCGGCGTCGCGCAATGTTGGCACAAGCTGGTCGGTGACACCGGGAAGATCGTCTCGATCGAGCGCTACGGAGAATCCGCGGACTACAAGACATTATTCCGTGAATTCGGCTTCACCGCCGAAGCCGTCGCCGTTGCCGCCGAGCAGGTGGTAGAGAACTGAGAAGGAGTGATACACATGACCAGTCAGAACCCTAACCTCGCGGCGTTGAGCGCTGCCGGGGTGTCCGTTTGGCTGGATGACTTGTCGCGGGACCGGCTGCAGTCGGGCAACCTGCAGGAGCTGATCGACACCAGAAGTGTCGTCGGCGTGACCACCAACCCGTCGATCTTCCAGAAGGCGTTCGCGGAAGGCGACGCCTACGATGGCCAGATCGCCGAGCTGGCCGAGCGTGGTGCCGACGTCGATGCCACCGTGCGCACCGTCACCACCGACGACGTACGCAACGCATGCGACGTGCTGGCGCGTGCGTGGGAAGCCTCCGACGGAGTCGACGGCCGGGTGTCCATCGAGGTCGACCCGCGGCTGGCGAACGAGACCGACAAGACCATTGCGCAGGCCGTCGAGCTGTGGAAAATCGTCGATCGGCCGAACCTGCTCATCAAGATTCCGGCCACCAAGTCCGGACTTCCGGCCATTACCGCCGTTCTGGCGGAAGGGATTTCGGTCAACGTCACGCTGATCTTCTCCGTCGAGCGGCACCGCGACGTGATGGACGCCTACCTGGCCGGGTTGGAGAAAGCCCACGAGGCCGGACACGATTTGTCCAAGATTCATTCAGTGGCATCGTTTTTCGTTTCCCGGGTGGACACCGAAATCGACAAGCGGCTGGAAAAGATCGGCTCCGGGCAGGCGCGTGGGCTGCGCGGCCAGGCCGGTGTCGCCAACGCCCGGCTGGCATATGCGGCCTTCCAGGAAGTCTTCGACAGTGGCGATCGCTACCAGGCACTCAAGTCCGACGGGGCCCGGGTGCAGCGCCCGCTGTGGGCTTCGACCGGCGTCAAGAACCCCGACTACGCCGACACCCTCTACGTCACCGAGCTGGTCGCACCACACACCGTGAACACCATGCCGGACAAGACAATTGACGCCGTCGCCGATCACGGTGTCATCAAGGGTGACACGGTCAGCGGCACCGCTTCAGCCGCCCAGGAGCTGTTCGACAAGCTGGAGGCGGTTGGGATCGACTTGACCGACGTGTTCGTGGTGCTGGAGAACGAAGGCGTGGAGAAGTTCGTGGATTCCTGGGCCGAGCTGCTGGAGGAAACGCAGAAACAGCTGGGTACCACCGCCAAATGAATCCGGCGAGCGCTCGGTCCACTGTTGATGCCACGCAATGGCACAACCCGTTACGGGACAAGCGGGACAAGCGGCTGCCCAGAATCGCCGGCCCATGCGGCATGGTCATTTTCGGCGTCACCGGCGACTTGGCCCGCAAAAAGGTGATGCCCGCCGTCTACGACCTGGCCAATCGCGGCCTGCTGTCACCCACCTTCTCCTTGGTGGGCTTCGCCCGCCGCGACTGGGACACCCAGGACTTCGGCAAAGTGGTCTATCAGGCCGTCAAAGAGCACTGCCGAACACCGTTTCGGCAGGAGAACTGGGACCGGCTGGCCGAGGGATTCCGTTTCGTGCCAGGCGCTTTCGATGACGACGAAGCGTTCGCCCGGCTCGCCGAAACCTTGGAGAAACTCGACGCCGAGCGTGGCACCGGCGGCAATCACGCCTTCTACCTGGCGATCCCGCCCAAGTCCTTCCCGGTGGTGTGCGAACAGCTACATAAGTCCGGATTGGCGCGCTCACAAGGCAACAGATGGAGCCGAGTGGTCATCGAGAAACCGTTCGGCCATGATCTGGCGAGCGCACAAGCTCTGAACAAGGCGGTCAACGCGGTCTTTCCGGAGGAGGCGGTGTTCCGGATCGACCACTACCTGGGCAAAGAGACGGTGCGGAACATCCTGGCACTGCGGTTCGCCAATCAACTGTTCGACCCGATCTGGAACTCGCACTACGTCGACCACGTGCAGATCACCATGGCCGAGGACATCGGACTGGGTGGACGGGCCGGTTACTACGACGGCATCGGTGCCGCGCGCGATGTCATCCAGAACCACCTGATGCAACTGCTGGCGCTGACCGCGATGGAAGAACCGGTCAGCTTCCATCCGGGGGCGTTGCAGATCGAGAAGATCAAGGTGTTGTCGGCAACGCAACTCGCCGAGCCACTCAACGAGACCACCAGCCGCGGCCAATACACCGCCGGTTGGCAGGGCGGCGAGAAAGTCGTCGGGCTGCTCGACGAGGAAGGATTCGCCAAGGACTCCACCACCGAGACGTTCGCCGCCATCACGCTCGAGGTCGATACGCGCCGCTGGGCCGGTGTGCCGTTCTACCTGCGAACGGGTAAACGCCTGGGCCGCAGGGTGACCGAGATCGCTTTGGTCTTCAAACGCGCACCACATCTGCCGTTCGACGCCACCATGACCGACGAGCTGGGCACCAACGCCATGGTCATCCGGGTGCAGCCCGACGAAGGGGTCACGCTGCGGTTCGGCTCCAAGGTTCCGGGCACCGCAATGGAAGTCCGCGATGTCAACATGGACTTCTCCTACGGCTCGGCGTTCGCCGAAGATTCACCGGAGGCCTACGAACAGCTGATCCTTGACGTGCTGCTGGGCGAGCCGTCCCTGTTTCCGGTTAATGCGGAGGTCGAATTGGCTTGGGAAATACTCGATCCCGTCCTCGATAACTGGGCGGCACACGGTAAGCCCGACCCCTATGAGGCCGGCACCTGGGGTCCGGAGTCATCCTTCGACTTGCTGCGCCGCACCGGCCGGGAATGGCGGCGACCATGATCGTTGACATGCTCGACACCACCACCACCGCAGTCAACAAGAAGCTCGACGAACTGCGGGAAAAAGCCGGTGCTGTCACGATGGGCCGGGTATTGACGCTGATCATCGCGCCGGAAAGGGACGCCGTGCTCGAAGAGTCCATCGAGGCGGCCAACGATGCCAGCCACGAACATCCCAGCCGGATCATCGTCGCGATGAGGGGCGACCCGTACGCCGACGAAGCGCGCTTGGACGCACAACTGCGCGCGGGCGGCGACACCGGCGCCAGCGAGGTCGTGGTGCTGCGGCTGTCCGGGCCGCTGGCCGGCCACGCCGCCAGCGTGGTGATCCCTTTTCTGCTCCCCGACATCCCGGTGGTGGCGTGGTGGCCCGACATCGCCCCCGCGGTGCCTGCCCGCGATCCGCTGGGCCAGTTGGCAATTAGGCGCATCACCGACGCCACCAACGCCATCGATCCGTTGTCGGCGATCAAAAGCCGACTACCCGGATATACCGCCGGCGATACCGACCTGGCCTGGGCGCGCATCACCTACTGGCGGGCGCTGCTGACCTCCGCCATCGACCTGCCGCCCTACGAACCGATCGAGTCGGCACTGGTTTCCGGTTTGAAAACCGAACCCGCGCTAGACATGCTCGCGGGCTGGCTGGCCAGCCGGATCGACGGTCCGGTACGCCGAGCGGTCGGCGAGCTCAAAGTCGAGTTGGTACGCAACAGCGAAATCGTCGTCTTGAGCCGGCCTCAAGAAGGCAGGACGGCCACACTGAGTCGGACGGCCAGGCCGGATGCCCTGCTTCCGTTGGCGCGCAGGGAAACCGGTGAATGCCTGGCCGAGGACCTGCGCAGGTTGAATGCCGACGAGATCTACTTGGCAGCGCTCGAAGGCATCAAGAAGGTGCAGTACGTGTGAGTACCATTGTCGAGATTTTTCCGGACGGCGAGACCTTGGTCGGGGCCGCCGCCCGACGACTGATCGATACCATCCAGACCGCCGTGGCAGCCCGAGGACGAGCGCTGATCGTGCTGACCGGCGGCGGCAACGGCATCGGGCTGCTGCGGTATCTCGGAACGCAGGGACAGCAGATCGACTGGTCCAAGGTGCATCTGTTCTGGGGCGACGACCGCTACGTTCCCGAAGACGATGACGACCGCAACGACAAACAGGCGCGGGTGGCCCTGCTCGATCACATCGACATCCCGTCGAGCCATGTCCACGCGATGCCGGCCAGTGACGGTGAATTCGGCAATGACCTCGCCGCCGCAGCGCTGGCTTACGAGCAGTTGCTGGCGGCTAACGCCGAACCCGGCCAGCCGGTACCGAATTTTGATGTCCACCTGCTGGGAGTGGGGCCGGAGGGCCACATCAACTCCCTGTTCCCAGATACCCCGGCCGTGCTCGAGACCACCCGCATGGTGGTCGGAGTCGAAGACTCCCCCAAACCGCCGCCACGACGAATCACCTTGACACTGCCGGCAATCCGGCATTCCCGCGAGGTCTGGCTGATGGTGTCCGGGGCGGCCAAGGCCGACGCGGCGGCCGCCGCCATCGGCGGCGCCCCACCGGTCTCGATACCGGCCGCGGGGGCTATCGGACTCGAGACCACGCTCTGGCTGCTCGACGAGGAGGCCGCGGCCAAGCTTCCTGGCAACCTCCACGGAGCCGGCCAGCGTAGCCGGTGATGTAATCCTTGAGCCTGCGTTCAACGTCCGGACGTGGGTCCGTCGTCGGCCGCCGCGGTGCCGAAGGCTGTCCTCGTGCCAAGGCTCTTGGTCGTTTTCACCGTGCACATCGCCAAAAAGGTTGTCCGCACTGCTGTCCTGAAGTCCGACAACCAATCCCCAATTCTGCATCGAGACAGACTAGTCCGTCTAGGCCGCGAATTGTCCAAGTTGGGCCTTCGTTGCGACGCCGCCCGATCTCAGACATGACGGAAGGCGGAAGACTAAACGGGTCTTGAACTGTACGAACTAGTCTGCTTAGACGTTGGCGCCGAGAGGTAGGGTGTCGTTGTGGCGATGCCCGATATGTCGGACCAGCGGCCCGTGTCTTCAGCCCGCGAACGAATCGTGCACACGGCCTATGAGTTGTTCACTCGGCGCGGCATCCGTGCGGTGAGCGTGGACGAGGTGATCGCGCGCTCCGCGGTGGCCAAGGCCACGCTGTATCGTCACTTCCCGACCAAAGATGACCTCGTATTGGCCGTCCTGGAGCGCCGCGACCAACTGTGGACCTACGAACTCATCGAGGCACAGTCACGCAGACGCGGCGACACCCCCGAAGAACAACTGCTGGCCATCTTCGATGTCCTGTACGACTGGTTCAACCAACACGACGACTACGACGGCTGCTCGTTCATCAAGGTCCTGCTCGAGATGGGGCCCACCCACCCCACCGGACAGGCCTGCATCGCGTACATGGCAAACTTCCGCACCATCATTCGCCAGCGAGCCCTCGCCGCCGGACTGCTGAAGACCGACGAGTTCGCGCGCTCCTTTCACATCTTGATTAAAGGAGCCATCATCTCCGCCAACGAAGGCGACCCAGAGGCCGCCCTACGTGCCCAGGACATGGCACGTCTGCTCATCGAACGACACCGACATCCCGCGCCGGCCCCATTCTAAGATCTGGGAGCAACCCGATGCTGTGCGAGCCCCATCGTCGCCGGGCCGCGCCTGATGGCCCGGCTTGTTTCATCACCGGGCTAGCCGCTGTTGCGTAACGCGCTGGCCAATCCGTTCATCGTCAGCAGGATGCCGCGCTGCACCAATTCGTCGTCATCGCCCGAGCGGTAACGGCGCAGCAACTCCACTTGAAGGTGATTCAGCGGCTCCAGATACGGGAAGCGGTTGAACACCGAACGTGCCAGGGTCGGGTTGTCGGCCAGCAGGTCGTCTTGGCCGGTGATGAGCTTGTGCATGGCGATGGTGCGCTGGTGCTCGTCTACGATCTTGTCGAACACCCTGTGCCGCAACGATTCATCGGCCACCAGCTCGGCATAGCGGGCCGCCAGGCCCAGATCGCTCTTGGCCAGCACCTGTGCCATGTTCGACAGCACGCTGCGGAAGAACGGCCACCGCTGGTACAGCTCGTGCAGTATGTCCACCCGCTCGCTTTCACTTTCGGGGCCTGCCGCGATCCACTGCTCGAACGCCGATCCGGTGCCGTACCAACCCGGCAGCATCACCCGCGACTGGCTCCACGCCAGCACCCACGGGATAGCGCGCAGGTCTGCGATCGAGGCGGTGGGCTTGCGTGATGTTGGCCGGCTG
>DATJBA010000296.1:0-3864 GCA_035515675.1 Mycobacterium sp.
GCTGGTCCGGTGGGCCGGCGAGTTGGCGCCCGGATCGTGGATCGGCGTGCAGATCCCGGCCAACTTCGAGACACCTTCGCATGCCACGGTGCGAACGCTGGCCCGCCGTGAACCCTACGCAAAGATCATGCGCGACATACCATTTCGCGTCGGAGCGGTGGTTGCGCCGCCGATACATTATGCCAATCTGCTGCTGGACGCCGGATGCAAGGTCGACGTCTGGGAGACCACATACCTGCATCAGCTGACCGGTGAGCATCCGGTGCTGGAATGGATCACCGGCACGGCGCTGGTCCCGGTGCGCGAGCGGCTCAGCGATGAGGGCTGGGAGCAGTTCCGCCGGGAACTCATCCCGCTGTTGGACGACGCCTACCCGGCCCGGGCCGACGGTACGACGACCTTCCCGTTCCGGCGGGTGTTCATCGTCGCCCAGGTTGGTGGTGCGGGCCGCTCTGGATTACCTTCACGCTGACCACAACGATCAATCGGCCCGCCTGAATTACTCCTCGATGCCGCGGTCCACGGCGATCGCCGACCGGGCGGTCGGCGTCGTGTGATGAATCTGCAGATACGTTTCGGTGTAACGCACCGCGATGCGGGAACCGGCGAACTCCGATGGTATGACGTCGCCAGTTCGCTGGCGCCAGTCATGCAGGCGGACAGCCAGATCGGCTGCGATCGCATCCATGCCCGTGTCGTCACCCGCCAGCAGGTTATTGGTCTCGGTGGGGTCGGTGCGCAGATCGTAGAGTTCGCGCTGCGGACGCGGACCCTTGACGAACGGTGCGACAACCAGTCCGGGCGGGCTTTCCTCGATATCCCACGGCAGATCGAGCAGGGGCCGAGGTACGTAATTCTCGATGTAGCTGTATTCCTTGGTGCGAATTGCGCGAATCGGGTCGAACGAGTCGTGATAGGTCTTCGCGGTGTAGACGTGATCACGGATCGGTTCGGTTTGCGGGTCCGGCGCAAGCAAGGCGCGGGCATGTGACACGCCATCGACGTCAGCCGGCACGTGGAGACCCAATAGGTCGAGCAGCGTCGGCACCAAGTCGACACCGCTGAACAGTTCGTCGTAAACGCGGGGCGCCCCAGCCCGGCTGGCGGGTGGGCGGATGATGATCCCAATGCCGGTTCCGGCGTCGTACAGCGTGGATTTCGCGCGGGGGAACGCGGGGCCGTGATCGGTGAAGAACACCACCCAGGTGCTGGCGTCCAGCCCGGTTTCGGCCAACGTGTCCAGCAGCCGGCCGACCGCGGCATCGGCCATGGCGATCGCCCCGTAGAACGCAGCGAGGTCGCCGCGAACCTCGGGAGTATCGGGCAGGTAGTCGGGAAGATCGACATCCGCGCTGTTGGCCGGCTCATAGCGGTCCCGCGGGTAGGGCCGGTGGGTTTCGAAGAACCCCGCGGTCAACAGGAACGGTTGGCCCGCAAGGTCTTCGGCGGCCTCCCGCAGCCACTCCTCGGCCTTGTCCACTACGTACTCGCAGTAGGAGTTCGACACGTCGAACTCGTCGAAGCCCAGCCGTTTCGGGTAGGACGTCTCGTGCTGCATACCGAAAAGAGCTGAGTACCAGCCGGATTCGGACAATATCTGGGGGAGGGTCCGGACTCCGGCGCGGTATTCCCAGCCGTGGTGGGCCAGGCCGATGAGCCCATTGCTTTGCGGGTAACGGCCGGTGAACAGCGATCCACGCGACGGGGAGCACAGCGGCGCCGTGGCATGGGCCCTGGTAAACAGGATGCCCTCGGCAGCAAGCCGGTCCAGTCGTGGGCTGGAGACATCCGGGTGGCCGTAGGCGCCGAGATATCGCCCTAGGTCATGCCAGTGCACGATCAGCACATTGTCTTTTTTGTTGTCGCGTTGTGGGTCTCTCGCCACACCCGTACCCGTCATACCGTCACCTCGACCGGCGACGATACCGCAGCCCCTGATTGCGTGCGCGGACCGAACCGGCTAGTGGGAACAATCGGTCGACAAGCAAGGCGGCCGACCCCATCGGTTCTCGCAGACGAACTCCGACAGCGGTCGCGCGACGGCCCAGCCGTCCAGTTCCAACGCCGGCCGATCCGGAAACTCCGGCACCGGGCCCAGACACAGGATCGCCACCGGCTCGGCACCGGCGGGCATTGCCAGCAGGGCCGCCAACCGTTGCGGATCGAACAGGGAAACCCAGCCCATGCCAAGGCCTTCGGACCGAGCCGCCAGCCACAGATTCTGGATTGCGCACGACACCGACGCGAGATCCATCTGCGGTAGCGTCCGCCGGCCGAACACATGCCTCTCGCGGTTGTCGCACAGCGCCACCACGAGGAGCTCGGCACACTCGAGGATGCCCTCGACCTTCAGCGCCAGAAACTCCTCGGCCCGCTCTCCCAGGGCCGCAGCGGTGAGCGGGCGCTCTTCGTCGACGAGTGCGTGAATGCGTCTCCGGAGCGAGTCATCGGTGATCCGGATGAAGCGCCACGGCTGCATCAGGCCGACGCTGGGTGCGGAGTGCGCGGCCTGCAATAACCGCGCCAGCACATCGGATCCCACCACGCCGCCGGGCACGAACCGGCGCATGTCGCGCCGTTCGGAGATCACCCGATAGACGGCTCGCCGCTCCTGTGGGCTGAACGCGGTCACGGAGTCATCGTAGGAAATCCCCGTTAGCGTTTGGTTAGCCCAGTGCCTTCCCCTATTCGAACAATTGTTCGATATGCAGTCAAGTCTCCGTGCTACGGCCCGTCGTCTTCGTCGTCCCCGTCCGCCAAAAGCTTCTCGGAGTGATGGAACGTATTGGTGCGGGGTTGTCCGTGGTCCAGATGTGCCGGGGAATCCATTCGGTGTCGCCGTTGGTGCGCTTCCGGGTGGTCCACCCCTTCTCGATGAGTTTGTGGTTGGGGCCGCGGGCTAAGGTCAGCGGCCCCGAGGTGCACGCCGGTTTGATCGCCTTCCTGTCAAACCGGCACGTATTACGACACCGCCTGCCGCATCGGCGCCGCCCTTCAGCAACTAAGGCCCGAATAACGCGTTGGTGGTCCTGACGACCACACAGCGGGGTCGCGCACCAGACTCAAAGTTTGCTATGCTGGCACATAACATACCTTAGGTATCGAATGGAGTGTTCCCACCCGGGCCGCTGATCGATGACCGCCCCGCGGCATCGATCACAGCGCTGGCCCGATAAGTCGATAGGAGCGGCCCATGCCCACCCCTGTATCCGATAACCCGTCTGTATCTCACTTGTCTGACAGTCCTACTATCAGCGCCGGTGCTGATCCCGGGCTGTGCTGCCCTAGCCACGCTTTGGAGACGGCGACTCCACCTGCCGCGGAGGTTGCAGCACCACTGCCCATTATCGCCGAACACGAGGTCATCCTCGGCACGGCCGCCGCAACAGCCGTCGAGCCTTCGTTCGAGGGTGAGCTCTAGGGTGAGGATGCTGCGACCGAGGGTGAGGACGCGGCCGCCAAATGTCTTGCGGCCCCGGGGAGGAGCGGTTGGATCGCCACGTTGGCGCGGCTGGTCACACCCTCGCGTAACCGGCGCCCGCGGCGCCGGCACTACCCCACCCATCTGGACCGCGAATTCATCGCAGATGCCCGCATGGACCGCGAGATGTACCGGCTGTGATCAGGACCACTGACCATCTGTCGCGACCCGAGGAGAAACACTTGAAGCCGTCATTTCGTCTGCTCAAAGCACTCGTCACATCATCGGCCAGAACACCAAACCCGGTCAGGCGGCCCAGCGCCGCTGATCCCCCGGGCCGATGGGCTGACCCGATGGCGGGTGCTGCCCGGCGGTGTCGATCTGTTCGGGCACATGAACAACAGCCGCTACTTGCTGCTGATGGATTTCGCGCGCGTGCACTA
>DATJBA010000297.1:0-45846 GCA_035515675.1 Mycobacterium sp.
TGTAGGCCAGCTTCCGTAGCGCGACAGCGTACTCGCGCAACCCCCGGCGCACCCACGCCTCGAGCGCGGTTACCACCTCGCTACGCGGCTGCGCTGCGCCGAGAAGCGATCGTCTGCGCGGGCCCACGGCGGTCGCGTAGACAGTTTTGCCCGCGCGGGCTCGCCCGACTGACCGCCCCTGCCCGGGCACGGGACGATACCCCCCGGGTTCGTCCAGAGCATCCGCGCTAGGCGGGAAGCGATATATGATTGCGGCCCGTTCAAGAAAGTCAGAGAAACGTTTCTTAGTCGCCACGAGTAGAGCCTTTGCTTCGACCGCCCGACGTGCGGCGACCTGGGCGTCGGCCTCGGTGACCGGTGCACCAGCCATCAGTCGGCTTATGCGTGCATTCAGCTCCGCAGCCTGTCTCTCGGTCCACGATGCGGGCTCCTGCATGGAAAAACCGTATTCTTAGCATCCTGGCGGTGATTAGTGGCGAAAGTCCCGAAGAAGCGATGACCTTCGCGAGGGTCAGACCGTGGCTATCGACCCATCGGATTGGACATTTTCGTGTAATCCCGCCGCGGAGACGAAGACTACCTAGCTAGACCGCCGAAAAAAATTAGCTGCGAGGGGCCGACCCGCCCGGACGGGCGTGTCGACAAACCGGCCGTCGGTGGCCGAGCCTAGGATGCGCGCGTACCTGTTCTTGATCAGCGAACCCCGATGGCTAGGGCGTCGGCGCGGTAGCGTTCTACCGTACTGCGGTGCGACGTCAAGCAGTGATCACTTGATCATTCTGGCGGGGTCGGGGTCATGGAGCCGATGTAGTAGGTTTCGCGCCCGGTTGGGTATCCGCCGCCGTCGGTGGCGATGTGAACGTGGTCGTAGTGGTTGAGGGTTTCTGAGCCGTGGTCCGCCGTCCAGCTCGGCGCGCCGATGCCCGGGTAAATTATCTGCCGCCAGATCACATGGTTCACTCCCCATCGTTTCGCATTCGCCAAGGCATAGCCGGCGATTTGGTTGCCGAGCTCGATGCCCTCGGGGGTGTCATGGTTCGGGATCATCACGTCGATCGCCAACCCGTTAGGGTGCCACGGCAAGGGATCCTGCCGGTACCCGTAGATGGTGGTGATCTGTGGAAACAGCACGCTGATGACACGGGCCGCCCAGATGGTCTTGACCTGCAACCTCTCCTCCGATGCGACGCCAGGGGGTAACGGGAACTGGAATTGCTGGGCAGCGGCAGGCGCGTTTGTCGCCAATGCCGTCAACGATTCCATCTCCCCGGGACTGGCGATGTGCGGCGTGCTGGCCGGCACCGATCCCGCGCCTGTTGGGGTCACTGTCGGAGCCGCTGTCGGAGTCACTGCCGGGGGCCGAGCGCAGCATGGGGGCTCTTTGCCTTGGGCGTAGATCATGGCGGCAGAGACGACAAGCGAGGCTGCGATCGCCAACCAGCGGCCCCGGCCGTTGGCTAACACGTTCCTACCCACGAACAGCACTTTAGTGTCGTGTGCGAAGCGTGTGGCCATCCTTGTCATCTCTTGTAGGTCTACGCACGACAGGGAACCAACGACGATCAGATGGCTTCAACACTGGCCTGCAGCGTCGTCCTTGTCAGACGGCAAGCCCGAGGAAGACCAGGAGCGCGCGGTTGAGCCGGATCAAGTCTCCGTCCGACAACCGGCCGGCGGGCGGGTCAGGCTGGTGCGCGGGACCGTTGTCGTCACCTTGTCGACCATCAGTCGGCTGGTTTCCGCCAAGCCGGTTGTACCCGACGGTTGCACAGGAATTCGAAGCAACGGCGCCTCGACGTCGCTCGTGGTGAACGGCACAACTGTGACGGAGGCCGTCGCGTCGAACCGATCATCTTGGATAACGACTACGGGACGGGGTTTTCCGCTGTAGGCGCCGCGCGCGGCCGCGGTGTAAATAGCGCCTCGCCGCACCTCAGTTGGCGTCGTCCCAATCAGACGACACTGCGTCGACGAAGGCTTGATCGTCCCGGTCGCGTTCGCTGGCTGCGACGAGTGCCGATTGGCGGTGTGCTTCGCGGGCGAACTCAGAGGCATTCAATATCGGGAACCCAAATCTGAATCGGCCGCAGACCTTGCTGTCGCAGCCGTTCCCGATGTCGTCCTACGCGGTCGCGGATAGGTGGCACGAGATGACGTTACGTGTAACGGGGCGGGGCGTGCGGCGGATGCTCGCCGCCCGCATCGCACCGGCTTGATCGATGCGGTCGCGCCGGACACGGTTGTGGTGTTGGTGCGGTTTGCTGGGTCGGCTGCCCGCGTCGATCAGAACGTGCTCGGACTACTTGCACAGTAGGATGGCCATCTACCTAATCGCCGGTAGGCTCAAACCCGTGGGGGATCGCGCCGTTAATCGCCGAGCCCGGAAACTGCCGATGTCCGTGCCGAGCGGATACCCGTCCGGCCGGTTGAACGGTGTGGCGTTTCCTGCAGCCCCCACCGGCCAAGTCGTCGCAGACGAACGGATCTATCCGGACAAGCTCGACGCTGGGCTGCTGCGAATCGCAGGCGTGTGCGTGCTGGCCGTGATGATGGCGATCCTGGACACCACCGTCGTCGCCGTGGCCCAGCGCACCTTTATCGGCCTATTCGAGTCCACCCAGGCCGTCGTCGCCTGGACGATGACCGGCTATACGCTCGCGATGGCCACCGTGATCCCTGTGGCCGGTTGGGCAGCCGACCGGTTTGGCACCAAGCGGCTGTTCATGGGCTCCGTTATGTCGTTCACTGTGGGCTCGCTGTTGTGTGCGATGGCGCCAAACATCATGCTGCTCATCGCATTCCGGGTGGTGCAGGGCCTCGGCGCCGGCATGATGATGCCGCTGGCCTTCACCATCTTGACCCGTGAGGCAGGTCCGAGGCGGCTCGGTCGTCTGATGGCAGTGCTGGGCATCCCAATGCTGCTCGGCCCGATCGCCGGGCCGGTACTGGGCGGCTGGCTGATCGACACCTACAGCTGGCAGTGGATCTTCCGGATCAACCTGCCGATCGGCGCGACCGCGTTCGTCCTGGCGGCGATCGTGTTTCCGAAGGACCGCGCGACACCGTCGGAAACCTTCGACGTCATCGGCATGCTGCTGCTGTCGCCCGGCCTCGCGACGTTCCTCTATGGGATTTCCTCCATCCCGGGCCACGGTACGGTCGCCGACCGCCACGTCTGGATGCCGGCCGCAATCGGCCTGGCGTTGATCGGCGGGTTCGTTTTTCATGCCCTGTACCGCGCAGATCACCCGCTGATCGATCTGCTGCTGTTCAAGAATCGGGAAGTCACCGCCGCCAACTCGGCGATGTTGCTTTCCGCGGCGGCGTTTTTCGGCGTTGGCCTGCTCTTGCCGAGCTGCTTGCAACAACTGCTGCACCAAACGCCGCTGCAGTCCGGCGTGCACATGATGCCGGAGCGGCTCGGCGCGATGCTCACCATGCCGATTGCCGGAGTGTTCATGGACAGGCGCGGCCCGCGTAAGGTCGTGCTGGTCGGCATCACGCTGATCGGCGCGGGTATGGGCATCTTCGGGTACGGCGTCGCGACGCAGGCGGACTACCTGCCCGCCCTGCTGGTGGGGCTGGCGATCATGGGCATGGGCTTGGGTTGCACCACGATGCCGCTGTCAGCGGCGGCGGTGCAGGCCCTGGCTCCGCATCAGATCGCGCGCGGTTCGGCACTGGTCAACGTCAACCATCAGGTCGCCGGCTCGCTGGGTACCGCGTTGATGTCGGTGATCCTGACCAGCCAATTCAATCGCAGCGAAAAGATAGGCGCCGCAAACAAAATCGCGATTCTCCGCGGGGAGGCGGCACGACGAGGAGCGCCGCCCGACCTGTCGACGATACCGGGGCGAGCCTTTGCTCCCGACTTCATGAGTACTGTGCTACACGACCTGTCACATGCTTACACCATGGTGTTCTTGGTGGCGGCGATCCTGGTGGTGCTGACGTACATCCCTGCGGCGTTTCTGCCGAAGAAGCCCGCCCCTTCGGTAGTGGGACAACGGCCGATGCCGGTGGCCTAACTCGTATCAGCCCTGGAATAGCATCGTCGCGATCCGCTCGACGGTAGCGATCGCATCCGTGGCCTACCCACGTCTGAACACGGATCGTCGGCCGCGCGTAGGGACTTGTCCTCCGTTGTGAGCACCGCGGCCAAGGACCGGTCAACGCGTGAACCCCCACTCGGCTTCATTCGCGTCGACTTTCAGGTGCGCGGTGAGATCCTCCTCACTGCTCGACGGCGGCGGAACGACTTCCGGTCTGCGATCACCTGTCTCGGTGATGGCGTGCACCGGGCAGTCCATCAGTGCGTTCATGACCGCGTCGTGGTCTGCCTCGGCCACGGTGCCATCCCCGACCAGATTCGCGTAGCCCCAGTCGTCGAGGGAGAAGTATCCGGGGGCGTGCTTGGCGCAGATACCGAAGCCGTCGCAGACCGTGCGGTCGAGTCGGATCCTCACGCGTTCGGTCATGCCCGGGCCACCGCCTCCACCTCGTAGGGACGATCGGCGCGGAATACGGCCGCCCGGCAGCCCTGGCAGCTGTTGTCGAGATGATGCGCCACCTCGCTCGGGAACTGGTCGAGCAGGCTGGCCGCCACATTGGTGGCTGCGTCCAGAGTCGCGCACGCGCCCCGCCCGCGCAGCACCACCGACCAGCGGTGCAACCGGTCGACATCCTGCGTCGTCGCGGCCCCGTCGCGCAGTGCCCCGGCGGCTGCGGCCATCGCCGCGGTGCCGTTGAAACACGACCCGCACTGCCCGGCGTTTTCGCGGTCGAAGTAAGCCAACAGCGATGCCGCGACCGCAACCGGGCAGTCGTCGGTGATCACCGCGACCGCGCCACAACCCAGGCCGCTGCCGAGTCCGCGCAGCGTCTCGTGGTCCAACGTGGCATCGAGCACGGCCCGATTGAGCAGCCCAGCGAAATAGCCGCCCAGCAGCGCACCACGCACGTGTTCCGATGAAACCCCGTGCAGGGCAAGCAGTTCGGTGAACGGCAAGCCGTGCGGGACCTCGTAGAGACCCGGCGGTCGGCCGGCGCCGGTGAGGGTTACCAGGAAAGTGCCGGGCGACATAGGCGTGCCCAGCGAGCGGAATGCCGCCGCGCCGTGTTGCTGCAGGTAGGGCAGGTTGGCCAGGGTCTCGACATTGCTCACCAGGGTGGGTCGCCCGGCGACGCCTGCCTCGAACGGGCGGGGCGGCTTGTCCGTAGGCTTGACCGGACCGCCGTTGATCGCGCGGGTGACCGCGGTCTCCTCGCCGGCGATGTATCCCGGATCGACGTTGACGAGCTTGACCGTGATGTCGCCGAACGCACGTTCCGTTAGTGCGGTCTCCACGCTGCGAGCAGATTCCGGGTCGGACACATAGACGTAGGCGCGGTCGGCCGCCACGATCGCCGCGGCCAGCCGCAGCCCGTCGAGCACCAGGTGCGGTCGGTTGCGCAGTAGCCATCGGTCCTTGATCGAAGCCGGTTCTCCCTCTTCGCCATTGGCGACGACGACGGTGCCGCCGGCCGCTCCCACTATCAGGCGTCCGTTGTCGCGCACGGCGCGCAACTTCACCGCAAGCGGAAAGGCCGCACCGCCGCGGCCCTGCAGCCCGCTACGTTCGACTTCGCCGAGCAGTTCGTCAGCGCTGGCAAGTGGCTGGTAACCGCCAAGCCCCCGGTACGCGACGACGTCTTCTCGGCCCTGGCCGGGCCGATCGCCCAGCAGCCGCGACGGGCAGCCGGGCCAGGTGATGACGGTGATAGCCGGCGCGGCGCTGGTTTCCATCAGCTAGCTCCCCATCCCCGCGGTTAGTCTTGCGCACATGCGAACTGCGGTGGTGCGCGTCAACGTCGACCCGTCCGGCCGGCTCACGCCTGCACGGCTAAGCCAGGGCATGACGGCGCTCCTTGGACTTGCCCACGAGCTCGGCGCGGACATAGTCGACAACAATCTTGCGGCCATGCCGGCCAGCCGCCGCGTGGTGGAACTGCTGATCGCCGGTGACGAT
This sequence comes from Mycobacterium sp., assembly GCA_035515675.1. Classification (GTDB taxonomy): domain Bacteria; phylum Actinomycetota; class Actinomycetes; order Mycobacteriales; family Mycobacteriaceae; genus Mycobacterium. The sequence continues at coordinate 6,009 of DATJBA010000297.1, forward strand.
GTCGATGCGGTCAAACAGGACGCAATTGGCTTGTGCGCCAAAGTCTTCGGCACTACTCCGGTGCCAGGGGCGGTCACGTTTGTCAGCAGGGGAACCGACGACGACGCGCACGGTGTGCTGTCCGCATTCGGGCTCACCGGCGAGATCGCCCGGTCGCCCGGCGATGACGGCTTTGACATCGTCTACGTGACGCTGCGCGAAGCCGACCTCGAGCGCATTCCGGAAAGCCGGATCCATACTGCCCTCGAGGCCTCGCTCAATTGCGAGGTTCACATTCGCACCAAGTAAACGCATCAGCGGCCCAAGAATTCGAGGATCGCAGGTGCCGCCTGCACCCAGGTGTCGAACATGTTGAAGTGCTGCACTCGTCCCGCCGCGCGGTCTTCGGCCGCGCGCTCCCACGCATCCTCCGGCCAGGGCGGATCGATCAGCTCGGATCCCTTGATCAGGCAGCTGACTTCCAGCGATGTCCGCTTGGGATGATCCCAGTCGTTCTCGCCGCCGCGAATGATCAGGGTGGGAACCTTGATCCGGTCGAACATTTCGTCGTCGACGCCGGGAATGGTCTGCCCGGGCTTGGATACGAACGCGTTGAGCCAGCGCAGCATCACCTTGAGGAACTCGTCGCGGTCGAGGTCGAGGAATCGCTGCTTGTTATTCGGGTTCTCCTCGATACGCTCGCGCCACTCGGGCACCTTCAGCAGTCCATCGATTCCGGTTCCGCGCGCCGCGAGAATGCTTGGCACCACGTAATAGGAACCCAACACGAAGGTGCCGTAAATGCCGCCGACGATGTTCCACACCACGAGTTTGGAGACCAGCTCGGGGTAAAGCATCGTCGTGAGCATGGAATCCCTTGCCCCACCGGAGCCTCCGGCGAGGATGCAGCGCTGGACACCGAGCGCGCCTAACAGGCCGTGCAGAGTCTCGGCCCGCATGTGCGACTCGCTTTGCCCGTAGAACTGCACGTCGGAGGCACCGCAATTGGGCCGGTCCCACAACAGCACCCGATAGCCGCCGGCGACCAGTGCCTCGGCCAGCGGACGCAGACCGGGGATGTCCTTGCTGAACCGGCCGCCCGGTGTCAGGACAATGAGATCGCCGGAGTCACCGAGGATTTCGTAGACGACGTTGCCGCCGTTCACCTCGATAGAAGACACACCATTCTCCTGCAGCGTCACGCCATCACCAGAACGTCGTTGCCGACAATTCGCACCGGGTAGGTGCGGATACTCCACTCCGGCTTGACCGCGGTCGTGCCGGTCGCCAGCTCGAAACCCCATTGATGCCAAGGGCAGTAGATGTACTCCAAATCCCGCACCATGACCGCGTCACCGGCGGCGGTCTCGTCGACAATGGTGCGTCCCCGGGCACGCCCCGAGCACAGCGGTCCGCCCTGGTGCGGGCAGTAGTTGGCGATGGCGTAAAAGGTGCCGTTGACGTTGTAGACACCGACGCCGTGCCGACCGATAGGCACCAGCTTGTGGCTACCCGGCGGGATCTCGTCCACGGTCGCGACAACATGCTCGCGGCCCTGGGCGAGGCGGGGCCGCTTGGGGGTTTCTTCCGTCAATTCAGAGCACCCGGGTCTGACCCTCGAGGACCGGCACCGTCTCCGGGAGGTGGTAGGTCGCGATCCCGTTCTGGTACATCACCGCTTCCCGGGCCGCTCTGGGAAGGTGTTTGACCAGCCAGCGCGGGTCGTCGAAGGTCCAGTGCGGATAGTCCGAGGAGTACAGCAGGATCTTGTCGCACTCCATCCACTCCAGCGCGCGGGTCAGTTCCGTCTTGTCCTCGGGACAGTCCAGCGGCTGGGTGGTGAACTTGATGTGCTCCTTGACGTACTCGCTTGGCTTGCGCTTGATCTCCACCCACGATTTGCGGGCCTCGTAGATCGCGTCCATCCTCCACATCAGCGGCAGAATCCAGCTGAAGGCGTGCTCGACGAACACGATGCGCAGGGTCGGGAACCGATCGAAGACACCGTCGAAGATCAGGCTCATCACCTGGTTGGCCGCCAGCAGCGAGTAGGTGACCATAAAGTCGTGGTTGTAGCTCGGAAAGCCCACTGGCGGTATGGGCAGCGTCTCGTAGGCACCCCGGGCGAGGTGGCAGCTCACCACGGTGTCGTGCTTGGTGGCCGCCGCCCAAATCGGGTCGTATTTCGGGTCGCCCCACGACGGCCGCGGCTCGGCCTTGATCAGGATCTGCGCCATGTAGGGGTGGCCGGCCCACTTCTCGATCTCGCGGGCGGCCGCCTCCGGCTCCTCGATCGTGACGGAGATTGAACCGCGCCAGCGCTGGTGCCAGTTGTTGTGGCTGTCCAGCCAGTGGTTCGCCTGCCAGTCGTTGAGGGCACAGGTGAAGGCCCGGGTAGCCTCCGGAAGGCGGGTTTGCCCTCCGAGCGGCTCCAGGATCGCGATGTCCGCGCCCGCCTCCATGATCAGCTGCCGGAATGCCATATCCGGGTCGCTGCAGGCGAATTCGCCATCGGGCGGGAAGGTGTCGACGCGCATCGCATAGGCGTGCGCGTAATCCGGTGCGTCGTAATAGATGAGCTCGCCGACCTTGCGGGCCAGGAAGTATTTGCTGCGCCACGGCTCCGGGATGTATTCGACCAGCTGGCCGCGCTTCGGGTACGGGTGGATGTCGGAGTCGACGCATCGGACAGCGATGCGCTCGGCTGGGGGAACCCGCTCTTGGGTCTGCGTCAACGTCATCGTCGCCTCCCGTGTCTACCGTCTACTGTGCGCCCGAGCCGACGGGAATGTCTATGCCGTAAAGCTTTGCCGCATTGCGCCAGCTCAGCTTCTCGCGCTGCTCGCTGGACAGTGCTTTGGGCAGCTTCTTGACTTCACCGCACTGCCAGTGCGGATAGCTGGAGCCGAACATCACCATGTCGTCTTTTCCGGTGAAGCTGAGCCACTCACCGGCAAACTCGGCGTCACCGGGACCGTCGAGGCTGCCCTGCACGAAGTACACGTGTCCGGGCAAGTAGTCGCTCGGTATCCGCGGTGCCCACGGTGTCTGTTCCAGGTGCGGCCGGCCGAAGGTGTCCATCCGCCAGATGAACGGCGTCACAAAGTCCGCGGCGCCATCGGCCCACACGAACTTCAGGCTCGAAAAGCGCTCGAACACGCCCTCGGCGATCATGTTCATCAAGTGATACAGGTAATTGAGCGCCATGAAACTGACGAATTGCTCGTAGGTTCTGGTGTGCCCGGATGGCGTCGGCGGAAATGAGATGCCCTCACCGGTCTCGATGTGCACCGCCACCGGAAGGTTGGCCGCGGCGGCCGCTTCCCACAGCGGCCAGAACTGCGGCTTTCCGTACAGCTCGCGGGACTGCAGCGGGACACCGATCTGCACCACGCGCGGGTGGTACTTGTATTTGTCGATCTCGCGCAGCGCGCCCGCAATGTCGTCGGGATTGACCCGGATGGTGCCGCGGAACCGATCACCAAGCTCGGTGTGCTCCAGCCAGCGCGACACCATCATCTCGTTGTGGGCGGCATGCAGCGCGCTGCCCAGGTGCCGGTCGGGCATGATGCCGCGTCCCATCGGATGCAGGATCGCCACATCGACCCCGCGCTTCGAAAACAGTTCATTGGCAACGAATTGCGGATCCGAGCCTGGATACTGGCGATCCGGCCCCTCGGTGTTGGGGGCGTACTCGCTGCCTGGTGCCCCGTACCAGTCCATCTCGTAGTCGGGGAACCCGCGGCTTTTGAATGGCTCACGCAAGACGGCGCGCAAGTCTTTGTTGGACGGAAAGAAGATGTGCACACTGGCGTCGATCAGCGGCGTGCGTGTTCCGTCAGCGTGTTCGATCACGAAAGCCACCCTTCGGCTCCGGTAGCCAAAGTGAGCCCGGTCAGGTCATATGATAGATAATCTAACATTCTCTGGGATCGTCAATCAATGGGTTTCCGGTAAGCGTTTCGGTTAATCATCGGACCTGGTAGTCATAGATATTGGGGGTCACACGGGTAAGTATCGTTCTTGAATACGGATAATACCATTCTCCCTCCTGCAGATAAGTGCTGGCCGCGTTGGTCAGGTTGCCCCGGCGACTGCAGCGGCGGGCTAAGCCGGGGACCCGCCCACGGTAACGCCCGCGGCTTTCTCGAGGGGTTTGATCACTGCGGTGAAATCGGAATCAGGGCCTTGATCGCGCGCGGCAGCCTCCCAATGGGCGGCTTCGCCGTCGCCCGCTCGCCGAGTTCGTGAACCTCGACCGCTGGGACGAGCCCGCTGACGACCTGTTGGCCACCATCTAGCCAGAGCCGGCGAGCACACTTGTCGCGATAGGGCGCCTTATAGCCGCTTTCCGAGATTATTACTTCCACAACAGAGAATGTTATTCTCGCGATGGCGGTGACGACAGGAGGCGGCCTGCGATGCTGTTGGAGTTCGATGCTGATCAGCGGCTGTGGCAGAGCACGGTGCGTGATGTCGTCGCCAAACGGTGTCCGCCCTCGCTGGTACGTAGCGTGGCCGAGGACGGTGTCGACCCGAGCCCGCTGTGGAAGTCCTATGTGGACCAGGGCTGGACCGAGCTGAACAACCCGGCCAGCGCCGTCGAGCTGGCCATTGTGTTCGAAGAGTTGGGCCACGCGACCGATCCCACCCCGTTCCTGGCGACGATGAGCCAGTTCGCGCCGCTGGCAGCGGACCGGTTCGAACCGCACGAGTCGGGCACCGCCGTGTACATAGGGGTGACGGCATATCGGGACGCCGAGGGCTGGGTGTTGGACGGCACGGCACGCCATGTCCTCGACGGCGATCGTGTCGACCGGTTGGCGGTGGTCACCGACGCCGGGGTGTTCATTGCCGCGTCTAATCAGGTGTCAGCCCGCCGCTCCGCCGTGTTCGACCCCGTCCTTCACGTCGCCGACCTATCCTTCAACGAGGTCAGGGTGCCTGACAGTGCCCGGCTGACCGTCGACGCCGAGCGTGCACACCATATTGCGCTGACGGGCATGGCAGTCACCATGGTCGGGGCCTGCCAACGCATCCTCGATCTGGTGCTCGAGCATGTCCGCAGCCGTCAGCAGTTCGGTGTGCCGATCGGTTCATTCCAAGCTGTCCAGCACAAGGCCGCTGATATGCACGTCGCGGTCCAACGTGCTCGTGCGCTGGCCTACTTCGCCGCGTTGACGATCGCCGCCGACGATCCCCGGCGCCGGCTGGCCGCCGCGATGGCCAAGGCATCGGCAGGGGAGTGCCAGTCGCTGGCATTCCGGCACGGCTTACAGCTTTTCGGTGCGATGGGGTTCACCTGGCAGAACGACCTGCAGTTCGCGCTCAAACGAGCCAAAGCGGGCGAGCTCATGCTCGGCGGCGCTGCGGAGCATCGGGCGCGGATCGCAGAGGAGTACCGTGCAGCTGACTTTTGATCCCGACGTCGAGGCTTTTCGGGCGGAGTTCTCGGCCTTCCTTGACGAAAACCTGCCTGCTGCAAGCGAAACCCTGGAGCGCCCCCGCTCTGTCTCCCATATGCCGCAGTGGGCGCGTCGGTGGCAGCGGCTGCTGTTCGACAACGGTTGGCTACTGCCCGGTCAGCCTCCCGAATTCGGCGGGCGCAACGCGACGGTTGTTCAGCAGTTCGTCCATCTCGAAGAGTTATGCCGGCGACGGATCTACCACAGCTTCAACCCGCAAGGGGTCAATATCGTTGCGGCGTCGCTGTTGTCGTTCGGCAGCGACGAACAAAAACACCGATGGGCGGTGCCGATCCTGCGGGCCGAGATCACCGCGTCGCTGGCGATGAGCGAACCCAGCGCCGGCTCTGATCTGGCATCGCTGCGTACTCGGGCGGTGCTGGACGGCGATCACTTCGTGGTGAACGGGCAGAAGGTGTGGACCTCCGGGGCGCACGACGCCGACGTGTTGTTGACCTTTGTGCGGACGAACCCGGATGCGCCGAAACACATGGGCATCAGCGCATTACTGATCCCGACCGATACCCCGGGCATCGTGCGCCGTCCGTTCCCGTCGATCTGCTCCGCCGATGACCTGGATTTCAACGAGGTGTTCTTCACCGACGTGCGGGTGCCGGCTGAGAACCTTGTTGGCCCGCTGAACGAGGGATGGCGGGTGGCCAACGGATCGCTTGGGCACGAGCGCACGATGATGTGGTTGGGATTTGCCGATCGGCTCGACAACCTGATCGCCGATTTCCATCCCACCACCGAGCTCGAGCGCGATCAGTATGCCACCATCATCATGGACGAACAGGCTCTGCGCCTTCTGGGTTCGGTGGCGTTGGCCCGCGCCGCCCGTGGCGAAGACGACGTCGCGGCGATCTCCGTCCTCAAGCTCCTCGGCTCTGAAGCGGAGCTACGCGGAACCGAACATGCCCTGTCGTCCGCCGGAGCCGACGGGCTCATCCACCCGGGGCAGACCGGCCCGTACGCACCCATGAACCTGGACCGCTATTTCGCCAGCTGGTTTGAGCGCTACGCCCGAAGCTTTTCCGGGACGATCGCCGGCGGCACGTCGGAAATCCAGCGCAACATCATCGCCCAGCGAGTGCTCGGGTTACCTCGCTCTTGACGGCGAGCAGACGCAGAGTCGCGTAATAGCCAGCCTTCTTAACGCGATTCTGTGTCTGCTCGCCGGGAGTCGCTCAGCCGAGGACGGCCCCCTGGTGTCTGGCGATTCACGACGGCGCGCTCCAAACCCGCCCGCGGCTGTCCGGCAGTGCGACCACGGCGATTGCCTCGTCGTGACAAAGCTCGAGCAGGTGGGGATCGGACGTGGCGACGGGTGTCGCTGCGATACGAGCGACTTCGGCGACCACGCAGTCGGCGAGGCTCACGGCGCGGCGACTCCGGTGGTGGTGGCGGGCTCGGAGCAACCCTGCGCGCGTCGCGACGATCGCATCCAATGGCGGCGGATCCGCCAGGCCGAGCTGCGCGAGATCCAGCGCAGCCTCCTCCTCGGCCGCATCCTCGACACGAACGAGGTGATCGAGAACCTCTGCCACCCCCAGCGGCGTCAGCGCCGCATCCGGATCGTCCCGCAGAAGCCTCCCCACTGGCTCCGCCGCGGGCTCGCCCTTGAGCAGCGCGAGCACAGCATAGGCGTCGAGGACGGTCAAGCTCGTTTGCGCCGCGCCGCATCGACGTCGCCCGACCGAGCCTGGCGGCGGGCCTCGTCGGTGCTCGGGCGACGCGGATACTTACCCGTGAGGTCACCGACCGGATCCTCCGGCAGTGGGCGCATTACCACTCGGTCTCCGAGGTCCACCACCACCACCCGATCCGTCTGCCAACGAGCCCGAGCTTCCGCCGGGATCGAGACCTGGCCGTTCCTGGACACCTTCATCACATAGCTGGACACACGCGGCCTCCGTTGTATATGGATACCGATCCATTGTACGTCAGCAGCATCTTCCACTGGGTGAGCATCGCTATCACGGCCATCTTGCTCACGCAGCCGCCGGCTGTAGGGCTAGCATCGACTCACGGTTTCCGGATTAGGTTGTCTCCCAAGGAAAAACGGGATCCGCATGTGTGGCCGTTGGGAGGAACGGCAACTGTCACATCCGTCACACGAGCCTCCGCCGGTAAGGGTGCTCGACGTGCCCGCCTCCGAGCGACAAATCGCCTGCGCGCCTTAGTTTGTCGGTGGAAGGCAGGCAGAAAGTGTCCCTCCTCCCAGTGGAGACTCCTGTGGCAAGTGTGATTGGCGCACCCCAGGACGCAGCTGATGTAGTGACTAAACCAGCAGCGCTAGACTGGGTCGAACTTGGTGATCAGCCAGTTGCCGTTGACCCGGGTCATGCTCACCAGCACGCTGCTGGCCGCCATCGCGGGGTCGGGCCTGTCTTTGCTTGTGGTGCGTTGGTCGACGAACACCAGAACCACGGCGGAACTCGGGTGCAACTCCGACACCGCGGCCCCCATCACGTGAGCGGTGGTTTTCAGCGACTTCTGTTTGGCCGCTGGAGCCACGATTTGCTCCGTGAACTGGTTGTAGTAGGACAGGAAATCCCCGGTGAGGTGCGACTTGGCGGTGGCGAAGTCCTTGTCGAGTGACTCGGGTGAGTAGGACAACAACGCAACTGTTCCGTCGGACGCCGCATTGACCACCGCCCGGGCGACGCTGGGGTCAGTCTGTCGATTTGGCTGATACCGCTTGAAGTACAGCCATGTCGCCACACCGCCAGATGTCAGCAGCAGCAGGACCAGAATCACGGGAACGACTTTCACGTTGCGTAGCATGCGTAGCCGGCCACGCCGTCCGGGTTTGGTTCGCTCGGGGGAGCCATCGTCTTCGGCGGGCTCCTCGGTCACCGAGTCGTCGACTTCGGTTTCAGCTACGTCTGGATCGTCCTCGACCGCCTCAGTGGTCTCGCTGGTTTCGCGGGTCTCATCGGTCACGGCACGAACTCAACTTTCGACATCTTGTACTGTCCGCCGTCTTCGGTCACGGTCACTCGGAGGCGCCACGCGCGTGGTTCGTCCTTGGCGCCCGCGGAATTGGTGACCCGTGATGTCGCCGTGACCAATACCACTGCGGAATGCTTGTCCATGGATTCGAGTGCCGCCGCGTTGACCGTTCCTTGGGTGACCACTTTGGATTGCTCGACCACCGTCGCGAAATCCGTTGCACGTTGCTGGAAGTCGTCCCTGAACTCGCCGGTGGAGCTGTCGAGCACGCGCTGGACGTCTTCTTTGGCTTTGTTGAAGTCGAGGGAGGTCATGTTGACGACGCCCTGCCTGGCCCCAGCGACGAAGTTCGCGGCGCGCTGGTCTCGCTCGGTGGCGTCATGGTCTTGCCACACCATGTATCCGCTGACCGCGGCAAAGGCGCAGATGAGGATGATCGCGGCCACTTTGGAAGTCGCCGACAATGACAACAACCGTCGTCGCCATCTGGCCCGCCCGGATTCCGGTTGTGCGGCTTCGAGGGTCTCCTCGAGGGCTTCCTCATCGATCTCCGCCTCGGCATGTTCGACGGTGTCGTCCGCGCCCTCGTCGGCGCCCGGGGCTTGTTTATCGGCAGCCTCGGCGGCCTTCGCCTCGGCCAGCGCTTCACGGCGCAACCGGGCGGCGCGCGCGCGAGCACGCGCCGCGGCGGCTAGTGCTTCGGCTTCGGCGGCTTCTGCCTCGGCTTCTTCGAGCAACGCCATCGCGTCGGCTTTCGATGTGGCCGAATCGTCCGGCGGTTCTTTCGCCTCAGTCATCGCGCTTACCGCCCGTCACCATCATCATCGACTGAACTCCGGTATCTGACTGTACTGCCCATTCCTAATATTCAGAGTGGCCACCGAATTGGAGCGCGTTCGAAGGCGCGGTCGGCGGCGCGGTGGGGGTCGGCGCGGTTCCGCCCTGGTTTTAGCGCCGAAGATTCGTTTCTGTAGGCAAGGGTGGTCGCGGCTACCATCGCGCGAGCGAGAAGGGGTAAGTGTTGGTGCCCCCTGGTCCGCCGCCGCATCCCGTGTCGAACGTGGAGACCACCTGACCGCCCAGTGAGACCGCATCCCACGAATAGACATCATGTGAGGGAAAGAACTGGACCACGCAGCGCACACCATCGGGCACGTCGACGGTCATGGTGTAGCGGCCGTTGGACAGATAAGCATCTCCGGCGTAGGGCGCCGCTTGACCGTTGGGTTGCGGTATCGCTTGGATGTGAATGCAACCCGGTTCGTTGTAACGGCACTGCCGAACCGACCAAAGCCAGCTGTGGCCAGGATCCCGGTTTGTGTCCAACCTGTAGTTGCCAACCAGCATGTCCGCGTGGGCGGTCGGCGTAAAAGTCAGCGCGGCCATGGTAAGCGCAAGGCTTACTGCGAAAGTCTTCACCGATGCGTCTCCCATCTTGCACACGCACTTGACCTGAATATAGAGCGCGATCATGCTGCACAGACCTACTCGGAAAATCGCGGCAGCCAACGCGCCGCTTTCGGGTGCGTAGCGTGACTTTTGGGGGGTGGACGCCTTACGCCGAGCAACCCCCAGCTCCCGATAGAGGTCGCCCTAGTCGATGACAGCAACTTCCTTGCGTTCGGTGATCGGTCTGGCGAGTTCTTGTTCGTCGCAGATTCTTTGGAGTTTATCGAGGGTTTCGTCCAGGCCAGCACCAAGCCTGCGGCCGAAAGTGAAGGTGGCCGGCAGCTTCCGCATGCCCTGGATGACGCCGATGGTTTCGTAGTGGACGGTGCCCTCGGGGTTGCAGTGATAGTCGGGCATCCGGTCGAGAACGGCGGTCAGCATGGATTTGAATACGGTCCGTGCCACGTTCGATCCGATGCAGCGGTGGACACCTAGGCCAAAGCTGAAGTGCCGATTACCTTTACGGTCGAGGATGATCTTGTCAGGGTCATGGAACACCGAGGGGTCGCGGTTGGCCATGGCCCACGAAATCCATAGCCGCTCGCCCTCTTTGAAGCGCAGCTCGTCGAGTTCGACGTCGTCGGAGAAGGTCCTGCCATCACCGGGCGCCGGGGTGAAGTAGCGCAGGAACTCTTCGGTCGCAGGGTCGAGCAGGGTTTCGCGTTGCGTGCTGAGCAGCTCTCGTTGATCGGGATTTGCCGAAAGCCATTCCAGCGAATGGGCGGTCAGGGCCGTCGTGGTGTCGAAGCCGCCGCCGATGAGCAATCCGAGATTGCCCAGAATTTCAATATCGGGCGCCGGCTCACCGTCGATCCGCATCTCGATCAGAGCGTTCACCACGCCCGGTCGCGGATTGTTGCGGATCTCGATCATGTTGTTGACCAGGTCAAGCCCCATCTGCCGGTGCATCTCGGTAACTCGCTGGAGGTCCGGGGAGTGCTCAGGGGTGTACACCGCGGCATGGGTTGGCTCGCTGTACATCTTCCAGTTCTTCAGCGGGATGCCCATGAGCGCCAGCGTCAGAACTGCGGGCACGACGTTGGCCAGGTCGTCGACGAAGTCGATGCTGCCTTCCTCGATCTTCTCGTCGAGGCAGGCGCGCGTCACGTCGTCGATGAACGGCGCCCAGCGCTTGACCGCGGCGGGTGACAAATAGGGGTTGAGCACGTTTCGGTAGATGCGGTGCTCGGGGTCGTCCATCTCCAGGATTCCGCCCCGCACGCCGTTGATGCGGCTGGCCGTGGGGATCGAAATGCCTTTGTAGCCACGACGTTCGTTGTTGACATCGTGATCGTTGGAGACCGCCGGGCAGCGCGCGAGCTCGAATACCTCGTGGCTACCGGCCGCGACCCAATGGCCGCCGTAGGTGTCGCTCCAGGCCATCGGGCACCGGGCCTGCATCTCCTCGGTGATCGCCTTGAACTGCGAGCGGTATTCCGCGGTGTGCCGATCGAAGTGATACTGGTATCTCTTACGATCGCTGTCGCTGATGACGTCGTCGACACTCAAAGTACTGTCTCCCTTGGTGTTTCGTGATCAGTGCCAACCCCCGCCGAGACGTCCTCGGTAATGATGATGGCCTGCTCCGGACAAGATTGCGCGGCTTCGCGAACCTGGTCCTCCCGATCGGGAGGCACTAGTTCATCGATTGCCGACGAACTGCCGTCCATGTCGCTGAGCCGGAACGAATCCGGCGCGATCATCGAGCACAGGGTGTGGCCCTGGCAGCGTTCGGGATCAACCCAGACCTTCACGGTGTCTCCTTGCGCGGGTTGGTTGCGGCTTAGTTGTGGTAGTCGTACCGCTTGAGGTAGCCGCCGGCGTCGACGCGCAACTGCATGCCCGTTACATACCTGGCCTCGTCGGAGGCCAGCCACAGGACGGCGTTGCTGATGTCCTCGGGTTCGACGTAGCGGATTTTCATCGCCTGTTGTACGCCGAAAACCGGCTCGGCGTCGGCACGTGTCGGGTGTTCGAGGTCCGGCCGGAACGAGCGATACATCGGCTCGCTCTGCAGCATCGCGGTGTTGGTGTTCGTCGGGTGGATGACGTTGGCGCGAATCCCCAACGGAGCCAGTTCGGTTGCCAAGTCGTGCACGTAATGCGCGATTGCCCGCTTGGAGTGCACGTAGGCCATCCCGCCCGGATCGTTACCGGGGACGTCCTTTTTGCTGGTGTCCATCAGCGCGGCGGTGATCCGGTCGCGATGATCGAGGCGCCCTCACCCAGGTGCGGCAACGCGACCTGAATGGCGTTGATGGTGCCGACCAGGTTGGTGTTGATGACGTCGCACCAGGCCTGCAGCGGCGGCTGGCCCTTCATACCGGCGACACCGGCTGGTGCGACCACGATGTCGAGCTTGCCGAACTCGGCGAGTCCGGCCTCCAGCGCGGCGCACAGTTGCGCGACATCCCGCACGTCGGCTTGGGCGATCACCACGCCTTGTCCGGCTTTCTCGATGAGCCGGGCGGTTTCATCGAGATCCTCCGTCTCCCACCGCGTCTCCTTCCAGTTGGTTGCCGGGCATCTAGTACTCAGGTGTTTCGACCGCCGTTGACGCCCAATACCTGACCGGTGATGTAGCCGGCTTCCTCGGACACCAGAAAAGCGCATGCCGCCGCGATGTCTTCCGGCTTGCCCATCCGGCGCACCGGGGTCCGGGCGATGGTCTCCTCGATGTCGCCGAGGAATCCCTGCTTTTCGGCAGCGCGCAGCATCGGGGTGTCGATGAAACCCGGCGGCACGGCGTTGACCGTGATGCCGCTGGGCCCATACTCGAGTGCCAGCGACTTGGTGAGCCCGTTCACCGCGGATTTGGCCGCCACGTAGTGAGCCATGTAGGGCGCGCCGGAATGCGTGCTCGACGAAGAGATATTGACGATCCGTCCCCACCCGGCCTCGACCATGTCGGGCAGCACCGCCTGAATCGTGTGGAAAACCCCGTTGAGGTTGACGTCGATCACCCGCTGCCAGTCCTCGAATGTGATGTTGCTGAAACGCTTGAACCCATCGAGGCCGGCGGCGTTGACCAGAACCGTCACCGGCCCCAGTCGGGCGCGGATCGCCGACAGTGCGGCATCGACCTGCGACCGGTCGGTGACGTCGGCGGTGAATGCGAGATCGGTGTCGGATGGTCTGAGGTCGATTGTTGCGACGTCGAGACCATCGGCGCGCAGGCGATGCGCGACGGCTAGACCGATGCCGGATCCGCCACCGGTGACAACCGCGGTCTTCACGTCCTCACCACTAAGCGAGCCGCTACTCCGAATGTGGACGTCTCAATCACAAAGAATCTTCCTTACAATTACGAGAACCTTACTCTCAGCGTGGAGCGGCGTGCAACATACCCGCGAAAACCATGTGCGGCCTGCGTCGAGAGGCTGGGCGTGCCAACCTCTCGGCGATTGCGCCGCTGGTCAGCAGGCCGATCTCGTTTCTGTGACTTTCTTGAATTCTCGAGAGTCGAATGTAAGATTCGCCCGAGAAGAGAATGAAATTATCGTGACCGTCACCACACCAGGGGGCCGAATGTCATCGCAGGACACGGTGTCGACCATCGCGAATGCCGCGCCTGAATCACAGGTCGACCGCCGACTGTTGATCGACGGCCGGCTCGTCACCGCTGACAAGACGTTTCCGTCGATCAATCCCGCCACCGGAGCGGTCCTTGGGAGCGCTCCGGATGCCGGTCTCGAGCAGGCCGAAGCGGCGATCGCGGCGGCTCGGCGCGCGTTCGACACCACCAGCTGGCCCACCGATGTCGAGTTGCGGATCCGCTGCCTCGATCAGCTGCATCAGGCGCTGGTCGATCATGCCGAGGAGTTACGCGAGCTGACCATCGGCGAAGTCGGCGCCACTCGCGCGCTCACCCAGGGTGCTCAGCTCGACGAGCCGATCGGCATTGTGCGCTTTTACGCGGATCTGCTTCGCAGCTATCAGTTCTCGGAAGACCTCGGCGAGAAAGAATCGCGGGGCATGCGGCATCACCGCTGGGTGGAAAAGGAAGCCGCAGGGGTAGTGGGCGCCATCATCGCCTACAACTATCCGAACCAGCTCGCGCTGGCCAAGCTGGCCCCGGCGCTGGCCGCCGGGTGCACCGTGGTGCTCAAGGGCGCGCCGGACACGCCGCTGATCACGCTGGCCTTGGGTGAGTTGATCGCCAACCACACCGACATCCCGGACGGCGTGGTGAACGTGCTCAGTTCGTCGGATCCCGCCGTCGGAGCCGCACTGACCACCAGCCCCGATGTCGATGTGGTCACTTTCACCGGGTCAACCGCGGTCGGCCGCCGGATCATGGCCGCGGCGAGTGAGACGGTCAAGCGCGTGTTTTTGGAATTGGGTGGCAAGTCGGCGGTGATCATGCTCGACGACGCTGACTTCGCCAGCGCCAGCATGTTCGCGGCGTTCAGCATGGTCACCCACGCGGGCCAGGGGTGCGCGCTGACGTCTCGGCTGTTGGTGCCCAAGTCGCACCATGACGAAATCGTCGAGATGATTGCGCAGAACTTCGCCAAGGTGCGCCACGGTGATCCGGCCGATCCGAAAACGTTGATGGGGCCGCTGATCAATGAGCGTCAGCGGGATAAGGTCGACGGCATGGTCCAGCGCGCCGTCGTCGCGGGGGCGACCCTGGTCACCGGCGGCAAGCGGTTGGATCCTGGCTACTTCTACGCGCCTACCTTGCTCACCGACGTCGATCCCGACAGCGAGATCGCTCAGGACGAGGTCTTTGGGCCGGTCCTGGTCGTTATCGGGTTCGACGATGACGACGACGCGGTACGCATCGCCAACAACTCGATATACGGACTGGCTGGCGCGGTCTTCAGTCGCGACCAGGACCGGGCGCTTGCCGTGGCGCGCCGGATCCGGGCCGGATCGTTCTCCATCAATGGCGGCAACTACTTCGGAGCGGACAGCCCGTTCGGGGGCTTCAAGCAGTCCGGCGTTGGCCGCGAGATGGGTGTCGCCGGGTTCGAAGAGTTCTTGGAGCTCAAGACCCTTGCAGTCCCAGTCGTCCCGTTCTGGGGGGGTGACGCATGAGGCCGCTGGAGGGCATCCGCGTTCTGGAAGTTGCCATGTACGGGTTCGTCCCGTCGGCGGGTGCCGTGTTGGCCGAATGGGGCGCCGATGTGGTCAAAGTCGAGCACGCGGTGACCGGCGACCCGCAGCGCGGACTCCGGCAGACCGGCATGCTGCGTATCGAAGGCGACCCGAATCCCAACATCGAACACGCCAACCGCGGCAAGCGCAGCATCGGACTGGACATGTCGGTACCCGAGGGCAAGGAAGTGCTCTACGAGCTGGCCCGCCGGTCCGATGTGTTCCTGACCAGCTTTCTGCCCGGTGCCCGGCAGAAGTTCGGCATCGACATTGACGACATTCGGGCGGTGAACCCATCGATCATCTACGCGCGCGGAAGCGCGCTCGGTCCCCGCGGTGAAGAGGCGACCAAAGGTGGCTACGACATGACCGCCTTCTGGTGCCGGGCCGGGACTGCCGCCACCATTACTCCGGTCGGGATGCCCGGCATGATCGGACCCCCCGGGCCGGCGTATGGCGACACCATCTCGGGCACCAACCTCGCCGGTGGCATCGCAGCGGCGTTGCTCAAACGCGAACGCACCGGCGAACCATCGGTCGTGGATGTGTCGCTGCTGGGCAGCGGCCTCTGGTCGCTGGGACACACCGTGGCGTTGACAAAACACCTCGGCCAGCGGCTGGAAGCACCGCCGCCTGGTGTGCACGGCGCGCCCAATAATCCCTTAGTGGGGCTGTACACCACATCCGATGGCCGCTATATCTCCTTCGTGATGATGCAGCCCACCAAGTTCTGGGCTGACGTGTGCCGACACGTCGACCTACCACAGTTGGCCGACGACCCGCGCTTCGCCACGGTAGAAAAGATCGCCGCCAACACGGCGGAAGCGGTGGAGATCTTGACCAAGGTCATCGCGACCCGCACGCTTGCCGAGTGGAGCGAACGCTTTGCCACGCTCGCGGGGCCGTGGGCGCCGGTGCAGGACACCCTGCAAGCGGCAGACGACCCGCAGAGCCGAGCGAACGAATATGTGCTCCGCGCAGGCGAACTCGAACTTGTCGCCAACCCGGTGCAGTTCGATGTCACCGCGCCGCAGAGCGGGCCGGCGCCCGGATTCGCCGAGCAGACCGAGGAAATCCTGATGGAACTCGGGCTCGACTGGGACCGCATCATCGAACTCAAGACGGCCGGCGCCGTCACCTAGGACCGGAGGTGTCGATGCCGACCGTCGCTTCTGTTGAGACTGACCCGCCCTGCCCGGGTGCCGCGGCCACAGGCTGTCCGATAGCGGTTGTGCGTTTTCGGCTCCACCGGGACGGGGCATGAGTCATAATCGCCGGACGCCTCAAGACGTGGGGCCTTGTTCGGCCAACATTGCTTGGGAGCGCCAACTCACGCAACAGAACGGAGGGACTGGCGTGAGGAGGGTAGGCGCAGTCACGCTGGAGACACACGCCGGAATACGGCTGCCCGCTGAGCATTTCGCCGGCGGCGACACGCGCTTTTGTGGCCATTGGTTGAGCCGAATGCCCGGCAGCCGTTGCACCGCAACAAGACTGCCGGTCTCGTAATGCTGGAAGGGATCTGAGGCCGATGGCAAATAGACGGATGGACCGCTGGTCTCCCGGAGTGTCGCTGCCAATCGGCAACTTCTCCGGGGCGATGCAGGCGGTCGGGGGCTTGTTTGCGATGTCGGCGGACGCGGTCAAGTTCGCTTTCCGCCGGCCGTTTCACTGGCGGGAGTTTTTGGAGCAGTCTTGGTTTGTCGCGCGCGTCTCGCTGGCCCCCACACTGTTGGTGGCGATCCCGTTTACCGTCCTGGTCAGCTTTACGCTCAACATCCTCTTGCGCGAACTGGGTGCCGCGGACCTGTCCGGTGCCGGGGCCGCTTTCGGTGCGGTCACCCAGGTCGGGCCGCTGGTCACGGTTTTGATCGTGGCGGGCGCTGGTGCCACGGCAATGTGCGCCGACCTCGGGTCGCGAACCATTCGCGAAGAAATCGACGCGATGGAGGTGCTGGGCATCAACCCGGTGCAGCGATTGGTGACCCCGCGGATGCTGGCCTCTGGGTTGGTGGCTTTATTGCTCAACAGCCTCGTCGTCATCATCGGAATTCTGGGCGGCTATACGTTCTCGGTGTTCATTCAGGACGTCAACCCGGGGGCGTTTGCCGCAGGCATCACCTTGTTGACCGGCGTGCCCGAAGTGATCATTTCCTGTGTCAAGGCAGCGCTTTTCGGCCTCATCGCCGGATTGGTCGCCTGCTATCGCGGCCTGATAATAAGCGGCGGCGGCGCCAAGGCGGTCGGCAACGCCGTTAACGAGACCGTGGTGTATGCGTTCATGTCGCTGTTCGTCGTCAACGTGGTCGTCACCGCGATTGGCATCAAGATGACGGCGAAGTAGGGAGGCGGCCGGTGGCGCTAAGAGCCGTATATCCACGATTAACCCGGCAACTCGAGCGGCCGATCGGCACTCTTAGCCGAATCGGCGATCACGCCATTTTCTACGGGAAGGCGATCGCTGGGGTGCCGTTCGCGGCGGTGCACTACCGGCGCGAAGTCATCCGTCTCGTTGCCGAAATCAGCATGGGCGCAGGCACTTTAGCGATGATCGGCGGAACCGTGGTGATCGTCGGCTTTCTGACGCTGGCCGCAGGCGGCACGCTAGCCGTTCAGGGCTACAGCTCGCTGGGCAATATCGGCATCGAGGCGTTGACCGGCTTTTTGGCGGCGTTCATCAATGTGCGTATCTCGGCGCCGGTGGTCGCGGGGATCGGTTTGGCCGCCACCTTCGGCGCGGGGGTTACTGCGCAGCTGGGCGCGATGCGGATCAATGAAGAGATCGACGCGTTGGAGGCCATGGCGATTCGCCCGGTTTCCTATTTGGTGAGTACCCGGATTCTCGCCGGCATGATCGCGATCACGCCGTTGTACAGCATCGCCATCATCCTGTCATTCGTCGCCAGCCAGTTCACCACGACGTTCCTGTTCGGGCAGTCAGCCGGTTTGTACCAGCACTACTTCACGACATTCCTGAACCCGATCGATTTGTTGTGGTCGTTCCTACAGGCTGTCTTGATGGCGCTGACGATCCTGCTGATCCACACGTACTTCGGCTATTTCGCTTCCGGTGGACCATCCGGTGTCGGCAACGCGACAGGAAACGCGGTGCGCACCTCGCTCGTCGTCGTGGTGTCGGTAACGCTGCTGGTCTCGCTGTCTATTTACGGTAGCAACGGCAACTTCAACCTGTCGGGATAGGCGAGGATGGGTACCGAAAAGTGACAGGAAATCTCGGGCCGGGTCCCATCCACCGGTCTGAAACCACCAGCGCGGCAGCGCCGATCGGCGCCTCGCCTGGGCAGCACTTCGGCGCCCGATCGTACGCACGCCCGCTGGCCGGCCTGGCGACCGTTGCGGTGGTCGCCGCGATCTTCGCGCTGGCGGTGGCCCTGTTCCAAGGCAGCTTCACCCCCACCGTGCCGGTGACCGTGATCTCGCAACGCGCCGGCTTGGTGATGAACCCGGACGCCAAGGTCAAGATGCGCGGCGTGGAGGTGGGCAAGGTCGCCTCGATCGAATCGCTGCCGAACGGCCAAGCGGCTCTTCACTTGGCGATGTACCCGTCGGAGTTGCATTTCATTCCCGCCAACGTGCTCGTCGACATCACGTCATCGACGGTGTTCGGCGCCAAGTTCGTCCAGCTGGTAGCACCCGCCGAGCCCTCGGCGCAGCGGCTACACGCCGGCCAGACGCTGGAGGGCCAGCACGTCATGGTCGAAATCAACTCGGTGTTCCAGCAACTGACGTCGGTGCTATCGAAAATCGAACCGGCAAAGCTCAATGAGACACTGGGCGCGCTGGCCAAGGCGTTTAATGGGCGCGGCGCAAAGATCGGTCAATCGCTGAGCGATCTGGATTCGCTCCTGGCCAAGCTGGATCCGAGCCTTCCCGCATTCAGTCATGACATCGCGGTCTCGCCGGAGGTGTTCAACGCCTATGCCGACGCGGCGCCGAACCTGGTGGAAACCGCCGATAACGCGACCCGGATCAGCCAGACAATTGTCGACGAGCAGCACAACCTGGATGCGTTGCTGGTCAGCGCGATCGGCTTGGCCGACATCGGCAATGACGTCGCGGGGACCAACCGCAAACCGCTTACGAATGTGCTGCGTCTGCTGGTGCCCACCACCGACCTGACCAACGAGTACAACAAAGCGCTGACCTGTGGTTTCGGCGGACTCGCGCAATTCACTCATCAACCGCCGTTGGCGCAGCCGGGCATCTGGCTATCGGCCAGCCTGGTGTGGGGTGCCGAACGTTATCGCTACCCAACACACTTGCCCAAGGTGGCGGCGACGGGCGGCCCGCAGTGCGTGGGTCTTCCGAACATTCCCTTTAATACGAGTCCGCCGTTCGTCGTCGCCGATGTCGGCGCCAACCCGTGGGAGTACGGAAACCCGCAACTGCTGATCAACTCCGACCTCCTCAAACAACTGCTGTACGGACCGATCGCCGGTCCACCGCGCAACTCCGCTCAGGTCGGCGAGCCCGGATGAGGACGCGCGCGACTCTGATCAAGTTCGCGATCTTCGCGATCGTGATGGCGATGCTGACCGCCGCATTGTTCTTCATCTTCGGCCAGTACCGGACCGGTGCGACGACCGGGTATTCGGCAGTATTCGCCGATGCCTCGCGTCTCAAAGCGGGACAGTCGGTGCGGGTCGCCGGGATCCGGGTGGGGACGGTCAACAGCGTTTCGCTGCTGCCGGACAAAAAGGTTATGGTGAAATTCGACGCCGACCGCAACATCGTCCTCACCGAAGGCACCAAAGCGGCGGTCCGCTACCTCAATCTGGTGGGCGATCGCTATTTGGAGCTCATCGACGGCCCGGGTTCGACCAAGCGGCTGCCGGCCGGGGGACAGATTCCCGTCGACCGCACGTCACCGGCGCTTGACCTCGATCTGCTACTCGGCGGACTGAAACCCGTTATCCAGGGCCTGAATCCGCAAGACGTCAATGCGCTGACCTCAGCGTTGTTGCAGATCTTCCAGGGCCAGGGCGCAACCCTGGAGTCGCTGTTTTCGAAGACGTCATCGTTTTCGAATGCCTTGGCCGACAACGATCAAACGGTGCAGCAACTGATCGACAACCTGAACACCGTGGTGGCCACGATCGACAACGAAGGCGGCAAGTTTTCGGGCGCGATCGACCGCCTCGACCGGCTGATCGGCGGCTTTTCCGAAGACCGTGACCCGATCGGCGCGGCGATCGACTCCCTGGACAAGGGGACTGCCTCGCTAGCGGATCTGCTGTCGAGTGCGAGGCAACCGCTGGCCGGCTCCGTGGACCAGCTGAGTCGGTTGGCCCCGCTGCTCGATCAGGACAAGGATCGCGTTGATGCCGCCCTGCAGAAGCTGCCGGAGAACTACCGGAAGCTAACGCGACTTGGCTCCATGGGCAGCACCATCCCGTACTACGTCTGCGGTTTGTGGATCCGGGGTACGGACCTGCAGGGCCGCACCGTAGTTGCCCCGTGGTTTAAGTCAGATGCCGGAAGGTGCTCGGAACCCTGATGCGGAAGTATCGCGGAGTTGGGCTGATCAAGGCCGGATTCATCGGCGCTGTCTTGATCGTGCTGACCATCCTGGTGGGCCTGTCGCCGGAGCGGTTGATCTCGTGGGCGACGAAGGTCAGGTACCAGGCGCTGTTTTCTGAAGCCGGCGGTCTCGCGGTGGGCAACGCCGTGACGGTGTCGGGCATCAAAGTCGGCACGGTCTCGAGTGTGTCGCTGAGCAAAGGCGATGCCCTGGTGACGTTCATGATCAACGGGAATGTTCCGCTCGGCTCGCAAACCAGCGCACATATCCGGACCGGTACCCTGCTCGGCGAGCGGGTGCTGACCTTGGACTCGGCCGGCAGCGGCACGCTGCGTCCGATGGCCGTCATCCCGGTCTCGCGCACGTCGTCACCCTACTCTTTGACCGAAGCCGTCAGCGACCTGACGACGAACACCGCCGGAACCAACACCGTGTCGCTGAACCAGTCGCTCGATACGTTGTCGGCGACGCTCGATCAGATCGCGCCGCAATTGGGGCCGACTTTCGACGGGCTGACCCGGTTATCGCGAAGCCTCAACAGCCGCAACGAAAAACTCGGCGATCTTTTTAAGAGCGCCAGCGATGTCACCGGAATCCTGTCCGAACGCAGCCAGCAGGTCAACGCCCTCATCCTCAACGCCGACGATCTGCTCCAGGTATTGGCGGCGCGCCGGCAGGAGATCGTCGACCTGCTGGTCAACACGTCGGCGGTGGCCAAACAGCTGTCGGGATTGGTGCACGACAACGAAAGCAAGCTGGCGCCGACGCTGGAGAGGCTGAACTCGGTGACAGCGATGCTGGAGAAGAATCGAGACAACCTCAGCAAAGCGCTGCCGGCTCTGGCGAAATATCAGATTTCTTTGGGTGAGGCCGTCGCCGGCGGCTTCTACTACCAAGCGTTCGTGCCGAATCTGCTTATCGGCCAACTCGTCCAGCCGTTCCTCGACTACCTCTGGGGCTTCCGCACCTTCAACACTGCGACCGGTCCTGGCACCCCTTCGACCGTACCGCGGGCGCTGTTCCCGTGGCCGTACAACGGCATTCCACCGTGTGACGGCTGTACGTTGGGCGGAAGGATCGGGGGCGGACAATGATCCCGCGTAAGAGGCTTGTGGTCGCCGTCGTACTGGCAGCGCTGATCGTCGCCGGCGCGGGATTAGTCGTCCGCGATACGTTCTTCCGCCCGACCACGATTACCGCCTACTTCACCACCACCACCGCGATCTATCCCGGTGACGAGGTGCGGGTCTCCGGTGTAAAAGTCGGCAACATCAAGTCCATCCAACCGCAGGGCACCGTAGCCAAGATGACCCTCAAGGTCGAGCGGGGCGTGCCTATTCCGGCGGATGCGAAAGCGGTCATCGTCGCCTCGAATCTGGTGGCTGCCCGCTACGTCCAGCTCGCACCGGCCTACCGGGATAGCGGGCCGGTCATGCGCGACGGGGGAGTTATACCCGTCGAACGGACCGCGGTGCCGGTCGAATGGGATGAGGTCAAAACCCAATTGATGCGGCTCGCAACGGATTTGGGGCCTAGAAGTGGCGTCTCGGGTACGTCGGTGGGCCGGTTCATCGACACCGCCGCCGACGCGCTCGAGGGCAACGGCGACAAATTGCGGCAGACGCTGGCCCAACTGTCCGGGGTGGGACGGATTCTCGCCAACGGTAGCGGCAACATCGTCGACATCATCAAGAATCTGCAGACCTTCGTCACCGCGCTGCGCGATAGCAGCACCCAGCTCGTGCAGTTCAACAATCGGCTGGCCACGCTCACCAGCGTGGTCAACGACAGCAGATCCGATCTGGACGCGGCGCTGAGCGATCTGTCGACGGCGGTCGGCGAGGTGCAGCGATTCATCGCCGGCACCCGCAATCAGGCCAGCGAGCAGATTGCCCGGTTGGCCGACCTCACCCAGATTCTCGTCGACAAGCACATGGCTCTGGAAAACGTTCTGCACGTCGCGCCGAATGCGCTTGCCAACTTCTACAACGACTACAACCCCGACACCGGAACCATCGTGGGAGGCTTCGGCCTAATCAACCAGGCGAACCCCACGCTAACAGGCGGGCTCGCTCCGCTGCCCCTGCCCGGCTGCGGCATAGTCGGCAGCATAGCGAACGTCACCGCGGTCGAATCGGCCAAGCTGTGCGCCCTGTTCCTCGGCCCCGGGATGCGGCTGCTCAACTACAACAATCTGCCGATTCCCATCGACCCATTCCTCCAACCGTCGGCACGCCAGGACGACATCATCTATACCGAGCAGCGCCTGGCGCCCGGTGGCGAGGGGCCGAAACCCGGTCCGCCCGAGACCCCGCCTGCGGTATCGGCATACACCGGCCTGCCGGGTGATCCCGTCGGACCGCCGGGGTCGGTGCCGCCGGGGCGGATACCGGGCGCGGCGATGCCGCTGCCGCCAGCACCGACAACACCGGCGGAACCGCCACCGCCCCCGGCGCCGAGCTTGCCGGGCATGCTGCTGCCAGCCGAAGGGCCGCAACCATGACCGCCCGGCGACAGTCCGGCCCGTGGGGGTACCACCCGCTTGCAAGGGCGTGGGGGTCCCCCCGCTTGCGGGGGAGTGGGGGTACCGCCCGCTTGCGAGGGACCGGGCAATCAAGTCCCGCCCGGGTTGCGGCTCGACGGGTGTTCGCCATCGGTTGTTGCGTGGTGTTGACGGCGACAGGATGCGCATTCCATGGCCTGAATTCACTACCACTGCCCGGCGCGGTGGGACGCGGACCGGGCGCCGACGTCTACCACGTCGAGATCGCGAACGTCGGTACGCTGGAGTCGAATTCGCCGGTGATGATCGATGACGTCGTGGTCGGCAGCGTCGGCCCGATGAGGGTGCAGGGCTGGCACGCCGACGTCGAGATCTCGGTAAAGCATGATGCCGTCGTTCCCGCCAACGCGGTAGCCAGCGTCGGTCAGACCAGCGTGCTGGGGTCGATGCATCTGGAGCTAAATCCGCCGCTTGGCCAACCGGCGACCGGGCGGCTGCAACCGGGCGCCACCATCCCGCTGAACAGGTCGTCGACCTACCCCTCCACCGAGCAGACGCTGTCATCGCTGTCGGTGATCATCAACGGCGGGGGACTGGGGCAGATCGAAGACATCGTCCACAATTTCAGCGTCGCGTTGTCCGGCCGGGAGGGCGCTGTCCGCGACCTGATTACTCGCCTCGACAAGTTCGTGGGCATACTCGATGCACAGCGCGACAACCTGATCGCGTCCATCCAGGAGTTGAACCGGCTGTCCGGCACGTTCGCCGGACAGCGCGACGTCATCTCCCAGGCGCTGCGTAAGATACCGCCGGCACTCGAGGTGCTGATCGAAGAGCGGCCCCGGATCACGACCGCACTCGAGAAGCTGGGCACTTTCAGCGACACGGCCAACAAACTCGTCAACGACGCACAGGCCGACCTCGTCAAGAACCTGAAAAATCTGGAGCCCACAATCCGCGCGCTGGCCGACGTCGGACCGGATCTCGGCCGGGCGCTCGCAATGGCGCCGATCTTTCCGTTCCCCCAGAACCTCATCGACCGAGGTGTCCGGGGCGACTACTTCAACCTGTTTGCGCAGTTGGACATAACGATTCCCCGGCTCAAGCGCGGACTGATGTTGGGGACCCACTGGGGGCAGCTGCACGAACCGGAGCCACCGGCGCCTGGCGAGCCCTACTACATGAATTACACGCGCGATCCACTGCAGGCCGGCGTCGCTCCACCGCCGCCCGGCGTTCCGGCACCACCACCCGGCGCTGCGGCACCGCCGCCCGGTGCGCCGCTACCTGGGCCTCCGCCATCTGCTGCACCGGTGCCCGACGCTGGTCTCGGTCAAATGCCCTCGCCCCCAACGGATCAGGGTGCAGCCATTCCAACACCGCCCTCAGGGGCACCGCCGACGGGGGCGGGCGGATAAATGCTGTCGCGCTTCGTTCGGATCCAACTGGCGATTTTCACGGTCGTCGGGACCATCGGCGTGATCGCGATGGTCCTCTTCTACATCCAAGCGCCGACCCTGCTGGGCATTGGTCGGATGACGGTCACGCTGGAGCTGCCGGCCGCCGGTGGCCTGTACCGGTTTTCCAACGTGACCTACCGCGGGGTACAGATCGGCAAGGTCACCTCGGTGGGATTGACGCCGACCGGCGCCAAAGCGACGCTGTCTTTAGACACCTCGCCCAAGATCCCGACCGACCTGACAGCGGAGGTGCGCAGCATCTCCGCAGTGGGCGAACAATACGTGGACTTGCGGCCCAGAACCGACTCGCCGCCCTACCTGCACGACGGATCAGTTATCGCCATGCGCGACACCACGATCCCGCAAGCGGTCGGACCCATGCTGGACCAGGTCAGTGCGTTGATCAACAGTATCCCCAAGACCAAACTCAGCCAATTGCTCGACGAATCGTTCCAGGGCTTCAACGGATCCGGCTACGATCTTGGATCGCTGTTCGACTCGTCAGCACGAATTGCCGGTGACGCCAACGGCGTCGCCGATCGCACCCGAACCCTCACCGAAGACACTGGGCCGCTGCTGGATTCGCAAGCGCGCACCACCGATTCGATCAGAACGTGGGCGCGCAGCCTCGCCGGGATTTCGGACGTGCTGGCAAACGACGATTCAAAGGTTCGCACCCTGCTGCGAAACGGACCCGAGGCCGCCAACGAGGCGTCTCGGCTGCTCGAGCAAGTCAAACCGACGCTGCCGGTGTTGCTCGCCAACCTGACCACCATCGGCCAAATCGCCGTGACATACCATCCTTCGCTGGAGCAGCTGCTGGTGCTGCTGCCTCCGGTGACCAGCGCAACCCTACAGTCCGCGGGCGTCAACCACCCAGACGGTATCCCCGTCGGCGACTTCGCAGTCACGGTCGACGATCCGCCTATCTGCACGGTCGGTTTCATGCCCGCCAGCCAGTGGCGATCCCCAGACGACCAGACCGTGATCGATACGCCGGACGGGCTGTACTGCAAGCTGCCGCAGGATTCACCGCTCGCGGTTCGCGGCGCCCGCAACTATCCGTGCATGGGGCACCCTGGAAAGCGGGCGCCCACGGTCGAAATCTGCAGCAGCGACAAGCCATACGAGCCGCTGGCGATGAGGCAGCATGTGCTCGGCCCCTACCCGGTGGATCCGAACCTGCTCTCGCAGGGCGCCCCGCCCGATGACCGGGTCACCTCCGACAAAAGGATCTTCGGCCCGGTGGAGGGGACACCACTGCCGCCGGGGGCGGTCCCGCGGGGGACACCGCCGGGGCCGCGGGGATCATATGGACCGCCGGGGCCGGGATACGCTGCCCCGCCCCTGCCATCGTCGGCCAGCATGTCGACACAGTCGGCTGACTTTCCGCCCATAGCGCCACTCGACGTCCCCTCCCCGGGCGAGCTTCCCTCACCGCCCGCCGCGCCCGCACCGCCTCCGGTTCCCGCACCACCCGACACGGCCAACGGTGGACAGCCGCAGGCGGCTCCAAGCTCATTCGGTGGCAAGGCCGCTAAACCCGTGCCGTCGGTCGCGATCGCCCAGTACGACCCTCGTACCGGTCGTTATATCGGTCCGGACGGGAAGTTATACCAGCAGTCGGATCTCGTGACGTCGACAGCGCCCAAGAAGTGGCAGGACATGCTGCCGACGTAGAACTCTGAACGGCCGGTCAGCCTATCTTGTCCAGCCTGAACGGTAGTTCGATATCAAGCCACTGGTTTTGCCCGCAGGCGCCGCTGGGGCCGATTGTCTTGTCCTTACCGGCCAGTGTCGCTGACCCGAGTTGCGGCAGACCCTGCGAGTCCACTTCATAAAAGTAATAGGTCTGGTGCCCGGTGTACCCGGTGCCGTCGGGGCACCGCTCCCAGTCAGGCACATCGTGTTTGACGTACCAGATGGTCCCGTCATGCGTGTATAGCGGCGCGCTCCATCCCTGATCGCTCGTCACCGTGCCGGTGCATTCCTGGAATGTGGTGCATGAGGAGCTGACGGTCCATGTGCTGGTGACTGTCGGCTCGTTGTGATACTGCTCGTTCGTCATGGCCCAATCACCGATAGAAGTGGCGCGGTACGTCCCGTTGATGGGGACATCGTCCTTGGATGCACGTGCCGACGGTGCCACGGCCAAACCGCCGAATGCAGTGGCGGCCAGCAGCATTGCGGTGGCGATTGTTCCAACTGAACGCATCAGGTGCTCCTCGACGCGCTGTAACTACCCCGACAATGCCTATGTAATTTTTCGGCATTGGTTGCGGCGTTTTCGTGCAATGAGATTAACACCGCTTCGGCACCATTGAGATGCCGATTCGAACCAAAGATCGCAGCGGTCATCACAGCGGATCGAACTTCGCGATCAGCCAGGAGCCGTTGACCTTCCTCAGCGTAACCAGGACGCTGCTGGCGGTCGTCAGGGGTTCTGGCTTTTTCTTGCTTGCGGTGGTCTGGTTGAGGAATACCAGTACGACGGCCGAATCCGGGTGCAACTCCGACACGGCGGCCCGAACCACCTTGGCTGTCGTCGTCAGTTGCCCCTGCTGCGCGGCCGGCGCCACGCCCCGTTGGGTGAATTTGTGGTAGTAGGCCAGAAAGTCGCCGGTGAGATGCGATTTCGCCTTGGCGAAATCGCGGTCAAGATTGTCGTAGGAGTACGACAGCAGCGCCACGGCACCGTCTGAAGCCGCCTGGATTGCCTGGTGTGCTGCCGCGTCATCGATCCGCTGATCCGGACGGTACTGAATGAAGAACAAGCCGACAGCAACTCCCATCGCGGCAACGACCAAGGCTGCCGCGAGCATTCGACGCCACCTGGCCAAACACCGGCGGGTCCATCGCCTGATCGTGGCCAGTCCGCTGGTGCGTGCCGATCGCCCGGAAGCGGGTGGTACCGGCACCTCGCCGGAGGATGGAGTTTCCATGCTGTCGATCGGTGTTTCCATGGTGTCGAGCGACGACCCTTGCTCGACAGTCATTGCAGGAAATCGACTTTCGACATTTTGAGCTGACCACCGTCCCGGTTGATATTGACGCTGAGCCGCCACAAGGCCGGTGGCCGTTTCGTGTTATCGGGCTCGGTGACATCGGATTTCGCCGAGACAAGCACGATTGCCGAATTGTCGGCCACCGATTCGACAGCGACGGCTTGCACGGTCACCTTGCTGCTGACCTTTGAGTCCTCCGCCTGCTTGACGAGAAGGCTTGCCATCACTGACAGTTGGTCCTTGAGCTGGCCCGTCGAGGCGTCGATGATGCGCTGGATATCCTCGTTGGCGTGGTGGGCGTCAATCGACATCAGCGTCGTGACCCCAAGACGTGCCGCCGCAGCGTACTCCTGGGCGAGCTGCCGTTTGTGCATGATGGCGTGGTGCTGCCACACCATGTAGCCGCTCGCGCCGAGCGAGCCGCAGGCGAGCACGATCGCGGCGCCAACAGCTACCGCTTTCCGTCCTGGGCGCCGGAGCCACCATAGCCGCGACCGGAACGACTTTGTGGCGCGTTGGTCAACAGCGCGGGGTGTGGCGCCGTCGTCGTCCTTCGCGTCCGCGGTTTCGGCTGCCCGGCGCAACCGTATGACGCGTGCCCGGGCCGCTTCAGCGCGCGCTTCCGCGCGGGCGGCCTCGTCTTCTGCTTCCGCTACCGAAATGGGCGTTTCGGCGCCGGAGCCTGTCGCTGAGCGCGGGTGTGGTCCGTCGGGATCGGTCATGTCTCCTGGGTCATCACAATGGTCGGCGTCAGGCGCCTCCGGCGAACGCTGCCGCGACCGCATGGTGACCTCCTGGCCGCTCCGGATCATGCACGGAGAATCACCTTATCACTTTCGGGCGGGGGTCACCGTTGTCATCGGACAGGTGCCTCTGTGCCTCTTAACATGCGCAAATACTCGCTCATCAGGCAACGGGGCGGGGTGCCGTTCGGAGGCGATCCGGGGGTCGATGGCTATCTGGCTCAGGCGATCTTCTCCAACTAGGAGAATTTTCTTTTCAGGTGTGGCAGGGTAATCGGGTGCGATCCATCGTGGCACTGGCTGCCGCGTTGCTCGGCACCAGCGTGCTGGCGGCGCCGCCGGCCATCGCCGGGCCGACTGTGTGCGACTACCCCGCCTGCACTCCCGGCATCATGCCGCATGTCGTCCTCGGCGCGCCGTGTGACAACACCACCTACTACGTCTTTGGGACCGCGGACTATTACGTGTCTTTCGCCTCACAGCCTGGACGGCTGATGTTCTGCGGCTCGCCGAGAAGATACCAGCCGCGATGGTTCCGGTCACCTCCGATGGCGGGAGTCAAGGACGAGGGCGCCGATTGCACCCAGTACCAGAGCTATGTCGCGCAGGCGCCCGATGGCCTGTTCCTGGTCTGCATAGGCCATGACGGTGTTACGACCTGGGTCCGTGGCGACACGTAGACATTTAGGCGACGGGCCCAACTATCGGCCAAGGCCCGGTCAGTTGTGGGCTTCCTGATGCAGACCGAGCAGGCGCCGGCTCAGATCGGTAAGTCGGTCGAGCAGTGTGTTGTCATCGATATCGGCGACCAGTGGATGCATGACGGCGCTGCTGATCGCGCCGGAGAACATGGCAGCCTCGATCCGCCCGTCGAGGCCGGCGTCGCTCAGCAGCACCCGATACAGGCGTTCCATGAAACGTTGGAACGGTTCGTGTTCGGCCAACAATCGAACCACGACCGGATCGAATTGCAACGTGCGCACCAATCGGCGGTCGCGAACCGCAATCTCGACTACTCGAACCAACAGCGCGTCGCGGGCTTGCGGCCCGTCACCGTGTGCCTCAGCTTCCTCGAGCGCCGGAGCCAATCGACCGAGTTCGCGCTCGGTGACCGCGAGCACGATTTGCTCCTTGGTCCGGAATTGGTGGTAGACAGCGGCTTTTGTGATCCCAACGGCGTCAGCGATCATCTGCAGCGACGTACCGCTGACACCGTGCTGGGCGAACAGGTCCAGCGCGGCATCCAGCACACGCGTCCGGGCAGCGCTGTGCTGGACGAGGCTCGGGCCCCCGTCGGTAACCGGCTGGCGTGCTCTTCCCACACGACGAGACTAGACGAACGGCTATTGACCTCAGGCTAGCCGATCGGCTAGCTTCGCTCACTAGCCGAGCGTAGCCAGGCGATCTCGTGTGCCGAAAGGAGTCAGGCGATGTCCGACATCGGCGAGAACGATGCGCAAGGTCCGGGTTATCCGCGAAGTGCGGTGAGACGAACCGACGGTGAGCTAATCCTGTTTTGGACGTTGCCCGCTGCGGCGATCATCTGGATCAGTGCGTTTTTGCTGTTCCCGGGCTTCACACCGCCGATGTCGCCCAGGATGTCGGCAGAGCAGGTTGCTTCGTTCTACCGCGAAAACCTGCCGCGCATCCGTTACAGCATGATCTTGTTCAACTGGTTCTGCGTGTGCCTGATTCCGGTTCTGATCCTGCTCGTGATGCAGATCCGCCGGATGGCTCATCGCACACCGATCTTCTCCTACTGCATGCTCGGCTGTGTGGCCGGCGGCCCCACTCTTTTTCTCATCGCCAACGTCTGCTGGCTGCTGGCCGCCTTCCGCCCGGAACGGAATCCGGAGCTGACCCAGATGTTCAACGATCTCGCGTGGATCACCTTCACCACCGAGGTTCCTTTTCTCATCGCGCAAAGCGTGATCCTTGCGCTGGCAATCTATTTCGACGATCAGTCGCGGCCGGTGTTCAAACGGTGGGTGGCCCATTTCAATCTCCTGGTCGCGGCCGCGCTGGTGCCTGCGGCGTTCGTCGGACTGGCCCTGGCCGGCCCGCTGGCGTGGGACGGAACGCTGTCGTTCTGGCTGAAGAACACCGCTATCGCTGTGTGGATCGTGGTGATGACCGTCGCTCTCGGACAGGCGATTTATCAGGAACGTGCCGATTACCTGCAGCGCCTCGAAAGTCGGGTCAACGCATGAATGCAGCGATGACGCCGTTGGTGTCCTCGCTCGAGGCACCCACGGGCCCACTGCGTCACCGGATCCCTTGGCATTGCCGACACAACCCAAAGCGTGAGCTGTGGTTGGCCTGGTGGACGCTCATCGTCTTCTACAACTTCTTCTTCCTGGTGTTCTTCGTGCTGACGCGCACCCAGCCCCCTCCCAACCCGGCATGGGACACACCGAGGGTTGTGCAGTGGTTCCACGACAACCACTTTGGGATACTCGTCGGGTTTGCCATTATGTTCGTCGTCACCGGCATGACGACGATGTGCAACGCACTCATTGCCTATTCGATGCGGCGCATGTCGGTCAGCCGCGCGTTCGGCTATTCGTATCTGGTGCTCTACTCGCTCAGCGCGATTCCCGGCATGCTGCTGCTGTGTATCACGTTGACCGTCGGAGCATTGCGACCCGAACGTGATCCCGAGTTGATCAGTTGGCTCTACGACTTCGCGTTCATGTCCTTCGTCGGAACCATGGGAGTGTTCCTGATCGGCTCGCTGGTGTGGATGCTCGCGATTCTCATCGACAAGAATCGGGTCTTCCCCAAGTGGTTCGGCTACCTCAACCTCTGTAACGGGCTGACTGAGATCGTCGTATCACCCGCGTGGATCTTCCGGCAGGGCGTCTTGGCGTGGAATGGCCAGATCGCATGGTGGCTTGACATGGTTGTGTTCGGCATCTACACAGGAGTCTTCATTTTTCTGCTCAGGCAGCTGATCCAGCGTGAGGACTTCGGTACTGGGCCGCTGCCTGACCTCGCGCAGGCGGCACGATGACCGACCTTGCCGGTGCTGACATGGCGCAAGACGCGAACAAACCTGCTAAGTTCGTGCCCGGGCAGCCGGACATGTGGGCCTTCGTTTTATTCGAAACGCTGGTCTTCACAGCGTATTTCGCCTTCTACCTGTTCTACCGAACCCAGAGCCCCGAGCTCTTCCTGCGCTCCCAGGCGCAGCTGGACCTGCGCATCGGGATCTTCAACACCCTGGTGTTACTGCTGAGTTCCTGGTCGGTGGCGCGATGCGTCCAGTCAGCGCGCGCCGGGGCGTACCGTCCGGCGCTGAAAGACGCTTTCCTCACCGCCTTCGTCGGTCTGGTGTTCCTGTGTTCCAAGGTGTTCGAGTGGGCCCGGCAGATCCGGATGGGGAATGGCTTTTCCAGCAATGACTTCTTTACCTATTACTTCTTTCTTACCGGGATCCACTTTGTCCACCTGCTGATCGGCTTCATCGTCCTCGGTGTTGCCATCTATCAACTCTGGAGTCCGGCGCGGCGATTCCAGGAGCTCGTCGAAACGTGCGCCACCTATTGGCACACCATCGACTTCCTCTGGGTGCTCATCTTCGCACTGCTCTACGTGGTGAGGTGATCGGTGATCAAATTCAACAAAAGGCTGTTAGTCGTTTGGGTGGTGCTGGCGTCGTTCACGTTGGCCTATCTGGGGATAGACCACTCCGTCGATGGATCGCTGAAAGCCAGTCCGGTGGTCACGTCGAGCGTGATCGTCATCGCACTCATTAAGGTGCGCATCATCTTTCGGGAGTTTATGGAGGTCAGGCAGGCCCCTGCCTTACTGTGCCGCCTGACGGACGCCTGGGTAATACTGATCGCGGCGAGCCTGCTCGGCACCTACTTCGTCGGTATGCAGATCCGGTAGTTCTCGCGAGGCGGAGTTTCAGTGCACAGACGCGACGGAATCGGCGGTCGCGAACGTCAGGTGCAGTTCGCTCAAGCCCCGCAAGATATACGTCGGCTCGTAGGTATAGCGGCGATCGGCGCTCGGCCCGTGGTGGGCTTCGTCAATCTCGATGTGAGACATGCGGTCCAGGAGGCGCTCGATCGAGACACGGCCCTCGACTCGGGCGAGCGGTCCGCCCGGGCACGAGTGGACGCCGCGGGCAAAGACCATGTGCTCGCGGACGTTCTTTCGGTGGAGGTTGAACTCGTGCGGGTTCTCAAACCGGCGCGGGTCGCGATTGGCGGCACCCGGTAGCACCATCACAACGGTGCCGGCGGGTATGTCGACACCGCCGATGCTGGTGGTCTTGCGGGCCAGCCGCGAGTCGCTCTTGACGGGGCTCTCCATGCGCAGCGATTCTTCGATGAACGCGGGAATCAGGCTGCGGTCGTCACGCAGCTGGTGCTGTATATCCGGCCGGTCGCCGAGTACCTGCAGCGCGGCGCTGAGCAGCTTGGCGGTGGTTTCCTGCCCGGCGGCAAACAGGAACGTTGCCGAGCGGACCACTTCGATCACCTCGGGTGTCGATCCGTCTGGATACTTGGCGGTCGCGAGCGCCGTTAGGACGTCGTTGCGTGGTTCGCGTCGCCGGTCCTCGATGTAGGAGCAGAACTTCTCGTCGAGCCACTCCAGCGGGTTGATACCGACCGACTCGTGATCCAGGGCGCCCACCCGCGACTCGGGACGGTCGGCACCCAAGACGACGCGGAACTCCTTGTGGTCGTCCTCGGGCACGCCGAGGAGGTCGGCGATTACCAATGTGGCGAAGGGCTTGGAATATTCGGCAATGAACTCGCACTCACCGTTCTCGAGGAACTCGTCGAGCTGACGGTCGGCGAGGCGCCACATGAACTCCTCGTTCTGCTTCAGCCGGCTTGGGGTCAGCAGCTTGCTCAGCAACGATCGGGCACGAGTGTGATCCGGTGGATCCATGGTGACCATGTGCTCGAACATCGGAAAGTAACTGCGGTGCTCGTCGATTTGGGCGCTGATGTCGTCGCCCTCAGGCTGGAAGGGCAGCGGGGGGAACGGCCCGCCGAGCGCGACGATGTTCGAGAACGTGTCGGTGTCCTTGTAGACCTCGGTGGCTTCCTCGTAGCCGGTGATGGCGACGACCCCGTGGTGCGGCAGGCGCAGCACCGGGTTTTGGCTGCGCAGGTGGTCGAAGTATGGGTGGGGATCTGGGACCAGAGACGGATCGGTGAAGAAGTCGATCGAGTCGTAGTTGCTCATCGGATTGCGTCTCCCTGGGCTGGGTTTACCGGCGGTGTTCGGCGGCAAGTGGTACCCGCCGCTCAATTTCGAGATCGAAAATATGCTGAGCACCTGCTTAGCATGGCGGTAATGTCAGGGTCAAGGTCACAACGCCGGGCCAACGAGATCACCTGGCTACGATCGGGCGTGGCTGACATGGGAATGTCGGGAGTACGTCGAGAGTACGGAGTAAAGGCATGACATCGGCCCGCAGGATTGGCGCGCCGGACGCGAAGAATCGCGGCCTGCTACTCGACGCGGCCGAACAGCTAATGCTCGAACAGGGTTACGCCGCGGTGACGTCGCGCCGTCTGGCGAACAAGGCAGGGTTGAAACCCCAGCTGGTGCACTACTACTTCCGCACCATGGAGGAGCTGTTCCTAGAGGTCTTCCGCCGCCGGGCCGAAGAAGGTCTTCAAATCCAGGCGCAGGCGCTGAATTCGCCCCAGCCGTTGTGGGCGCTCTGGAGATTCGGCACCGATCCGGCGTTCACCAGAATTTCGATGGAGTTCATGGCGCTGGCGAATCACCGCAAGGAGATGCGAGCCGAAATTGCTTACTACGCCGAACGTTTCCGCGATGAACAACGCCAAGCGGTGACGGCTGCGCTGCACCGGTACGGCGTTGACAGCCAGGATGTGCCGCCGGTGGTGTGGACCGTGCTGATGACCAGCTTGTCGCGGTTTCTGGTGCTCGAGCAGGCAATTGGCATGTCTGGAGGGCACGCCGAAACCTTGGAGTTGGTCGAGAGCTACCTGCGCCGGCTCGAAGGCGAGCCACAGGCAATTGCGGGCATACCGCCGGCCTGGAGGGTTCACCAGTTCCGCAGCGAACAGAGCACGCCCTTGGGCCCGTCCTTGGACACGACGACAACCCCGTCCACCGCCAGATCGCAGTGAAGCCCAGGCGTGCCGGGTTCTGAACCCGTGCTCGCCGAGACCATCGCCCACTGATCGGGGTTCAACAGCGGAACCTGCTGGACCCACGGCTTACCCGGGGCGATATCGGCTTGGACATTCGGAGTGAACTGGTACGGGTTATGGCTGTAGTCAGAGAAGACCGTGGGGTCTTGATCGTGGTAATAGATGTCGGTGTAAATCGGGCTCTTTGCCGAAACGGTGTATGTGACCTGATGCCAGACCGGGTCAGCCTGTGCCCGTCCAGTGCTCACCAGCAGACCCGCCCCCGCCAGCAGCACCGCCGAGCCGACATCGAACAGTTTTGTCACGGTGGTGGTCATGTCGCTCCTCCGGCTTCCGGGCGCCGACTGGCGGTACGGTTCATCACCCGCTCTGCGGCCTGCCAGTGTGCGTCGGCAACCCATAGCCGTGCAAAGGATGCTATCGCCTCGTCACGCGAAACTCCGCTGATTACGCGCTTTATCTCGGCACCCGGGTGGCGAGCCAGCGAGGTGGCAACCGATCGCCAACCCTCGTCGAACGATGAGCGGGGGAACACCAGGTCCACCAAGCCAATGCGCTCCGCTTCGACCGCGTCGAGGGCGGTTCCGGTGCCAGCCAGAAGAAGCGCCTTGCTTTTCCCGACGAGCGCGGCCAGTCGCTCGGCGCCACCCCAGGCCGGTATGATCTCCAGCTCCACCTGGTTGAACGCGATCTTGATGTCGTCGGCAGCCACCCGGATGTCGGCGGCGACAGCTACCTCGGCGCCGCCGCCAAAGGCGTGACCGTTCAGTGCGGCGATGACCGGGGCCGGGAAGCTCGCGAGCTGGTCGCAGATGGACCGCATCCGTTTTGCCATCGCCGCGGCATCCTCCTCGGTCTGCAGCGCGCTGAGCTCCTTGAGGTCGCCGCCGGACACGAAAGCCCGATCGCCGGCCCCCTTGATAACCAAGGTTCGGGCGCCTGCCGCCGCATCGAGCGCCTTTTCCAGCTGCTGCATGGTGTCTAGCGCAATGGCATTGCGCGCGTGCGGGCGGTCGATGGTCAGCACCGCCAACCCGTTGTCGACCTCCAGATCCACCATGCGTCGTTGCTCCTTGGACGAAGGCAGCCGATATTGGCATTCTCTTATAGGGAGAATAGCATCATCGCTGCAGGCCCAAGAACTTTCGCCAGGCAGGATGGAGGTTGCCCAGTGCGGAACCGACTCGCGGCGGCGGCCGCCGCAGCGCTCGCTGTCGCCGTCCTCGGGGCCTGCACCTCACGGGGGCAAACCCAGCTCTCCAGCACGGCATCGGTGACCGTCAACGGAAACTACGCGAAGTTCTACGTCGTTAAGTGCAGTCAGCTGGAATGGACTCGGACGATCGACATTGGCAGCGATTTCGCCGGGGCCAAGGTCGTCATCGAGCAACGCAACGAGCCGTTTACCGCGGAGTCGGTCCATATCCAGAATCTGGGTGGCTTTACCGGCATGTACTCGCAAGGTGACGGGGGCGAGGCCAATTTGAGCCTGAGCGGCGACAGATTCACCATCACCGGTACCGCCAACGGCTACCAGATCGACAAACCCGGTGAACCGGCTACCGCCACGTTCAAAATCGTCGCCACGTGCTGACCGCGTTCAACTGAGCATTCGAGGCAAGGGGCACGTTGCGGCCAGCCCGTGAAGAGAATAGTATTCTCGTAAATCGCGAAGGAGGATTTCATGTCATCGGCCACCTTGTCGTATCCGTTGTTCGATGCGGACAACCACCTCTACGAGACCGAAGAGTCGCTGACTAAGTTCCTGCCCAAGCAGTACAAGGATGCGATCCAGTACGTCCAGGTGAATGGCAGGACGAAGATCGCGATCCGCGGGCACATCAGCGACTACATTCCCAATCCCACTTTTGAGGTAGTTGCACGGCCCGGGGCAATGGAGGAGTACTTCAAACACGGCAACCCCGAGGGCAAGAGCCGGCGCGAGATCTTCGGCGAGCCGATGCGCGGCATTCCGGCCTTCCGTGAGCCCGGCCCTCGCTTAGAACTGATGAACGAGCTCGGGGTGGATCGCGCGCTGATGTTCCCGACGCTGGCCAGCCTGATCGAGGAGCGAATGCGCGACGACCCGGCGCTTATTCATATCGTGGTGCACGCACTTAACGAGTGGTTGGACGACGTCTGGGGCTTCAATTACCGGAACCGCATCTATACCGTGCCAGTGATCAGCCTGCCGATCGTCGAGAAGGCCATCGAGGAACTCGACTGGGTTGTCAAGTGCGGTGCCCGCGCGATCCTGGTTCGGCCCGCCCCGGTGCCCGGCTACCGCGGCCCGCGGTCCTACGCACTGCCCGAGTTCGATCCGTTCTGGCAGCGCTGCGTTGAGCACGACGTGCTGGTCGCCATGCATTCGTCGGACAGTGGGTATGCGCGCTACACGGCGGAGTGGGACGGCGGCGACAAAGAGATGCTCCCCTTCCAAACCAATGCGTTCGCCATGCTTAACGAGTGGCGCCCGGTGCAGGACGCCGTCGCGTCCTGGGTGATTCACGGTGCGCTGTACCGCATCCCGCAGCTCAAGGTCGCGGTCATCGAGGCCGGTTCGAAGTGGATGTTTCCGCTCCTGGACGGTCTCGCTGACGTCTATAAGAAGACCCCGGAGAGCTTCCCCGGCGGCGACCCGGTCGAGGAGATCAGGAACCGCATCCACGTCAGCCCCTTCTACGAAGACGGGATCGACGACCTCATCGACCTCATCGGCGTGGACCGTGTGCTTTACGGGTCGGACTACCCGCACCCCGAGGGTCTAGCGCAGCCGACGCACTACGCCGACGCGTTGCAGCACCTGCCCGTCGAAGATCAAGCAAAGATCATGGGTGGTAACCTCGCCCGGCTCGTTTCGGTGTGAGTCAACCTTGGCAGACCATCCCCAAGATGGTCTTGAGCGCGGCGGCCCGCTTTGGCAATGCGGAAGCGGTCGTGGACGGTCCGCAGCGCTTCACGTTCGCGCAAGTTATCGAGCGAATACGTTGCGCCGCAGGTGTATTCGCCGACCTCGGTGTCGGCAAGGGCGAACCGGTCGCCATCTGGGCCCCCAACTCCGCGGAGTGGATCATCGCGGCGTTCGGTCTACTCACCGCGGGCGGCGTGCTCGTGCCAGTCAACACGCGGTTCAAGACCGAAGAAGCGGGCGACATCATCGTCAGTAGCGGAGCCAAGGCCGTCTTGGTGCAGAAGGGATTTCTGGGCCAGGACTACACCGCGCCCGCGGGGATACCGGTCATCGATCTGAAATCCGACTTCCTCTCCGGCGGTTCCCCGTTCGAGCGGGCAGTGAGCGGCACCGACATCTCGGACATCATCTTCACCTCGGGCACGACCGGCCGCCCGAAGGGCGCGATGATGAATCATCACCAAACGCTGCGAATGTACGAGGAGTGGGCGACGCTCGCCGATCTGCGCGAGGGTGACCGCTATTTGATGATCAACCCGTACTTCCACACATTCGGCTTGAAAGCGGGACTCATCGCGTCCTTCCTCCGCGGCGCGACGATGCTGCCTGTGGCGGTATTCGAAGTCGACACAGTGGTGAATCTCATTGAACGCGAATGCATCACGATGCTGCCCGGCCCGCCGACGCTGTACCACTCATTGCTGACAGTTGGCGACAAGGCCAAGCTGTCGACTTTGCGGGCAGGCGTGACCG
Source organism: Mycobacterium sp. (assembly GCA_035515675.1). Taxonomy (GTDB): domain Bacteria; phylum Actinomycetota; class Actinomycetes; order Mycobacteriales; family Mycobacteriaceae; genus Mycobacterium. Next base: position 44,029 of record DATJBA010000297.1, read on the forward strand.
GAGCCGCCGACATCCCTGTCGAATTGGTCCGTCGCATACATGGCGAACTGCCGTTCCAGACGTTGATGACCGGTTACGGGCTCACCGAGGCCGGCAACGTAACCTTATCCCGGCCCGGCGATTCCTTCGAAGATGTCGCCACCACCGCAGGCCTGCCCTGCGAGGGGGTTGAGGTGCGCATCGCGGACGACGGCGAGATCTTGGTGCGCGGGTACAACGTCATGCAGGGCTATCTCGACGATCCCGCCGCAACCGCCGAGGCGATCGATGACGACGGCTGGCTGCACACCGGAGATCTCGGAAACCTGGACGACGCAGGCCGGCTGCGCGTCGTCGGCCGCAAAAAGGACACGTTCATCGTGGGCGGATTCAACGCCTATCCGGCCGAGATCGAGGGTTTCCTGCTCAACCACCCGGCCGTCGCGCAAGCGGCGGTCATCGGTGTTCCCGATGAGCGGCTCGGACAAGTGGGTAAGGCGTTTGTTGTCCGGAAAGACGCTGTCAGCGCTGAAGAACTGATCAGCTGGTGCCGTGAGCGCATGGCGGGCTTCAAGGTACCGCGATCGGTGCAGTTCGTCGAGGCGCTGCCGCTGAACGCCACCGGAAAGGTGATGAAGGACCAACTCCGTTGACTACCGGCGACATTCATTCGATGGTGATCGCAACGGACTATCGCGTCCCCGATCCGACCCGAGTATGGCCGCTCCTGGAGCGCAATAAATCGGCCCTTGCCGACATCGGTGCTCACCACGTTCTGATGTACACGTCAACGCGCGATTACGGCCGCGTGCTGGTGATGATCGGAGTCCACAGCCGTGAGCCGGTCGTCGAGCTGCTTCGCTCGCGGGTTTTCTTCGATTGGTTCGACGCCGTCGGCGTCGACGACATCCCCGCGGTCTTTGCCGGTGAAATCGTGGACAGGTTCGTTGCGGAGCCTGCACCGACGCCGGGAGCGCCTGGAGTCGTGGTGGCCGCATTCGCGTCCGTCGATGACGTGTCGACCCTGACCGCGGGAGTCCGTTCGGCGATGGACAGGTTCACCAAGGTCGGCATCCGGAAGACGTGGGTATTCCAGGCTTTCGACGACGATCACGAGGTGTTGATCCTGCAGGAGTTCCCGGACGAGGAGCGCGCGCGGCAGTGGATCGAGCACCCCGACGCCGCCGCCCAATGGATGTCCGGGGCCGGAGTGGGTTTCTACCCGCCGCTATTCGTCGGCCGGTTCTTCGACGTGATGCGTATCGAGACTTAAGTGAGCGGATCGCTCGATGTTCGTGTGCCTGTGTAACGGAGTCACCAGCCAGACGGTGGCCGAGGCCGTCGCAGCCGGGGCGTCGACGACAAAGGATGTCGCCCAGGCCTGCGGAGCAGGCGCCGATTGCGGGCGTCCCCCGCAAGCGGGTGGTGCCCCCAGCCGGCGTACTGTCCGGGCGATACTTCAATCGTCAGGCCCGGATCGAACGGCGCACTCGATCTAGGCCCGTTTTCCGCACTGATCGAGCGTAGGGGCTGATTTTCGGGCGGGCTTCGGTGCGCGGTTGTGTGGGGTAATCCATTGCGGGAGTCGAGTATTGGATTCTAATGGGCATGGTTGGTGGCCCTGGCGGATCGGTGCGTGGCACGGCCATGTGGGCCAAATAATGACTCCTGACGACAATGCAGAAAGACCAGTGGATTGTCGAACAACGCCACCGCGACCTCAAACAAACCCTGCGCGTGCGGCCGGTCTTCCTGCACAACGACGACCGCGTCCACGCGCTCATCGCCGTCATCGGCATCGCCCTGCTCATCTACGGGCTCATCGAAGCCGACCTGCGC
>DATJBA010000298.1:0-7768 GCA_035515675.1 Mycobacterium sp.
CCGGCCTCGCCCACCTGCACGCGGCGCTGGGGGGAGCCGGGGCCGCACTCGAGCGCGCCGGCGACCTCGACGCGACAGCGCGCGAGTTCGCCAAGAGCTTCCGTCGGGCGATCGGAACGCGCTCGTGACTGATCTGCCCACTGGCCCGTGTCATCATCTACCCCTGACGGTCGCCGGTCGCGGGGTAGGACGATTATCTCGCCGGGGATGGGTTTCATATCGGCATCGAGGCGTAGAACTACAGCGCTCCCTTGCGGCCCGGTGGGATGTTCCCTGGCGGCATCTATCATTGCCCTCAAAGGCGAATCATCAATCAGCTTGAGCACCTTGTCAATTGGCGTCACCGCGGCGATGCCCATGTTTATGTATTCCTTCGATATACCGAAGTAATCGACTTCTGGAGCTTCCTTCGCATCGACTTCTGCAGCTTCTTTGGGCGCATCCCAATGGCCGTGCATAACACCCAGCAGGTATCCGCCGGGTTCACCGGCGGCGCGGTATCTGCGGGCTTGCCCGTCGTCGGTGAAGCGAAAAAGACCGGGGTCAATGAAGACCGGCGATCCGCTCAACCCGCCTACCGAGCGTGACTCGATGAGATACGCCTCGATCTCCCCGTGCTGTGTGGACACGGGTTCGGCTAGCATTGCGGAGATGTGGCCGAACCTGACGATGGGTTCATTCCGCTTCTTACCGTGATGGTTGACGAAGAGTCCGGCGAAAGCGACCTCGTTGCCGACTCCAAGATCCTGCGCCGCCATCACCGTCTTGGTGGCGGCAATGTCCGCCGAGAAATATCGGATGTCGAAGTCTGACTCTTCCCAGATGAACGGCCAAGGGCTGTAGCAGACATCCACAATCTCTTCCGACTGGTCTGGCTTGAACCAAGAGTTTGCGGCGACCTCGACGATGTGAAAACCGCCCTTTCGCGTTAACGCGGAGGTAGGTTTTGCCGTCGTCGCTCTTTTCCTGAATCTTGGCGATGACGTGCAGCGCAGCAACCACGATGACGGTGGTCAGGTTGTCGCGAATGGGGAGCGACAGGAAGAATGCAGTTCCAACGGGCTTGGCCTCGCCGTTGATGTTGGGCGTAGACGAAACACACGCAATCGCGCATCGAGGACGGGATCAGCACAGGGTCGAATCTAGACCGAAGGCCGCACGCAGCGGCAGCATTGTCGGCATGGCAGTTGACCGGAATTCCATCGCCGAACCACACCGCCTGTGCTCGTATTGCCAGCCGCACCACACCGAGGTCATCTTGGACACGAAGGGGAAGGAGGGGGCGATCAACCCTCAGCGTTCGTCGGGAAGCATGATGGACGCAATTTTCTCAAAGGTCAGATAGGTGGGTCCGGGAGTGACGGTGTAGATGATGTGGTCGTCGCCGTAAAACTCTTCTAACTGCGGCCGTGCTTCCTCAATAGCGTCGGCCTGTACCTGGTATTTCCGTACCGCGTCTATCAGCTGCTTGGGGGAGTGTGTGCCGCTTTTCGCGTTCACGAATCCCTGGAAGCTAGCCTGCTTATCACCATCGAGCCACCATGCATCGAACCCTGCATCGTCCCGAAGCCGGCGGACCCAGCCAAAGTCGTCGACCCTGAAGCCCCACTCGATAACGACCTTCTCGCCAAGAGCACGCGCTTTATCGCGCACAATGGCTGTGCCTTCCGGGCTTTGGAAGGCATTCAGCAGATCCTCTAACGTCGCCCATCCGGCAGCTGTATCTGTCTCAATGTGTGTGAAACCACGGTGCTCGTGGAGCCATTCGGCGAACTTAGTCTTGCCAGCGCCGGGGCGGCCAGACAGGAGAATGAGCGTCATGGGAGCTGAGGGTACGACGACAGGCACCCAAATAGGTGCTGGCTGGCGCTGGCGACGCTGCAGAAGATCGCATACAGATCGCACGAGCGAGTTCCCGCAGCCGGTCAAAAACGGCCTCTGAACTGCGCTTTAGTGCTTGTGCCCCCGGCAGGATTCGAACCTGCGACACCGGCTTTAGGAGAGCCGTGCTCTATCCCCTGAGCTACGAGGGCGGGGGGACGTCCTGGAATACCTGACTAAAACCTAGCCGGTCAGGGCGCTGGGTGGGGTTCCAGCGGAGTTCTCGGCGGTTTCTGGCACCGTTCCCGACGATTGGCCTGGTCGCCGGGTGCGCCGGGTGCGAGTGTAGCGGGCACGGCGAAAGCCACGCGATGTTGGTGCGCGCGTAGTGGGCTTTAGCCGCGTCGGGTCGCGGTGGGGACGTTAGGCGTTTGGCTGAGCGTCGTGCGTGGTCAGCGGGCCGACGTGATCGGATCCCACACGCGCGAGAAGCCGAAGTCGTTAAAGTCGTTGATATTTCGAGTAGCGAACTCGTCGACACCGTGGTGGCGCAATGTCAATGCCAGCCGCGCATCGAATAGGCGCCGGCGAGCAATTCCGGGCGTGGCCGCCAGCACCCACGCATCGTTCATCACCGGGGCGTTCTCGATGAGCGCCCACCGCCGGTTACGACGGAACGTCTGACAGACCTCCGCCGCCTCGGGGCCATCGAGTGGTCGCGTCACCACCGCCGGGTTCCGCAGCAATTGATACAGCTCCACAAGCACGAGCTCACTGACTGCGACGTCGGTGCGATCAGCGCACTCAACGAGGAAGGCGGCGGCAGCGTCATGTTCGGGGCAATCCTGATTTTGGGCGTATAGCACCACGTTTGCATCGATCGAGAGCACGGGGCGCCTCACGCCTCGTTGGCGAGTTCGCGCCATGCGTCTTCGGACACCAGAAACGGACCGAGTCGACGCGGCGGGGGCGGCTGCCATGTGTCGGGCGCCGCGTCTCGCCTCGGATAAATCCGCACCATGTGCTCAAGCCCGCGACGGACGACTTCGGCAAGGGTCATCTCGTGCTCGTGGGCGATCCGCTTCGCGTCCCGGTAAAGCTCATCTGGGAGCTGGACCTGCGTGCGAACCGTACACCAAATCCACATCTACGTCTTAAATACATCAACGTCGTCGTGTTTGATCCCGCGTTTCCGAATCCGCAGGGGTCACGTTCTCACAGGAGCATCCGCACCACCGGCGACCAGCCCGCGAAAAGTTTTCGTCAGCTCCCCGAGGGCGGGGGACGTCTTTGAATACCTGACTAAAACGTAGCCGGTCCGGGCTGCGGGCAGTTTTCCAGCGGTGTTCTGGGCGTCCTGCGCGCCGTCCCCGGCGATTGGGCCGGTTGCTTGCGCTCGCCACGAGCGGGCTTGTGTCAGTGGCCCAAAAAAGCCCGAGCTGCGGTTAGCGAGGCCTGCGACCGGACAAGCCACTGGCCGAGGTCAGATGGGAGGGCTAACCGCTATCGGGCGCTGATGAGTCGAGCGACGCCGCGCATGACTACCCGACTCGCGATGTGGCAAGCCACGTCAATACGCGACGTCGCCGGCGGTGCGGGGGCCGTGCCGCGCTGCGGGAACAGCCCGAGGGCGTTGGTGCGGTCGATGGCCTCGCGAGTGGCGTTGTCCAGGCCGGGATACGTCTCCAGCCCGGCTGTGAAGAGCTTTCCGGCGGCTAGGACCAGTGGAAGGCCTCCGGCTGTCACCGCAGTGATTGGCGGGGCGACCGGGTCAGCGGAGCTCCGCGATCACCTTCGCAAAGTTGTCGAGGTGGTTGTCCTGCACGGTAAAAGACGTGACTCCGTATTTTTCGCGGTATCCGGACAACGTGTCGGCCATCTCGCGGGGGGATCCGCTGAGCACTGAGTGCATGGACAGCATCTCCTCGTCGGACAACCCCGACGCGTACCTGCGGGTCAACGACAAGTCGGGAAGCCGGGAGCCGTCGGCTGGCACGGCCGTGATCGCCAGGTTCAGCTCCAGCGACTCAAACCGATCACCCGCGGCGTTGCGGACGAAATCGATGCGTTCGGCCAGCGGGTCGTCGACGGCGCGCACCTTGGCGCCGGTCAGCCCGATGATGTCGGCGTGCTGGGCGGCCAGCGTCAGCACCCGGTCGCCGTTTCCGGCGATGAGGATCGGCACCGTCGGGTGATTCTCCTTTAAGTAGGTCGTCATGTGTCCGAGGTAGTCGACCCGGGCGCCGGCGCTGGGGTACGGCAGCTCGGCGGCCTCGAACTCTTCCCGGGCGTAGCCGGTGCCGAGCCCGATCTCGAGGCGGTCCTCGCTGAGCACGTCCAGGGCTTGAAGGTCCCTACTGAGCAGGGCCGGCTTGTAGAAGGCGGCATTGAGCACGTACATGCTCACCCGCATCCTCGTGGTGACCATCGCGACCGCGGTCAGTGTCGGAAACGGTGCCGCCGCACCAAGATGGTCGGGCACACAGAGAACGTTGAATCCAGCATCTTCGGCCCGCTTGGCCTTCTCCACCAATGCCGCGCGAGACTTTACGAAGCGTATGCCTAGCGCGAATCGAAAATCCTTGGCCACCAACAACCTCCGTTCAACGATCTCGAGGACAATTACCAACGACGGGCCGCGGCCACCAACCCCTGCACCAGGGCGGTGGTGACCGCCGACAAGCCGTCAGCGCCGGGCAGCGGACTGCGGGGGCTCAGACCCCTGACGCGGACCGAGAGTTCGAGCTGTGTCCCGCCGTCGCGCACCCGGTTGACCGGGTTGTCCGGATGTAGGCCCCGCAGTTCACGCGGGATGTCGCCTAGGTCGGTGACGACCTGATAGCCGGTCAGCTGGATGCGCCGGGCCAGGTGGGCGGCCAGTGCGCGGTTGCGGCCCCCGGCCAGCAGCTGGGTGCTGCGCCCGATGCGGCCGTAGCCGTGCAGCGACACTGCCACGTCGACATGGTCAAGGAACTCGGCAAGCCGCGGCGACTCGGCCGGGTCGAACAAGGCCGACGGCAGGTGATGCGGGTAACGGTCCGGATGGCGCAGCAGGTACACCGAGGCGTCGGCGGCCTCGGCGGCGCGTTCGGCGATCACGTCGGTCATCTCTTCCAGGCCGCCGCCGTGGATGGCAAGAAAGCCGAAACGCGACCGCAACCGGCTCTCCTCGATCACCCCGGGTTCGCTCAGCAACGCTGAAAGTGATTGTGGCGCTGGGGTGGTCGCGGATGTCGGGCGAAGCCAGCGCGCGGGATCCCAGCGGCGCAAGAAGTCGATCCAGCGTCGCGGGAGCCCGTGGTGTACGGCGCCGTCGATGATCCTGGGCAGATAGCCTGGTCGAGGCGGACCCGGAGTCACCCGGTGGTCGATGTAGACCCAGGCCGGCGATGGCCCGTCGTCGGTGTGGACGGTCAGCCGGTCGCGCCGGTAGCGCACCGGCACGCCCTCGGCGCGATCCAAGGTCGCCAAGTCGTCGTCGGAGAGCTGCCAGAGCACGCCGTGCACCTGACTGCCGGCGAACGGCTCGACAGTGGCCACGCCGCGTTGATTGATCAGCCAGTCGTGATCGGACAATACCGCCGGCCGCGGATCGGCGGCGTCGGGACAGCGCAGCGCCATCTGCCTGACGCAGAGGTTCGACCCATATGCGAAATAGGCATGCCGGCGCGCCGGCATCTAGCCGGTTACCGTCAGATAGATAAGCACCATGTTAAGCAGACTAATCATTACCGCGACCAGCCAGCCAACGAACGTGGTGACGCGATGGTTGGTATCGCTACCCATCAGGGCACGGCTGCTGGTCAATCTGACCAGCGGAATCACCGCGAACGGTATACCGAAAGACAGCACGACTTGCGAGAGCACCAGTGTGCGTGTCGGGTCGAGACCCATTGTCAGGATCGCCAGGGCGGGGCACAAGGTGATCAAGCGGCGCACCACCATGGGAATCGACCGGTGCAGCAACCCCTGCATGATCATGGCGCCGGCATAGGCGCCCACCGACGCCGAAGCCAGGCCCGACGCGAGCAATCCGATCGCGAACAGCACCGCGATCGTCGCCCCGAGGGTGTCGTGGATGGCGGCGTAGGCGCCCTCGATGGAAGCGGTTACGCTGCGATTCTGCAGGTTAATTGCGGTCACCAGCAGCATCGCCGCGTTCACCGTTCCGGCGACCGTCATCGCCAGCACGACGTCCAAGCGAGTGACCCGTAGCAGTCGGCGCCGCTGTCGGCCCGCGTCGGGATATCCGTGCCGGTCGAGGGCCAGACCGGAATGCAGATATACCGCATGTGGCATCACGGTGGCGCCCAGGATGGCCGCGGCCAGCAGTACGCTTTCGGTACCGTGCAATCGCGGCACCAGGCCGTTGACCACGTCTTCGGGCGGGGGCGTCGCGACGAAGAAACTCGCCGCGAAGCCGACGCCGATGACGAGCAGCAATCCGGTGATGACACGCTCGAAGTTGCGTTGGCCGCGCCGGTCTTTCACTGCCAGCAGCAGCAAGGACACCAACCCGGTGATAATTCCGCCGGTCAGCAGCGGCAAACCGAACAAGATGCGCAAGGCGATAGCGCCGCCGACTATTTCAGCGACATCGGTTGCCATCGCCACGAGTTCGGCCTGCGCCCAATAGGCCAGCCGGAGCGGACGGCTCATCTGCTTGCCGATCGCCTCCGGCAGTGAGCGTCCGGTCACCAGCCCGAGCTTTGCCGATAGGTACTGCACCAGGCCCGCCAGCAGATTGGCCACCACGATGACCCACAGCAGCAAGTAGCCGAACTGCGCGCCCGCGCTGACGTTGGCCGCGACGTTTCCAGGATCGACATAGGCGATCGCGGCGACGAACGCCGGCCCGAGCAGATACCAGCTCGTCTTGAGCTCGGCCTGGGTGTCTAGCGCCAACCTATAGACCTCGATTCAGATAACCGAATAAGAAAGTCAGGTTAACCGAACTCAGCGTTTTGGACATACCTCGGCGTCTCGCCGCGGCCCTATCGAGATAGGTTCCGCACTACGTCGCCGGGACGTAGAGTCCCCCGACCGGTGACCAAAGGTCGCGATTGTGTGCCGGATGGTCCAGCCACGACCGCCGGACAAAATTCGCCGAACGTTCACCTTGCTGCTGTTAGCGTCATCACTGCGACAGATGGCTGATTGGCGCGATGCGGCTAGGACGGCGGCGACCTAGATTTATCCCTTTAGTTAGGAACTGAATTGAAGCTCAACCGATTTGGCGCCACGCTGAGTGTCCTGGCTAGCGGTGCACTGATCTTATCGGGGTGTGGTGGTGACCACAACGCGAATAAAGCAGCTGGGGGAAGTTCGACGCCGAGCCCGTTGCCGGTGCCGGTGAATTGCGGGGGGGCGAAGACGCTGAAGGCCAGCGGGTCGACAGCGCAGGCCAACGCGATGACCCGTTTTGTCAAAGCGTTCGAACAAACTTGCCCCGGTCAGACGTTGAACTACACACCCAATGGTTCGGGCGCCGGAATTAGCGAATTCACCGGCAACCAAACCGATTTCGGTGGGTCGGACGTACCACTGGCCCCCAACGAGCACGATGCGGCCCAGCAGCGCTGCGGCTCGGGAGCGTGGGACCTGCCGGTGGTGTTCGGCCCGATCGCGATCACCTACAACGTCAAGGGATTGAATGCATTGACCCTGGACGCTCCGACGGCGGCCAAGATCTTCAACGGCGGGATCACCACCTGGAACGATCCCGCGATCCAGGCGCTGAACAAAGGCACCGCCCTGCCCGCTGAGTCGATTCGCGTGATCTTCCGCAGCGATCTGTCCGGGACCACGGATAACTTCCAGCACTACCTCGATACGGCCTCGGACGGCGCGTGGGGTAAGGGCACCGGAAAGACGTTCAACGGCGGTGTCGGTGAGGGCGCCAGGGGCAACGACGGCACCTCGTCGGCCGTGAAGGCCACCGAAGGGG
>DATJBA010000299.1:0-19225 GCA_035515675.1 Mycobacterium sp.
GCATCCCCGGCGCCACTGGTTTCCACGTCCGGCCCCGCATTTGGGTGGTCGAGAGAAGTTCGCGTGGATCAACAAGCACCGCCGCTGCGTGCGCGACTACGAAACCAGACCCGACCACCACGAAGCCATGGTCCACCTCGCCATGATCACGACCATGACCAGGCGACTCGCCCGAACCTGACCGTTTTCAAACACCCTCTAAGTTCGCAACGCTGCTTCATATTCCCCGCGTGCAGTGGTCGGCATCACGCGCAACGCGTTTAGAGCCTCGGTGCCCAAACGTGAAGAAAGCCTCGACTAGCTCTTTGTAACCTGTTGTGCGCCATAGTGATTATGTGCCTGCATGCGCGATGGTTGTGGTCGGCGGCCTTGGCAATCAGAGCATGGAATTGATCATCATTGCGCCGTCGCTGGCAGCTTGAGTCGTCGCGTTGCTGTCCTGCCTGAAGTCGATGAAAACCGACTGCTGGTTCGAGGTGTTCAGCAGCTCACTGAATGTACCGATGACGGGAATTACGCCCTGCGGGGTTGGCACGTCGGCGGTGTAGTCGATGGAGGCTTCCTGCTGAAAGTTAGCGCCTGACAGCGTTTTCGTACTGGGCGTGCTCAAGTTCTTCACGTTGCTCAAACCGGACGATGATGTGTACTGATTGATGTCGGCCTGCAATACGGCGACGACATCTGAACCGCCAGCTGGTTTGACCGCGACTCGCATCTGCGCGCTGGTGTCGGCGTTGCTGAGCGCCACCCAGTTCGGACCCCGGTTTCCGAGCGTCCAGCCGGGCGCAGGGGTGATCGCGATGCCCTGCGCGATGTCGATCGGGTCAGCCGCGGTGAGCTTGATCACCACGCCCCGCGCTGTTCTGGGCGTGGCGGCGGCGATGAGGATGACCACTCCGATGATGGCGGCGATGGCGATAGGCCCCAGTCGGTGTCCGACCCGTACCCCGTTGCCTGGGTAATGCCCCGGTGGGGGAGTGTGCGTTGGCGCTGGCGGTGGCGCATCCACGACGAGATGGAATCCGTCAGTCAACTGGACAGGTGCCGCGGCCTCAGCCGGGCGCGTCGACAATGTGGTCATGTTCTAACTCCTGATGCCGCTTGCCCCGGCGGACGTCGTGGCGTGGTGAAAATCGTAAAGTACGTATCGCGACATAGGCAGACCTTGTTATTTTGATTCGCGATTTCCGCCTCGATTTTTCTGTGTCAAGCAAATGCAATCGACTGTCCTACAGCCGTAGATCGCTGTCATTGTTGTTGACGGTGTTTGCGATGGTGGCAGGCACGGGCTCTGGCCTGGTGTTTTCGGCGCCAGGTGGACGATGCCAGCACATCGGCGACAGCTTGCAGGGGACGTAGCAGGAGTGCGTCGAAAAGTCGACGGAACTCGTTGACAGTCAAGGCAATCAGTGTCGTTGCGGTGGCGTCGGCGCGGCGTTGCGCGACGGTGGCCACGACCAGGAACGCGTGAGCGAGCATGGCCAGGGTGACCCAGCGGTGCCAGGAGGTCCAGCGTCGCACCTGATGCTCATCCAGTCCAGCCAGTTCCTTGCCCGCCTGAAACGACTCCTCCACCTTCCAGCGCCACCCGGCGCATACCAGCACTTTCTCTCTCAACTTCGGTCCTCCTTCCCGGGGGATCGGCGTGCGCCTGGTCGGGTTAATCTTGTGCTGCATGTAAGTTGCCATGATCAGATCCTTTCGTTTCATAATGCAACTTGATTGGCAAAACGTTGTGGTTAGCGGAGTGATGCTCGCGTCCGTGGTCATATGGTGGAAACGCTCCACTGAAATAGAAAACGCATCCGCGAATGCGGTTCTTCGCTTCCGCCCATACGGGTTGCTAATAGGCGCGGTAATTAGACACGAATGATCCCGCTAGTGACGGGCGTTGCCGTGGCGGCATAAAGGGACGGGTCGCGGCAAACGTGACCTCGACAAGAACGGATGCGGTTGGCTTCCCAGTGAGTTCCGGGGACCAAAGGGGCGAACGCGGTCAACGCGTTCCATGAACCGTCGCCGGCCTCGGTTCTCAGACCATGTGTTGACCATGTGTGCTTCGGAGAAGTACTGCAAGCGTATGAATTCGGAACGCCCAACGGTCTTTGTGACCCGTCTGCCCTTATTGGCGGTTAATCGAGTGACTGGTTCTCGCCGGCTAGCTAATCCGGAACGGTGCTGCTCGTGTAATGGCTATGCTGCACTGGTGCTCCGAACTTGAGGAAACCTCGACGATCTCTTTGTAACCTATTGCGCGCCAAAGTGATTACTTCGCTGCATGCGCTACAGTTGTGGTCGACAGCCTTGGTAATTGCGCATTCACGAACTTGCGCTGACGCGGCGTACGTTAGAGCATCGAATCGATCATCGCTCCGCCTTCGCTGTCAGCGCGAGTGGTCGCGTCGCCGTTTTGCGCGAAGACGACGAAGGCCGATTGATGGTTCGAGGTGTTCAGCAGCTCGATAAATGAGCCGATGACGGGAATTGCGCCCATAAGTGATGTCCCATCAGCGCTGTAGTCGATCGAGGCTTCCTGCTGAAAGTTTCCGCTTTGCAGCGGCTTTGTAGCGGGCGCGCTCAAGTCTTTGACGTTGGTCAGACCTGTCGTCGACACGCTGCTCAACTGATTGATGTCGGCCTGCAGCACGGCGACGGGGTCCGTCCCGTTGGCAGGTTTGACCTTGATTTCCATTTCCGCGGTGGAGAAGGCGTTGTGGAGCGTCACCCAGCCGGGACCCTGGTTTCCGACTGTCCAGCCCGGCGCGGGGGTGACCGAGATGCCCGGCGCGATGTCGACCGCGTCGGCCGCAGTGAGCGTCACCGCACCGCCCCGCGTTGTGCTGGGGATCGCCGCAGTCACGGCGGTGGCGGTCAAGATGATCGCCGCAGTCACGGCGGCGACGGCGCCTCGCCCCGGTCGGTGTCCGACCCGTCCCCCGCTGCCGGGGTACTGCACTGGTGGGGAGGTGTGTGTTGGCGGTTGCGTTGATGACATCACGGCCTCAGCCGGGTGTGTCGACAATGTGGTCATGCTCTAACTCCTGATACTGGGTCGGGCGGTTGGATAATTCGTCCGTTGGTTCTACGGTCACTCGGCGGCGCAAGGGTGTCCAAGACTGGGCTGCTATGGTCCGATATATCCCGCTTATCAAACTCACGTCACTCCCGGTAACCGTCCCGCTTGGGCGAGCGCATCACCACGCACGCTTGCGCCGGCGGCGCAAGTCGTGTCGTGGTGAAAATCGTAAAGTACATATCGCAAATGCGCAGGTCTTGTTGTTTGATTCGCGATTTCCGCCTCACTCCTCTGTGTCAAACAAATGCGACCCGACTAAATCTGCAATAGCTGCTCGACCTGCTGAGGCGGGGATAGTGGAACTACTTTCGCCGCAATGTGCCGTGCGGCCACTGTGCTCCGAACCTGCGGAAAACCTCGACTAGTTTCTTGTAACCTCCTGTGCGCCAATGTGATTACTTCCCCGCCCGGGCGGCGGTGCGGTCGACGGCCTTACTAATTGGGCATTCGCGAACTCGTGCCTCCGCCGTATGTCAACATTGCTGGGCCAAACCTGTGACAAAGGACTCAGACATGGTGAACGCTGATCGTGCCCGTTCTCGCACGTTTGTCGTCACGTGTCGTCACGGGCGCGGCGTCGGGCATCGGCTTGGCTACCGCGCTGCTACCGCGCGGCGCTTGCTCGCCGAAGGCGGTCCGGTCCATCTGCTCGACCGCGCTGAATGGGACCGGGTGATCCGAATCAACCTCACCGGCACATTCCTGGTGGCCAAGGCGGCGCTGGCGCGGATGATCGAGCAACCCCGAGTCGCCGGTGAGCGGGGCTCGATCGTGACCGTCGCCAGCATCGAGGGCTTGGAAGGTACCGCGGGCGGCAGCTCGTACAACGCAGCCAAGGGTGGCGTCGTGTTGCTCACCAAGAACATCGCGCTTGACCACGGGCCGAGCGGCATCCGGGCCAATGCGATCTGTCCCGGCTTCATCGAAACGCCAATGATCCAAAGCGTTTTCGGCTTGCCGGGGATGGAAGGCCCGCTGGCCTCCATCACCGCCGAGCATGCCCTGCAACGGCTTGGCCGCCCGGAGGAGGTGGCGGCTATGGCGGCCTTCCTGCTGTCGCCTGACGCCTCCTTCGTCAGCGGGCAGGCCATTGCCGTCGACGGTGGCTACACCGCCGGCCGTGATCACGGCGTAGTTAAACTCTTCGGCTTTCCTGACTGATGCCTTTAGGATTCGCCCATGGGCGGTCCCGTCTCCCCTGACGACGCAATCGAGGCGATTCGAGGCGCAGGGGGAGTGCAGCCGGGCTGTCGGGCCTTGCACGCGAAAGGCACGCTGTACCGCGGCACGTTTACCGCGACGGCCGAGGCGGCCGGGCTTTCGCGCGCAAAGCACCTTGACGGCTCGACGGTCCCGGCGCTGATCCGCTTCTCCAACGGATCAGGAAACCCGGCGCAGCGTGACGGCTCGCCAGGGGTGCGCGGGATGGCGGTGAAGTTCACGCTGCCCGACGGCTCCACCACTGACGTCTCGACGCAGACCGCCCGGCTGTTCGTCTCGAGCACGCCGGACGGATTCGTCGAACTGCTGAAAGCGATGCGGCCCAGCCTGACTACGCCGCTGCGTATGGCCGGATACTTCCTAACCCATCCTCGACTGCTCGGCGCTTTGCCTGCGCTGCGCGACGCCAACAAGGTCCCGGCAAGCTACGCCACCATCGAATACCACGGGCTGCATGCCTTCCGCTGGGTCGGCGCCGACGGCAGCGACAGATTCGTTCGCTACCACCTGGTCCCCGCTGCGGGCGAGAAATACCTGTCGGGATCGGCTACCCAGACCAAGGCTCCTGACTTTCTCACCGACGAACTGAACACCCGCCTCGCGAGCGGGCCGGTGCGGTTTGACTTTCGCGTGCAGATCGCCGGGCCGAAGGACTCGACGGTGGATCCGTCGGCGCCCTGGCAGAGCACCGAGACGGTCACCGTCGGCACCCTCGAGATCACCGGTCTGGACACCGAGCGCGAGCGCGGCGACGACATTGTCGTGTTCGACCCGATGCGCGTGACCGACGGCATTGAACCCTCCGATGATCCCGTGCTGCACTTCCGCACGCTGGTGTATTCGGCCTCGGTCAAGCTGCGCACCGGCGTAGATCGCGGTCCCGAAGCACCTCCCGCCTGACCGGAAAGCGCCCAGCCACGCGGTTGTTGGCGCAATGCGACGGCAGACTAAGGTCGCCAGTGTTGCTATCCCACATGGTTTTGATTGCCCTGGCCGGGTTCGGTGCCGGCGCAATCAATGCTCTCGTCGGATCTGGCACCCTGATCACGTTCCCAACACTGGTCGCCCTCGGCTATCCGCCGGTCACGTCCACCATGTCGAACGCGGTCGGTCTGGTAGCGGGCAGTGTATCGGGCACCTGGGGTTATCGCGCCGAGCTGGAGGGTCAGTGGGACCGGCTACGGTGGCAGATCCCGTCATCGTTGGCCGGCGGGGTGCTGGGCGCCTTCCTACTCCTGCATCTGCCCGAGAAGGTGTTCATCCGGATCGTGCCGGTGCTGTTGGTGCTGGCCTTGGTGCTGGTGGTGGTCGGGCCGCGGATTCAGTCGTGGGCGTACCGGCGTGCTGAAGCCACGGGGCGCTCCGCTGAACACATCACACCGGCACGGATGGCCGTGTTGGTGTTCATTACGTTTGCCGTCGGCGTCTACGGAGGTTACTTCACCGCCGCGCAGGGCATCCTACTGGTCGGCGCGATGGGAGCACTGCTGCCGGAGTCGATCCAGCGTATGAACGCGGCCAAGAACCTCATGACACTGGTTGTGAATATTGTTGCGGCGGTTAGTTATACGTGGCTGGCCTTCGATCGGATCAGCTGGCCGGCTGCCGGGCTTATCGCGGCGGGCTCGCTGGTCGGGGGATTGGTCGGGGCGCGTTATGGGCGTCGGCTGTCGCCGAATGTATTGCGATCCACAATCGTGGTGGTCGGCCTAATCGGAGTGTATCGCTTGCTCACGGTCTAGTCGATCCGCCGATTGGCGAGAAGCCAACTGCGACAAGACATTCAACGTGAATCCTCGCTGACCGGCTATCGGTCCGTGCGGAGGGGTGCGCCGCCGGGCTGCCAGCTACAAGTTTGGTGCTCGCGCCAGTGCGCGGAGTCAGGCAAAGTGCTTCGACCGGTAAGTCACCAGCAAGCGGCCGTCGCGAGCGCGGAGTCTGCAGTCGGGTAAACGGGCACTACGCCGCTGAGCCCGCACGCGTCGACAATTCGGGCGACGATCGGCTGGCGGCTCACCAGACGCAATTCGATGCCGCGACGGTGACACCGTTGCGCCTCGTCGGCCAGTACCGCGAACGCGCAGCAGCCCATGAAATCGAGTCCCGTGACGTCGACGACGAAGGGTCCGGGCGGAGTGGCGACGCTGGCTGCTTCGCTGACCAGCTGGCGCCAGGTGTGCTCATTGCAGGCGTCGATCTCGCCGCCCGCGTTGATGAGCACTGCCGGACCGCTGCGGTCGGTCGTCGCCCTCAGCGTGCTGTGTGGATTGCCCAGCTCGTAGACCAGCCGCGTGCTGAGCATCAGATGGGCGCTCGACATGGGTTCCGCAATGACGGGGCTCATGATGGACTCCCTAATCGACCGGCGTTGGAGACACCGCGATGGATGCCCGTCCTGTCGTCTGAAGACAGACTGTTCGCGAATCTCATTTGTATAACGAGACAGGGCGGTCTGTCTACATGTCACGCCTTAAGAGTATGGTAAGGCTCGCTATGACACGCCCCGATGTCACGATGCGTGCCGCGCCGGCTCGTGAACGAATCCTGACTGCGGCCTACGAGCTGTTCAGAGGGCGTGGGATCCGCGCGGTCGGCACCGACGAGGTGATCGAGCGGGCCGGTGTGGCCAAGGCAACCCTTTACCGGCACTTCGCGACGAAGAACGACCTCGTGCTGGCCGTGCTGCAGCGACACGAAGAACTCTGGACTCACGGTCTGATTGAGGAGCAGTCACGTCAGCGAGGCAACACACCCGAGGAGCAGTTGCTGGCGATCTTCGACGTCATGCATGAGTGGTTTCAGCTCCGTGACGGTTATGAAGGCTGCTCCTTTATTAACGTGTTGCTCGAGTTGGGGGCAGATCATCCCGCCGGACGGGCCAGCGTCGCTCATATCGACCACGTCCGCGATATCGTGCGCCACCGCGCTCTTGCCGCGGGGCTAAGTGACGTCGAGGACTTTGCCGCGTCCTGGCACATCTTGATGAAAGGCGCCATCATTCTCGCGGCCGTGGGTGACCTGGACGCCGCTCTGCGTGCTCGGAAGATGGCCCGCACACTTATCGAACAGCACCGCCCGGCAGCGGCGGCGAACGCCGGCTACGCGGCCGGTTAGCCCACCGGCCGGGCAGTTCAAATGGCGTCAGCCGCGGTAGGGCCGGTTTTGCGGTAATGCTCGGCTTCGAGTTTGGCGATCGCTTGGGATGTGCGTTCACGCAGCAAGATTGCGGCGACAAGTCCGACCGCGACCGCGATGACCAGCGCGACCCAGGAGAACCGCTCCATCCACCGTTCAGCGGCCATCCCGGCACAATAAACCAGTGCGGTGGTGCCGCCCGCCCAGCAGATGGCACCCGACACGTTGGCTGACAGGAAGCGCGGGTAGTGCATTTTCAAGGCTCCGGCCAGCGGCCCGGCGAATATCCGCAGCAGTGCGATGAAGCGGCCGAAGAACACCGCTCGGACTCCCCAGCGGCTGAACAACCTTTCGGCGAGCGCGACGTGTCCGGGACCGAAGTGTCTCGGGAAACGCCGGCCAAGCCGTTCGAAGAGCGGCATGCCGAACCGGCGCCCGATGGTGTAGCCGATCGAGTCGCCGACCACAGCGCCGATCACCGCGGCAATGCCGATGCCGATCGGATTGACGGCCAAGTCGTGCTGCGATGACATCAGCGCCGCGCTGACCAGCACGATCTCGCCGGGAAGGGGAATGCCCAGGCTCTCAATCCCGACCACTCCGCCGACCACAAGGTAGACCGCGAGGGACGGGATTGAGTGCAGCAAAGCCTCCACATTCATGGGTCAAGGATGCCTGACGGATGCTGGCTCCGCGTCGCAATGTCTTGGCTGCGGGTCGTCGCGGTATTGTCTGGTGCGCTTTGGGTGCTCAGGCGTTCCAAGCGCGGACGTTTAGGCACTCGCCCGTGGGCCGAAGACCGGCCGCGCAGACGGCGCCAAACCCATGGGATGAAACTGTCCTGCGTCCAGCGCAGGTGCCCGTAAGCGCCTGCGGCAAACGACTGCTGCGTTGGATTGCGGCTCGCTTCGGCCCAATCATGATTGCTGCCAGGCAAATTGAGAGCTTCGGCAGCTGCGGCAGCGAACAGGATATGCCCTTTGGTGGAGGCGTGTACGCGGTCGATGGCCCACGTATCCACATCGCGCATCGAGTCGGCGTTGTGCAGGTCGACGAGCCTGAACCCGTAGCGATCGGCGGCCGCGCTGATCGCTTTGTTGATGCGGGCAAGCCGTGTCGACACAAGCTGGCCGAGCGGGAGGAATTGCGCAACGTTCGGGAAGGTCGTTGTCACCACCGTCGCGCCCGATTCGGCGAGCGCTTCATAGACGGATTCGAGGTCGGTAAGGGCACGGCCGAACGATCGTCCTGGCTGGATGACGTCGTTCATTCCGGCGCACACGGTGATTAGATCCGGCTGCATCGCCAGTGCCTGCGGAACTTGCTCGGTGAGCACGTCGGCCACCAGCTTGCCGCGGATCGCGAGGTTGGCATATTGCAAACCCGGATAGATCGAATCGATCATGGCGGCGAGTCGGTCAGCAAATCCTAGGAAACCGACGACGTCGTCACCGTCCCACAAGCCCTCGGTCTGACTGTCACCCATGGCGACGTATCGGCAATATCCAGCCCGAATAGCCCCGCACACGAAGCTGAGACTAATAGCATTCCGGTGTGATCGGGCCGGCTGGTACGCCGACGGCCAGATTGAGCTGCCGCCGCCAAGTCCTTGCCCAGCTGTGAGTTTCGGACCAGCACAGCGCGTTCGTAGCCGGGTACGCGGTCACGTACGAGCTACGCACCGGGAATGTCGTAGGCCCCGTAGATCGGTCGGATCGCGATGCCGGCGAGATCCGCGGCGACCACGGCGGGCGGGGTGCAGATTCAATCGCCACGAAGTGGGCACCGTCAGGTTTTTACAAGAATGCTTTGTGCTAATTCACAGGCCGCACACACCTAGGGATCCAGGGTGCGAGGCTACCGTGGTCACGTCGGGCCTACCCGCTCATGTGAGTGCGAAGTAACCAAAGGGTAATCACCAATTTGCGTGCATTACCGGCGTCTGGCTCGGCATTTGAGGAAGGACTGGTGCCATGATTGGTCGGTCACGAGATGGTCGATTGCAGAAACTCGGGCCCCGAGCGCTGGCCGCTATCGGGCGTCAAGAGTGGCTGGATCGGCCGAGCTATCGGTTCGAACATCTGCTCAGCTTCGCCTATAACGCGCTGGGCAGTGCCCGCGACACCGTCACCAACGCGCTGAACGGCGTCTGGCTCGGGCACCCGGTTCATCCGCCGCTGGCGTCGCTTACCAGTGGAGCGCTCGGGACAACCGTGGTGCTGGATGCGCTCAGCCTGCTGCCGGGCCAACCTGCCACCGAGGTCCGCGACGCGTCGCGGTTTGCCTCCCGCGCTCTGGGGGTGGGAATCCTGGCGAGCATCGGCTCCGCTGTCACCGGCGTCACCGATTGGCAGCACACCCATGAGAAGGACCGCCGGGTTGGGGTGGGGCATGGCGTGCTGAACCTGGCCGCGACCGCGCTCTACGCGCAGTCTTGGTGGGACCGCCGCCAAGGCCGCCACCGCCGCGGGATCGCCCTCACCGCGCTCGGCTACGGCATCACCGTCGCCGGCAGCTACCTCGGCGGGGCCTTGGTCTTCGAGTCCGGGATTGGAATTGACCGGTCGGGCGAGCGACTGCGCACCAAGGAGTGGACGCCGGTGCTGCCCGCGAGCTCCTTGAGCGGAAAGCCAGTGCGGGTCGAGGTCGACGGGGTGGGACTGGTGGTGTGCCAGACCAAGCCCGGGGTGGTCTCGGCGTTCGGCGAGTTCTGCCCGCACCTGGCGGCTCCGATGGCCGACGGCTGGCTGGATCGGGGCCGGATCGTGTGCCCCTGGCACGGCTCGTGGTTCGCGGCCGAGTCGGGAGAAGTTTTGCGTGGCCCCTCGGCAGCTCCGCTGCCGTGTTACGAGGCCAGGTTGGTCAACGGAATCGTCGAGGTCCGCGGCGAGCAGGAGTCCGCTGTCAGCGCGGCGGTTGCGGGGCGGTAGGGAAGGATGGAGCCAAGTGAACGCGTACGACGTGTTGAAAGAACACCACATTGTGATCAAGGGGCTGGGCCGCAAGGTCAGCGAGGCACCGGTGAACTCCGAAGAGCGCCATGCCATTTTCGACGACATGTTGATCGAACTGGACATTCACTTCCGCATCGAGGACGATTTTTACTACCCGGCCCTGAAGGCGGCCAGCAAGCTGATCGCGGTTGCCCATGCCGAGCATCGCCAGGTGGTTGACCAGCTTTCCGTGCTGCTGAAAACTCCGCAGAGCGCGCCGGGGTACGAGAAAGAGTGGAACTCGTTCAAGACTGTGCTGGAGGCGCACGCCGACGAAGAGGAACGTGACCTGATTCCCGCTCCTCCTGAGGTGAAGATCACCGACGCGGACCTCGAGGAATTGGGCAACAAGATGGCCGCCAAAATGGAGCAATACCGCGGCTCCGCCCTGCACAGAATGCGTACCAAGGGGCGTGCGGCGCTGGTATGCGCTCTGTAGCCAGACGGCACAGCCCGCCTGCGGGGTTTGATCGACGAGGATCGTCGCTTTTTGAATAAAATCGACGAATTTGTCGACTCAGTCGAGGAGTCTTTCGACGTTTGTTTGGTTACGACTGGCCGGCGTGCCCGACGGCAATGCCGCCGTCCGGATTGCCCCGGGCGTGCTCGACGAGATCGACGCGCACTGAGCCGGTAGTGGGCCGGGGCGAGCGAAAAGACAGAATTTGCAACGGGTCCCGGCGGGGCGACAACGGTTGCATGCACTACATCGATCGGCGCACGATGTTGTGCGCCATTGCCGGAGGCGTACTGGCGGCCGTAGCCGGGGCTCCGGCGGTCGGTGCTCGCGCCATCCGTTGGGAGATCCCGTTGGGTCCGGTCCCGGTACCCCCGGTGATCATCACCCGTCTGCCCGGGGACACCAACCAGATAGCACTCACCGTCGACGACGGCGTCAGCACCCCGGTCGTGGCTGCGTTCGCGCAATTCACGAAAGACAGCGGGACCCGGCTTACCTTCTTCGTCAACGGTGCCAACCCGTCATGGTCGGTCAATACGGCGGCGCTTCGTCCCTTGGTGGATTCCGGCCAGGTTCAAATGGCGAACCATAACTGGTCGCACCCGTACCTCAATCGCCTCGGGCTTGGTGCGGTGGCCGATCAAATCCGACGCAATGCTGATTTCCTGAGAAACAGCTACGGTACGGACGGTACCCCGTTTTTCCGTCCGCCCTACGGGGTCCACAACGCCGTCATCGACCGGGTCGCCGCCGACCAGGGCTACACCTTGATCGCCATGTGGAGCGGGGACGTCGGGGATTCGGCCCCCGAAAGCGAATCCAACCTCGTGGCCCGCGCGACGAAGTCGTTTCAGCCTGTTCAGATCGTGCTCATGCACGCCAACCTGCCGACCATTACGCATTGTTACGGGCAACTGCTGGACCTCATCCACAGCCGTGGCCTACAAACCGTCACGCTCAAAGAGGTCTTCACCTGACGAACCTGGGCTCGTGGTATCGACGAACGACCTCGCGACTCGGGACTTCCGCCCCTACTGCGCGCCCATGCGGCGGTGGTCGCATCTAAAGCGTCGATAAAAGACAACTAGCGGCTAATTCGGGCAAATCAGCCGGGCAAGACAGGGAGACTGGCGATGACGGGCAACGATGACAACACCAAGACCTGTCAAATCGACGTGCTGATCGAAGAGCACGAAGAGAAGACCCGGGCGAAGGCGCGACTGTCCTGGGCGGGGAAGAAGTACATTGGTGTTGGTTTGGCGCGACTCGATCCGGCCGACGAGCCGGTGGCCCGGATCGGCGACGAACTTGCGATCGCCCGGGCGTTGTCCGATTTGGCGAATCAGCTGTTCGCGTTGACATCGACCGATATCCAAGCCAGTACCCACGAGCCGGTCACGGGTCTGCACCACTGAACGCGGCCGCCCGGGACCGTCTGCCGCGGTCACAATGACCTTTGACCCTACAGCAACGATTTGCGAGAGCGTAGCAACGAATCATGAGACACAGACCCGATTTACCAGCTGTTCTCGACGTCGAGGTAACGACGCACGGTCAGCTGCCCGATGCTGTGGATTATGCGCGGAGCAAGATCGGCGGGCTCGGTCGCCTCACCCACGAACCGGTGCTGCACGCTGATGTCAAATTGAGTGAGCACGGCGATCCGGCAGTGGCCCGCCGGGTGATCGCGCAGGCGAACCTCGACGTCAACGGCCGACTGGTCCGCTCGCAGGTCGAAGGTGTCACCGCACAGGAGGCAATCGATCGACTCGAGGCGCGACTGCGTCATCGATTGGAACGCATTGCCGAACACTGGGAAGCCAGACGAGGCGGCCTCCCTCGGGTTGGTCCGCACGAATGGCGGCACCAGTCCGAGCCCAACCACCGGCCGAACTACTTCCCCAGGCCGGAAAGCGAACGCCGAATCATGCGGCACAAGTCGTACAGCCTGCCAACCATCACCGTCGACGAGGCCGCGCAGGAGATGGAGCTGCTCGACTACAACTTCCACCTTTTCACCGAGGAGGGCACCAAGCAGGACAGCGTGCTGTATCGCAAAGGGGCAGGCGAATACCGCCTGGCACAGGTGAACCCCGAATCTGCAGACAAGCTGGCGCCGTTCGAGATTCCCCTGACCATCAGTCCGCAGCCGGCTCCGCGGCTCACCGTCGAGCAGGGAACCGAGCGGATGCGATTACTCGGCCTGCCGTTCCTGTTCTTCGTCGATACCGCCCGAAACCGTGGGAGCGTGCTATACCACCGCTACGACGGGAACTACGGGCTCATCACCCCGGCGAGCTGAGCGCCGCGTCACGCTGGAAGGCCACCTGAATGCCGCGGCGGTCCCGGAATCCCCCCGTCCGGGACCGCCGCCCCCACATTCAGCCTTCGACGACTCCTGCAGGAACGAGACGAGCGGCTTTCAATCACACATCGAGCAATCACACATCGAGCGTCACCAAGCACCGCCAGCCGTGGCGGCCGTGCGAAAACCGCAGCTCGTTGAGTGACACCGCCTTAGGCACGGCACCCAGCTGAGGCAGCGTACTCGCATCGGCCATTGTAAACGTGACGTCGACACCGCCACTGACGTCGTGCAGCTCAAGATCGACAGGTGCTTCGGCGGCGGTGTCCAGCAAATAAATGACTTCATCAAGTACGGCCACCAGCAGATCGTCATCGCGATCTGCGACTAGCCGGCCCAGCCGAGTGTGGTCCGCATGCGCCGATGACAGGTCCAGGAAGCTCTCGACGACGGCCAGCACCACCTGCCGGATACAGCCGTCGCGGGTCGGCGCCCAGGCTTCGACACGCAAATCTGCCGTGTGCGGCACAGTTCGGTGCCCTGAACCGCTGCCCGCCATGGCTTTTCGTGGCCTGTCTTGGGGGCCTAGTGTCCTGGGGGATTGAGGTGGTCGATGAACCAGTCGCGCGCCAGCACCGCCACTTGCTCGAGCGTGCCCGGTTCCTGGAAAAGGTGGGTGGCGTCAGGAACCACAGCAACCTCGCACTCGGCCGGGATCGCCGCTTGTGCCTGCCGGTTCAGCTTGAGGACCATCTCGTCGCGTCCGCCCACTATCAACAGGGTCGGAGCGTGTACCTCACGCAGCGACTCGCCGGCAAGATCAGGCCGCCCGCCGCGGGATACCACCGCCGCCACCTTGACACCGGGATGCGCGGCCGCAACCAGGGCCGCGCCCGCACCAGTACTGGCACCGAAGTAACCGACCGGCAATGACGCGGCGTCGGGTTGACCGGCCAGCCAGTCCGTGACATCGACCAATCGGCCGGCGAGCAATGCGATGTCGAAGACGTTGGCGCGGTTGCGTTCTTCATCGGGTGTCAGCAGGTCGAAGAGCACAGTGGCCAGCCCGGCGTCGTTGAGGACCTCGGCGACATATCGATTGCGCGGGCTGTGTCTGCTGCTGCCGCTGCCGTGCGCGAATACGATGACCCCCTTCGGGCGCTGGGGAATGGTCAGATGCCCAGCCACCGAGACCGGCCCAGCAGGTACCCGGATTTCCTCATCGCGCAGCAGCGGATCGTCGGCGCCGGCACTGGCGCCCGCACGAAAACGGCTGCGGGCGCGATCGAGTAGGGCGACCACGTCGACGTCTGAGGTCTGCGCGAAGCTGCGGTATCCCTGACCGACGGCGAAGTACGGCACCGGTGTTTTCAGGCACACCACCTCGTCGGCGTAGTCGGCGAACTGTTTGGCGGTGTCGGTGGCCCCGATGGGAGTCGCCAACACCACCCTGCTGGCCTCCTCGGTGCGGGCCACTTGGCAGGCAGCCTGCGCGGTGGCGCCGGTCGCGATGCCGTCGTCGACGATCACGGCGATTCGCCCCTTCAGCGAAATCCGGTGGCGATCACCGCGGAAGCGTTCGGAGCGGCGTTGCAGCTCGGCCCACTCCTTGGTCTCGACCTCAGCAATCTCCTGGTCGCTGAGTTGGGCCTCACGGACCACGGCGTCGCTGATAACCCGCACACCGCCCTCGCCAATGGCGCCGAAGGCAAGCTCCGGGTGAAAGGGCACTCCGAGCTTGCGTACCAGGAGCACATCGAGGGGGGCTCCCAACGCCTTGGCGACCTCGAAGGCCACCGGAACTCCGCCTCGCGGTAGGCCGAGCACCACTACATCTTGACCGCGCAGAAAGTTCATGCGCGACGCCAATTGCCGTCCGGCATCGGCACGATCATTAAACTTCCTCATGAGTCGAGTGTGGATACCGTCACGGCCCGCCGGTATGGCCACAAGTCCTTTAGCCGACCGACGAAGTTCCCGAAAAGCGCCGCCCATCGCGACGATTGACCCGACCTAGGATTGCCGGCTGGAAAGTCGGTCGGTCGCGACGTATCGCAGCAACGCGCCGACCCCGTCTGCGGATGCGATCCGGTTGTCGGCCCGAACCAACGAGGCGTCCACTGCAATTGCGGTGAACGGCAACGCCTCATCGGCTCTTGCCACCCGCTCCACCGGTTCGCCGAGTTCGGACAGCACGTCGGGATCGGGCGCGATTGTGGTAAGCGCTTTGCCGGTGACCACAGTGGCGTCGCCTAGTTCGCCGACGATCAGCGTGTCGACGTCGCCGTCACGGAGCGCCGCGCATACGGCAGCGAGCCCTTCGGCCGCCAACCCCGAGCCGCGCCCGATTTCGGCTTCAAACCGATCGGCGATGTCGTTCATCTCGATGCCTCGGCGCCGAGCGAACTCAGCGGAAGTCAGTTCGCGGATTTCTTCCTCGTCGATCCGGCTCTTGCGCGCCCCGGCATGCAGTTCTGACACCCGCTGGGTCACGCGCTCTGGCAATTCGGCAACCAGATCTGCGCGCGAACTAACCTCGCCGCACAGAAACACCACCTCGGGGTCGGCTTCGTCCACCAGTCGTGTCAGGTGGTCGGCGACCGCGCGGCAGTTCATCCGGATGGCTTCCTCAGTCGTGCGTTGGAAGTCACCGTAGCCGTTCCAGCCGGCAGTGACTGGCTTATGCACCGGGTAGCCACCGCCGTCGATGCTTTTGGAGCTGACGGTGCCCCCTTGATACAGCGTTACATCGGCACCGGTGTGATCGACCGCGGCAAACACGTAGGTCGGTCGCCGCATCTCCTGATCGATCAACGGCACGACGTAGGGGTAATCCGACAGGCGAATCACCGTGGCCGGTGGTGGGCTGATCAGCTGCTCGTTGAGCAGCACCTGATCGCTGGTCGCGATCACCGCGCGGCCGCGCCGGCCGACGGCCGGTCGATGGTGCAGCACGGCCTCCTCGAGCTTGCCGATGATCTCTGCGCCCGCGCCCTGGTCCTTGAGATGCTTGCGGATATCGCGCCATTTCGCTTCGAGTTGCTCGACAGCCTCTACGGTGTCGTGTGAGTCGTCGAGATACACCGAGGCAAACGGGCCTTCTGCTTTTACCAGCCACCTGAGGCGTTCTGATCGCATAGCATCCCTCTCCACTGTTGCGCCTGTGCTTGTGCCTCCTGTTCGCCA
Source organism: Mycobacterium sp. (assembly GCA_035515675.1). GTDB lineage: Bacteria > Actinomycetota > Actinomycetes > Mycobacteriales > Mycobacteriaceae > Mycobacterium. The sequence goes on from DATJBA010000299.1 coordinate 16,377, forward strand.
ACCGTATGAAGCGCGAACGTGACTCCGCGAGAGTCGTTAGCCCCCAGATGCGGGTCTTAGGTCAACCCAATTGCTGGGCTTGGCGTAGCCTTTCAAGCTCGCGCGCGATCCCCGGGCTGATGTCCACGGGGTAGGACCAGCCGGTGGCTTCCAGCGAACGGAGCTGAGGCGGAAGCCGATCGATCTGCTGGCGCGCCCAGTTTCGCGACGCCGGTAAGTCGGGGTCGTGCTGGGGGAGGCGGCGGCCATTTTTCATGACAGGCACCAGCAGCGGCTCGCCGTCGAGCTGTTCGTCGGGCTTACCGATCGTGTCGGCGGCGAAGACCCCGTGATCAAGCCGGCGTACCACCTGCTTACGCCCTGGATAGATCACCTTGTCGCTGGAGAACTTGGTCCGCCCGACGCCGTCGTACTCCACCAGCTTGTACGCCATGTCGAGCGCGGGCGCGTCTTGGGCGACGACGAGCTTGGTGCCCACGGCGAAGGCGTCGATCGGGCAGCCGTCATTCATCAGCGCCGCAATGCGGTACTCGTCGAGACCCGACGAAGCGAAGATTTCGATCTGGTTCAATCCCGCTGCGTCGAGCTTTGCGCGTGTCGCCTTTGACAGGGCACCAAGATCCCCCGAATCGAGCCGGACTCCAGCCACGACGAGACGCTCCCGATGTTTGACGAGTTCGATGACGTGATCGACACCGCGCAGCGGGTCGTAAGTATCGACCAGCAACGTTGTGCCCGGGTAGAGCCGGGCGAATGCGTCAAACGCGTCGAGCTCGTTGTCGAAGGCTTGAATGAAGCTGTGAGCCATCGTGCCGAACGCGGGGATTCCGTATTCGCGGGCGGCAAGCAGGTTCGATGTGCCCGCCATGCCGGCGAGGTAGCTGGCCCGTGCGACCTTGAGCGCCGCGTCGGTGCCGTGTGCGCGCCGCGCTCCGAAATCCACAACCATTCGTCCGCGAGCGGCTTCGACCACACGGGCAGCCTTGCTCGCGATCACGCTCTGCAGGTGAATCTGGTTCACGACGAAGGTCTCGGCGAGTTGGGCTTCGGCAATCGGCGCGATCACCTGCACGATCGGCTCGTTCGGAAAGACCACCGTTCCTTCCGGCACTGCCCACACATCTCCGGTGAAGCGAACTGCGGACAGCGACTGCAGGAATCCCTCGGTGAACAGCCGCAATCCGTGCAAGTAGTCAATGTCGGCTTGCCGGAATTGAAACGTTTCGAGGAAGTCGACCACGTCTGACAAGCCGGCAGCCATCACATAGGACCGGCTCTGGGGGAGCTTGCGAAACACGGTCTCGAACACGGCCGTTCCCGACATGTGTTCGGCCATGTAGGCCTGCGCCATCGTGACCTCGTAAAGGTCGGTGAATAGCGCAGGAGATCGGGGCGTCATGGCGACTGCTATCCGCTGCCTCTCGTATCGGTCTTCCCGAGTCGTACGGTAGCCGAAGCAGGCCTGCACGCTCCTCAGTGCTCGTAGAGAGCCGCGAGGCGGTCCGCGAACTTCTCGATGACCACCTTGCGGCGAAGTTTCATGCTCGGCGTCAGGTCGCCGGCTTCGATCGAGAGTTCGCGGTCGGCAATCGTGAATGCCTTGATCTGCTCCCAGCGATTCAGTTCCAGGTTCAGCGCGTCGATGTATCCGGCGATCAGTTCCTGCATCTTCTCGTCGCGGGCTACCTCGGCGAAGGACTTACCCGCCAGGCCGTGCTTGCCGGCCCACTCCGTGATCGCCTCGCTGTCGAGGCCGACCAGCGCCACACAGTAGGGCTTTGCCTCGCCGTAGACGAGAAGCTCGCCCACGTACGGGCACAGGCCCTTGAATCTCACTTCGATCGCCGACGGTGCCACGTACTTACCCTGCGACGTCTTGAACATGTCCTTCTTGCGGTCGGTAACCCGCAGAAAGCCGTCGGCATCGATCTCCCCGATGTCGCCGGTACGGAACCAGCCGTCCTGGTCGAACGCCCCGGCGGTGGCGTCCGGCAGATCGTGGTAGGCGGTCATCACACCGGGCCCCCTCAGCCAGATCTCGCCATCGTCGGCGGTCTTCACCTCGGTGGCGGGGAACGGCCAGCCGACCGTTCCGAATCGGTAAGCGGTGGGGCGATTGAGAAACGATGCGGCCGCGGTCTCGGTCAGCCCGTAGCCCTCGAGCACGATGATGCCGACGGCGTCGAACCACTGCGCGACGTCGTGATCCAGGGCGGCGGCGCCGGAGACGAAGAACCGCAGGCGACCACCGAACCTCTGCCGGATCGTGGAGAACACCAGCCGGTCGGCAACCTTGTATGCCAGCGATGACGCCAACGACGGCTTCTTCCCGGCTTGCCTGGCCTGGGACACCTTCAAGCCCACCCCGATCGCCCAGTCGAAGATCTTTTTCGTGAGCCCGCCCTGCTCGGCGATCATTTCCTCGATGTGGGCATGCGCCTTTTCGAAGATGCGCGGCACTGCACCCATGAAGGTGGGACGCAGGGCCGCGAGATTGTCGACAATCTTGTCGACGCGGCCGTCGATCGCGGTGACGAAGCCGATCTGCAGCGGCAGTGCCAGCATCACCATGCCGAATGCGTGTGCCAGCGGCAGCCACAGGAAGTTCAGGTCATCGGGGCCGAGGATGTTCACCGCGTCGACGGCCGCGGCGGTGTACGTCCACGCCCCGTGGGTGAGCCGCACACCCTTCGGCCGCCCGGTGGTGCCGGAAGTGTACAGGAGGCTAGCCAGCTGGCCCGGACCGACGGTTGCGACGCGCTCCTTGATGGCGTTGGGAGAGTCGGCGAGCAGTTGCTTACCCAGCTGCTCCAGTTCGTTACGGGTGATCACCCAGTCGCCGTCGCCGT
>DATJBA010000300.1:0-3631 GCA_035515675.1 Mycobacterium sp.
AGCCAACGACGCCGCTGCCGCTCATCGAGCAGCGGAGCGATCGACTCGTACTTCTCGGCCAACTGCCGCTCCACCGCCACGGACACACGAGCAGCCTAGCCCGCCGCACCTATTGTCCAATTAATTTATGCGCGTGTCCTATGCGGAGATGGATCGGCTGGCGCAGTCGGTGTTCGGTGGCCTCACCGGTGATGGCGCCTGGTTGCCGGCGGCCGACGTCGTCGAGACCGACAGCGCGTATGTCATCGAGGTCGAGCTTCCTGGTGTGCGGCGCGAGGACGTCGATGTCAATCTGAACGGCAACGAGTTGGTGGTAACCGGCGAGGTGAAGGAGCGCAAGCCCGAGGGTTTGTTCCGCCGCCGGACCCGGCGGGTCGGTGAGTTCGAGTTACGCGTAACGCTGCCGGGCTATCTTCGGGACGGCGACATCGAGGCGTCCTTGGCGCATGGCGTGCTGACCGTCTATGTACCGAAGGCCGAGAGCACCAAGTCAAGCAAGATCACTGTCAGTGAATCTGGCGACGGCTCACCCTAGAGGTCCGTTGCAGCAGGTTTCCGGTCAGCCATCACGGTTCAGGAATCGCCACGCCCGTGTCGCGGCGTGCAGGTTGAACCGGGTATCGACCTTGCGGAGGTCGTGGCCGGTGAGCTGAGCGATGCGCGTCAGCCGGTAGCGCAGCGTGCTGCGATGGATGTGCAGTGCAGCCGCGGATTCGTCATAATTTCCACCGCACTCCAGGTAATCGCTCAGGGTCATCACCAGTTCGGAGTTCTTGCTGTCGTCGTAATCCAGGAGTGTGCCCAGCCATTCGCGCACGAAACTTTCGACCTCGCCGTCGCCATGGGCGGCGTCGATGAGGCGATAGAAACCAAGTTCGTCGAACGCCGCGGCGCCTTCCGGACTGACTGAGCGCAGCCGGATGTTCATCGCGCGACGCGCTTTGATGAAGGATTGCGGAAAATCGTCGGGCACCGCGCATCGAGAGCCGATACCGATCACGCTGGTGGTGCTGCCAAGGATTTCACTGATCGCGTGGTACAACGCCCGCGGGTCCGGGCGGCCGTCGGTGAGCAGAACAACCAGACCTGCATGACGCCCGAGCAGATAGTTCAGATGCAACGCGGTCGCCGCGCGCCCGGCGGCAACTGGCAGCGTGCTCTCGGTGCGACCGGTGCTTTGCATCACCACCACATGGTGGGACCGTCGTAGGTCATGGCCCAGGGCGTCGGCACGAGCGTAGGCCCCGTCCCGGTCGGTGCCGGCCAACAGATCGTCGACAAGATCGCGGCGCAGATTGAGTTCGATCTCAGCGACGGTTCGCTGGTGGGAAAGCTCCAGCGCCAAAACGATGCTGCCATAGCGCAGGGCAAACAAGTCGTCCTCGGTCACCGTGTCGTCCGGGTCGTTCAACGCGAGGACACCGAGGATCTCGGCCCGGGGCTGGACAAGTGTGAGTACTCGCCCTCCGATTCGTGCCTGACCGGTTTGTGCGGCCAGCTCGTGCAGCAGGAGTTCGCGCTCGTCCGTGAGCTGTTTGGGGTAGGGGTGGGGTTGTCCGGAACCGGCCCAGCAGCGCAGGTTGCCGAACCGATCCTCGATACCCACCGAATGCCCCGTCAGGTCATTCAGTGCATCCGCGATACCTTGCTCGCCCATTCCCGCGGCCACCGCCGCGCTCAATACTTCGTGCGCGTTCGTCTGCCGCTGTAGCCGCGTCACCGTGGTGCTGAGTTCACGGTTCGCTACCTTCAGATCGGCGTTCGATTTTGTCAGCTTCGCCGCATCACCGGAGTCGCGGTCATGCAGTGCGGCATGTGCCAGCGCGGCGCCGGTCTGCTGGGCCAGGATGGTCAGCAACTGGATCTGATTTTTCGACGGTGCACTGGCGGCACTGACCACCAAACACCCGTAGACGAAGCTTCGGTGACTCAGCGGGAACGCCCACCCCCACCGGCCGTCTCTTGTGTCAACGTGGCCATCCCAGCCGGACTCGCGGTGCCGTTCGATGTCGGGGTGTGCCGGCTGGGATGGTGGGAAGCGAACGAATCCGCCGTTCACCGACCGGTAACTCGCCTCGACCTGGCAGGATGCGAATCCGCCGACGGCGGCGGTCGCTTCGCGGAAGATCTCGCCGACGTCGGAGTCATCGAAAGTGACACGCGACAGCGCGACCAGACCCCCTGACGAAGCCTGTTCGTCCGGCCGGGTGCCCTGTGCCGGGCTGTGCGATTCATCGTTCATGTTGGAGTGGCCAGGCTCGGCTCCTCCCCTCGAGCCACCCGTGGCCGGAGGGGGCCGGTAAGGCGTCACGAGGAACGGCATACCCGAAGTTGGCGTTCGGAATCGCCTTTCCGGGTCCGAAAGTGCCCACCCGGCGTCCGCTAATCAGACCCTACTCCGCTGTGGTGCTGACAGGACGAATCAGAGTCCAGATTTTCGGCTCACCGGGAGCACGCGACAGCCGCTGCGGCTTGCCAGACTCCTTGTTTGGGAGCGAATTACGACGCGCGTTACAGGGCGTGCGCTGCAACTCCTCGTCGGCGGTTACCGAAAGGAATAGACGATGGCGACAGCGGTAGGTATCGATCTCGGGACAACGAACTCGGTGATCGCCGCCTGGCAGGGCGGGGAGCCGATTGTGATTCCCAACGCCGAGGGGGCGCGAACGACCCCCTCGGTGGTGGCCTTCACGGAGAACGGCGAGCGTCTGGTCGGGCAACTGGCCAGGCGGCAGTCGATCATGAACCCGAAGGGCACCATCTACTCGGCGAAGAGGTTCATCGGCCGCCGCTTCGACGAGATATCGGAGGAAGCCAAGGCGGTCAGCTTCGACGTCGTCGAGGGCGAGGGTGGCGCCGCACGGTTCGACGTGCGCGGCAAGCAGTACTCGCCTGAGGAGATCAGCGCGCAGGTGCTGCGCAAACTCGTCGACGACGCGAGCAAGTTCCTCGGCGAACGGGTCAAGGAAGCGGTGATCACCGTTCCGGCGTATTTCAACGACGCCCAACGCAACGCCACCAAGGATGCCGGCCGGATCGCCGGGCTGGACGTGCTGCGCATCATCAACGAGCCCACGGCCGCGGCATTGGCCTACGGGCTGGACAAGAAGGGCCACGAGACCGTGCTGGTCTTCGACCTCGGGGGCGGCACGTTCGATGTCAGCCTTCTCGATGTCGGTGACGGGGTGGTCGAGGTCCGCTCCACGGCAGGTGATTCCCATCTGGGTGGCGACGACTTCGACCGTCGGCTCGTGGACTATCTGGCCGACGAGTTCCAGCGCGAGAACAACATCGATCTGCGCAAAGATCCGCAGGCGCTGCAGCGGTTGTTCGAGGCGGCCGAGAAGGCGAAGGTGGAATTGTCGTCGGTGACACAGACGCAGGTCAACCTGCCGTTTGTCACTGCCGACGCCAACGGCCCCAAGCACCTCACCATGACCATGAATCGGTCGAAGTTCGAGGAACTCACGCACGATCTGGTGGAGCGCTGCATGGGCCCGGTCAAGCAGGCGATGGACGACGCCAAGGTGACCGCCAACGACATCGACGAGGTCATCCTGGTCGGCGGGTCGACCCGCATCCCCGCCGTGCAGGCCCTGGTCCGCCGGCTCACCGGCGGCAAGGACCCGAA
>DATJBA010000301.1:0-50373 GCA_035515675.1 Mycobacterium sp.
CGACGCCTTCGCGCGCGCCGGCCTGAGCGGTTGCTGGGAGCTGCAGGGCATCGAGACCCACGACTGCTTCACGACCTCGGAGTACATGGCCATCGACCACTTCGGCCTGACCGAGCCCGGCGAGAGCTGGAAGGCGATCGAAGAAGGCGTGATCGACCCGGGCGGCAAGCTGCCCATCAACCCGAGCGGCGGGCTCATCGGCGCCGGCCACCCGGTGGGCGCGACGGGCGTGCGCCAGCTCCTCGACGCGGCGCTGCAGGTGAGCGGCCGCGCCGGGGACACCCAGGTCGCGGGCGCGCGCCGCTTCGCCACCCTCAACATCGGCGGCAGCGGCACGACCTCCTGCGTCATCGTCGTCGAGGGCAGCGCGGGGTAGATTCGCGGCTGCACCTTGCACGCAATCCTTAGCTCCGTTACAGACCATGGATTCGGGGGTAGATTCCCGACTTCTCGGGAATCTGAGGTGCCTATGCCGGTACCATCATCGGCTGAACGCCTTCGCTCAAGTCCCTAACCCGTGGTGTCGCCATCAGCGTCCTGAGCGCAGCGTCTATGGGGCTGGGTGTAGGTTAGCGGGCCGCAACGCGGTTAAAGGCGGGAACTGACCCATTGCTCTGCCGGTAGTCGTCCACCACGGCTACCAACTGCCGCGCAACGTGCTGACCGGGGCGCGGTCACCGCAAGCGCCCGCGTGCTCAAACTGTTGGCCGAACAAGCCTCAGGGAGCGGTCAGCGGTAACTAGGACCCCCCGAATACCGCACAGTTCGAATATAGCTCGCTGCCAGTCCAAGTGCCCGACCCCGTCGACGCCCGAGCTCGAATCATCGAGCTGACGCCGCGCGGCCGGCAAGCCCTGCGTGTAATGCGTTCCAACGCACTCGATTTGGAGAAACGATGGCAACAGATCCTAGGGGAACGACGATTGGGCGAATTGCGCGAGACCTTGCAGATGTTGCTCGCCAGTAAGACCGAGGCAGCGGGCGCGTGACGCCTGCTGAAAAATCCCAGCTCTTGAGGGTCTTCACGGCGTAGGTTCGACCCCAAGACAATGAACAGGAGTCCGCCGTGCCCATCTTTATGGTCGAGCGCAACTTCGCCGAGCAACTGGAACCCAGCGTCGACGCCGCCGACGGTATCAATCGAATCAACGCCGAGGAGGGCGTTCGCTGGCTGTACTCGTTTCTGTCAGCGGACAAACGAAAGACCTACTGCCTCTATGAGGCACCGTCCCCGGAGGCCATCAGAACCGCGGCCGCGCGTGCCGGTCTCCCCGCCGATGTCGTCGTCGAGGTCAGCAATCGTGTTCTGCCGGACGGTGCATTGTCCGACATCTGAAAGCCTCACCCGAGCAGCTCGTGATCGGCGGCATACATCGCCGCCTGCGTGCGATTTGCGGCGCCGGTCTTGATCAGGATGCTGCGCACGTGGTTGGCCGCCGTGTTGGTGCTGATGTAGAGGCGTTCGCCGATTGCCCGATTACTCAGCCCCTCGGCTAGCAGCCGCAGCACTTCGACCTCCCGGTCCGTCAGACCGTCCGGACCCGTTATCAGCAACGGATCCACCAGGTCGAGGACCCGGGTCTGGCCGATCGGCGCGGCGATGTCGCGGGCCTCGTTGGCCAGGCGCCGGGCCTCCTCGGTGCGACCGTGCGACGCCGCAAACAACGCGTGCCGGGCCAGCGTCTCCGTGACATGAACCACCGAGCCCATCCGCCGGTCCATCTCGATCGCCGCGCCGAAATGACGCTCGGCCGTACGGCTATCACCGGCGAGCGCCGCGATCCGGGCGAGATAGCGGTCGGCACTGCCGAACAGTGCGACGAACTGGCCGGCCACCAGGTTCTTGCCGGCATAGCGGGCAACGTACGGGCGCAGTGCTTGGACGGCTTCGCGGTTGCCGAGCTCTAATGCGGCCTCGAGCATGAAGACCAGCTCCATCGGCCACTGCGCCTCGTCGGTGCGGTCGCGAAGATTGCGGTTGAGCAGCTGATTCAGTGCCCGGGTCATGCCACGTTCGCAGTTGAGCTCGGTATACAGCGCAAGCAGACCGGGCACCCAGCGTCCGGCGAATGTCTCACTGCCGTCGATGAACCCGCCGAATCTTTTTAGGTCTGAAGTTTCGCGGCGGATCATGAACATCTGGACTCCGTTCGAGCCCTCGGTGTCGCCTGCGCCAAACAAATCACCTGTGCGCAAAGCGATGTCGGCCCACCGTTCGGCGCCGGCGAAGTCGCCGCGCAGATAGGCCAGCGCTTGCTCGACGCACGCGCCGACGAAGCCGAAGACGGGTTGTCCGCAGGCCTGGGCCGCTCGCCGCATGTCGGCGGCCGATGCGGCCAAGCCGTCGGGCCGGCCGGCCAAATAGCTGACCATGGCGCGGAAATGCGAGGCCGCACCCAGCGCGTCGTAGTCGCGGCGCGATATCGCGATTCGCGAGGCCTCGGCCGAACGCTCCAATTGGATTTCGCACATCTCCGGGGTGAGACCGTGCCACAGACTTGTCTTCAGAGTGTGCAGCATCAGCGCTGGATCGTCGGCGACCCGCGCGCGCTCGATAGCGCTGTTGCCGATTTCGCGGGCACGCGCCGCCTCGCCGGCGAAAGCCAGCGCTCGTCCGAAACTGCCGAGAGCCTGTACATAGCGTGGGTCGTCGGTATTCAACCCGCAGGATTCCAGCGCCGACGCCAACAGGTCGGCAGCCTTCGAGTCGGCCTGCCCGCGACGCCAATTCGCATCCTCGTAGCCGACAGCCGCCTCCAGGCGGATGAGCGGGTCGTCCATCGCGCTGATGCGTTCGTAGATGGCCCGCGCCTGGGCGAAATCACCGGCGCGTACATGGTTCGTGGCCGCATCGAGGTCCATCCTTGCCCGATCCGCGAGGTTCAGCGCAGGAAGCGACGCTGCCCGCTCGAACCATTTCGCCGCGTCCTCATAGGCCAGGCTGTGTTCGGCCATCCGGGCCGCCTGACGCGCGTATCGCAACGCCTGCTCGTGGTAGCCCAGCACGTGCGCCCGCAGGTAGTGGTTCGCCAGGCGGGGAACAACCGATGGGTCCGCGCGCCCCTCGAGCGCTTCGGCGGCGCGCGCGTGCATGATCCGCAGCCGGGACGCCGCCATCCCGCCGAGCACGGCCTCGCGGGTGAGCGCGTGGACGAACGAGAACTCGCCATCGGAGTCGTGAACCGCCCGGACCAGCCCGACGGCTTCGGCCGAATCGATCGCTGCCAGCGTCGCGGTGAGGTCGGTCTCGCAGGTCGCGATGAGCGCGGGCAGATCAAACGTCTGACCCAACACCGCCGCCTGCTCAATGACCCCTCGGACGCTGGCACCCAGTCCGCCAAGGCGGCGGGCAATGGCATCTCCGATCGATGCCGGGACGGTCTGTTGCACACTCAAGGTGGCTAGCCCGCCCCGCATTTCCAGGTCGTTGACCAGTTCGGTCAAGAAGAACGGATTGCCGCCGGTCTTGTCACGCAGCAGGGCCGCGGCCGTGCGCGCCGACGCAGGAGCCAGCTGCTGGGTTCGGCTCACGAACTCGGCGATCGCCTCGGTGTCCAGGCCTGCGAGATCCAGGCGCCGGACACCGTCGAACCGGTGCAGTTCGGCCAGCCGAGTGGTGAGCTCGTCGGAGCGGTCCGGCGGGGTCGTGCGGAACGTGGCCACCACCAGCATGCGGACGTCGGCGCAGCCAATCAGCACGTGTTCGAGCATCGCGAGGCTGGGCAGCTGCGCCCAATGCAGGTCGTCGAGGATCAACGCGACCGGGCGATCGATGGCCAGACGCCGCAGGAAGCCGGTCAACGCGTCGAAAAGCGCCTGCCGGGCTGTGCCGACGTGCTGCGCGGGGAGGGTATCGGGCAGATGCCGATCCACTTGGGTTGAGAGCCGCCGTAGCTGGGGTCCGGCGTCGGCCAGTGGGTTCGCCATGGAACCTGGTGCAGCGCCGATCAGCAGGCGATCCAGCGCTTCGGCGAAGGGTGCGTACGGAACGTCCGCATCGGCCGTCGAGCTGCCCACCAGCACCGCGACGTCATGGTCGGCGAGCGTGCCGGCGACCTCGGCGGCCAGGCGCGTCTTGCCCGCACCTGGTTCACCGCCGATGAACACCGCCTGGCGGTTGCCACTCTCGACTCGCTCCCAGGCTTGCTCGAATGCCGCGAGTTCTGCGGCGCGACCCACGAGCGGGCCGCGGCGGCGTGCGATCAGTTCGGCTGGTAGCGCTGGCGGCACCCACTGCGCCATGTTCTCAACGTAACCGCGCCGGTGTTGGCCGGTCGATAGTCAGATCTGACTATCGTGGGATGTCTCGGAAATGCCTCGTTGTGGTCATGACGCGCGACCTCCTCGCCTCGTAGCGTCGCGGCATCAAGACCTGCGAAGCAAGGAGGTGAGGGCCATGAGCCTGACAACCGGAACCGACGAATTACGCACCAGGCTGGGCGCGAAGGTAATCCTGCCCGACGACCCTGGATACGACGGGGCTCGGGCGCTGCACAACGCCATGATCGACAAGCGGCCGGCGGTGATCGTGCGCTGCGGATCCGCCACCGACATCGCTGGCGCTCTCGAGTTCGCGCGGACGTCGAACCTCGCGGTTGCCGTCCGCGGGGGCGGCCACAACGGCCCCGGTTTCGGCACTGTCGAGGGCGGCCTCGTCATCGATCTGTCGCCGATGGACCGCATCGACGTGGACGCCGACCGGCGCACCGCACGTGTCCAAGGCGGCGCGACCTGGGGTCAAGTGGACGGCGCAACGCACGCGCATGGTCTGGCCACGCCGGCCGGCATCATCTCGACCACCGGTGTGGGCGGCCTCACCCTCGGGGGTGGCCACGGCTACCTGACCCGCAAGTATGGGTTGACCATCGACAACCTGCTGGAGGCCGAGCTCGTGCTGGCCGACGGTCGCGCGGTGACGACTTCCGAATCCGAGCACCCCGACCTGTTCTGGGCACTGCGCGGCGGCGGCGGAAACTTCGGCGTGGTCAGCTCGTTTACGTTCCGCCTGCATCCGGTGCACACCGTGATCTGCGGTCCCACGGCGTGGCCGTCATCGGCCACCGCCGACATCCTTAGGTGGTACCGGGACTTCCTCCCGGCTCAAGACGAGGATCTTTACGGGTTCTTCGCAAGCATGACCGTCCCGCCGTTTGCGTCGTTCCCCGAGGCGTTCCACCTGCAGAAGGTGTGTGCTGTGGTCTGGTGCTACACGGGCGATCCCGCCCGGGTCGACGAAGCGTTCGCGCCGGTCCGGCAGATGGAGCCGGCCTTCGAAGGCCTTGTTGCGGCCCCCTATCCCGCGTTGCAATCCACATTCGATGACCTGTATCCAAAAGGGCTGCAGTGGTATTGGCGTGGCGACTTCGTCCGGACGGTGCCCGACGACGCGGTTGAAGCCCATGCCCATTTCAACGAGGAACTGCCGACGATGCACTCCACGATGCACCTCTACCCGATCGACGGCGCGGTCCACCGGGTCGGTCAAACCGATACCGCGTGGGCGTATCGGGACGTCACCTTCTCACAGGTCATCGCGGGGGTCGATCCTGACCCGGCGAACGCGGAGCTGTTGAAGCGCTGGACGGCGGACTACTGGGATGCCACCCACCCGTACTCGGCCGGCGGAGCTTACGTCAACTTCATGATGGACGAGGGCCAAGACCGAGTCCGGGCGACCTACGGTCCGAATTACCAGCGGCTCAGCGAGATCAAGGCGCAATACGATCCGAGCAATGTGTTCCACATCAACCAGAACATCCTGCCGGCCAGATGACACGATCGCGTCCGCGACTGCTCTACGGCATGAAGCTCATCGTCTGGACCTCGTGAACTGGTCCAGAGCGGATGAGAATCGTTCATCGGACAGGTCGAACGCCGGGCATGCAGGCGATCGAGGCGCTTCTACCGGGAGGGCACCGCTCGTGATAACTCGTGACGTCGAGGCGAGCGCGGTAGCCGACTTGGCGCTTTCTCCCCTGCGCGCGGCGTTGGCCGTCACCGGAGACGACGAAATCCTCGTGCTGCCGGTGAGTGTGAATCTTGAAGAGCCTGCCGATCCTGCGTCGTCGCCGCGCATTGTGCAGGTGCCGGAGGGTGACCCAGATCTGGCCGATCGCAATGTCGTTGTGATCGCCGACGACGGCCCGCAATGGTTCCGGTTGCGCTCGTTAACTGTCAGAGGGATGGCGAAGGCCGTGGGCGGTTGCACTTATCGGGTCGTGCCCAAGCGAATCGTGGCCTGGGACTACGGTTCACTTCGTGAGGTGCCGACACCACCAGCAACCTCAACTCGACGACAAGCGTCGATTTCGGTTACCGACGAGAGGGACGACCTTAACCTTTTCTATTGGCCGAACCTTGAAGCGGCGGTTCGCAGTTCGCGAGTTAGGAGTAGATAATGCGCGTTCTGGTGAGTTTCGGATCCAAGCGTGGCGGCACCGCCGGGCTGGCCGCGATGATCGGCGGCGCGTTGACCGAGGCCGGATGTGCCATCTGTTGGCGTACAACGCGAGGGTTTCCGCAAAATCTGATTGTCCCACAGGTGAATTGGACATACGCCGCAGCGCTGTGACAACCTACAAGCGACTTTCTACTCGTGTGACCGGCACTATGACCGGCGGAAGGCATTGTTCATTCGTTGTCTGAATGCGTGGTCGAAACGACGGTAAACGCTACGCGACGTGTGCCCCGGCCAGTGGTCGCCGATGAGTTCGACTGGCAGTAGTGGGTCGAGCTGAAGATGCCGGACCACGGCAATCGATAGAGCGAACTCGTATGTGAAGCTTTCGGTCGAATCGTCCCGTTTTCTCCGCTTGAGTTCGACGTTCATGGCCTCGATGAGCGCCCTAGCATCGTCTGTCCACGCATCGAGGGAAAAGAGTGATCGCACCCTGTCGGCGGTTATGTCCGTGGCGGCGCCGTGGAAGTGGGTGCACTGCTGGTCCAGCACCGCCCTGGATATCGGAAAGCGTTGCGGATCAAGATTGTCCGGACGAATCCACACGCCCTCCCGAAGCTCGGCCAGATGCAGCGCCGTCGCTGCTTTCCTCAGCTCGAGACGATCGGTTGCCGACCTGCGCTCCAACGAGACGATCGCCAGTTCCCATGTTCCGTCCCATCCGGGCGTGGCCACGTCGTCGATCCGGGACGCCTCGTCGACACGCTGACGGCGCTCCAACAAGCGCCCGGCGAGCGTGTAGCTGCCGTCGTCGCCGGTGAGTTCGCCATTCGTGACCATCCGCCAAAGGCAGGTGCGGGCCGCGCCGGCGCTGATGCCGAACAATGAGGCCACCGCAACCAGGAGGCCACCGCAACCAGCTCCGCGACCGTGAGGCGGGCTTGGTCGGATCCCAACAAAGCCGACGCGAGCACCGAGCGCGCGCTGAGCGGCCGATTGCCGATCAGATCGCTCACGCGGGATTGGGGTACAGCGGGCACGCGTCTATCTTCGCCGGTCGCCGTGTATCACCAAATCATTGACACGCGATGTTCATAGTGTGATACTGACGCACATAAGCTCACCGACGAAGTCGGTGCTTGCTGATGATGTGGGACTCCGTTGACGCAGCCCCGCAAGCCTGGGTTGACGAGGCGATGGTCTGGCTGGCCGATGGGACTCCGTGGCGGGGCAAACTAATGCCTGCTGAGCGAGTCGTGTTTACCGAGTCGACACCGCGAGCGATGAACTGGAAGGTGCTCGTCGAGCAGTTCCTGGAGGGTTATCACATCCGCTCCACGCACAAGGACACCTTCTTCCCTGTGCAATACGACGACCTGAATGTGGTCGAGACATTCGGCCCGAACAGTCGAATCACGTTCCCGTACCGCAATATTGAACGGCTCCGCGACCGTCCGGAGACCACGTGGACGACCGACGCGCGGGTGACATACGTGTATCAGTTGTTTCCCAACGTGATGGTGGCGACGTTCCCGGACTTGGTACTCATGCTCGTGATCGACCCGGTAGATGTCGACCACAGCGCGGTCGTTGCCTATTCGATGGTCCGGCCTGACATTGCCAAGCAAGCGTCGGTCAATTCACCAAGAAACCCGGCGGGAGCGGGTAGCTTCATCGTGCGTGGTGCGGTGGAGGACAACGAGATGTCAGCGGGTGTACAACGCGGATTGCACACGGGCGCAAACGAGTTTGTGGAGTTCGGACGGCACGAGAGCGCGGTCGGGCACTTCCACGCCACCCTTGATAAGCGTCTCGCTCGATTGGCTACCGTCCTGGCGCAGAATCCGGGGTGACGTTATCCATCTGCGCCGCAACGATGTTCATCGACCTCAGGAGTCGAATGGCGCTAGCCGCACGGCCAACGGCAATCCACGTTAACCTGTGCGGCTGCAGCCGGAAGCCGGCCGAGTGACGAGCTTGATCCTTCCCACGGCGTTTTCCCACTGGCCTATCGCAATTGCAAATATGGAGCCGGCGGCGACAGCCGACCCCCGGTCCGACGGACCCAAGCGAGACCACCAAGCCGCTGCGGATCAGGCGCGTTCATTTCGCTTCGCAACCAATCAACCGCAATTGCATCGCCCCTTTCGGGCAGCCGCAGCCACCGCTACGGAGTCTTGAGGAACACGTCGTTGAGGGTGACGGTGCGAAGGTTTCGGTCGCGGATGATCTCGACGAGTTGCGGGTAGACGTGCGTGACGGGTAGGTGATTGAGGTGTCCGATAACGATTTCCTGTGGCGTGAAGTACTGATCGGCCATCTTCACGATGTAGTCCTCGGTGATCAACGTGGAATCCGACAGCGAACCCGACCATAACGTTGGGACGGTGTAGCCGAGGTCGGCCGCCACAGCGTCAACGGCGGCATTACGCCTTGCATAGGGTGGCCGCCAGTACGGTTTCGCGCCGATGTCGTAGGTCTTTTTCAGAAATTCGTCGTTGCGGGTGAGCTGTTGGGCGATCTGCTCTTTCGTCAGGGTGGTCAAATCCGGGTGCGACCAGGTGTGGTTGCCGAGTTGAATCTGCCCGGAGTCCACCAACGGTCGAAGTATCGCCAGGTTGTCGGTCCAGGAGTTGTAGATCCCGTTGACGAAAAATGTCAGCCGCACACCGGTGTCCTTGGCGAACTGCGTGTAGGCACGCACTACATCACTGTTGACGCCGTCATCGACGGTCAGCGCAAGCAAATCACCTTGGCCGGGAATCTTGGTCAGTGCACCACCACCGGGCAGCGGGACGCGAGCACTCGGCGGTGGAGGCGGTAATAAGGCTGCTGGGGCGGTAGGGCCGAAGGTAGCCACCTCAGCTGGAGGTGTCTGGGCGAACGTCCGGGGTTGCGGGTCGACCACGAGCCGAGCCGCGCCCACGCCGGCAACAGTGGCCGCCGCCAGCGCCCCGAGGAAGCGACGTCGGTTCAGCTCTGACGCGGCACGGCCCCCACCAAAACCCCTCGCAACGGGGGAGGCGGCGAATCCGACGCGATTCTTCGCGGGTCGCTTGCGGTGCGATGTTGGAACACGCGACCCCGCGCCGGGGGTACCCCTATTGCCAAACTCCGCCACCACAGCAGCGAACCGTACCATTTGCAGCGACAACATGCCGGATTCGTTACGGGAGGGTCAGCTGTGACTTCAGCTCGATCAGGTTACAAGTCCGCATATCGCGGCCCTCCGATGTGATCTCGGGCACCGACGGTTGTCACGAAACGACCCCCAAGCTGGATCAATGAGGCGCCCCGCTCCCGCGTTGTGGTAGCTGCGTGGGCTCGGCATCGGGGAGACCCAGCGTCGAGGCCAGCCAGGGCAGGGATGCGGCGAAGGCCTGGGCGGCGAACGGCCAATCATGTTTGCCTGGTTGGGTGACCACCGAACATGTGATCCCGTTGGCGGCGGCGACGTCGCACAGCGAGTTGGCAGCGGCGTCCTGGCCTTCTGGGTTGGCGGCGGGGTCGATGCTCGCGGTAGCGAGGGCGGGGCCGGCTGCCTGGGCAACGCTGCGCGAACCGGACGATGCCGGGACGTCGAACCATCCCGATACCCCGGTGTAGCGACCATGTTGATTGATGATGGTGACGGGGTCGAAAGCAGCCCAGGCGGCGGCGTTACCGCCGAACAACCGGGCGATAGTTTGCTCCTTGGTGCCTATGTTGGGGCTGCGGTCGCCGGCGATGTCGACGAACACGCTGAACATGTCTGGATGCATGATGGTCAAGTCGACGGCGCAAGTACCGCCCATCGACCATCCGGCGATCCCCCAGTTGGCTCGGTCGGCGCTAACCCCGAAGTTCGAGACCACGAATGGCACGACATCTTTCGTCAGATGATCAGCGGCGTTGCCGCGGCTCCCGTTGACGCACTCGGTGTCGTTGTCGAACGCACCGGTCGGATCAACGAACACCAGCACCGGCGCGAAGCCGTGATGACGTGCCGCGAAGTTGTCGATGCTGTCGAAGGCGCCGCCGGCACGCAGCCAGTCGGCAGGCATGTTAAAGGCAGAACTGATCATCATGACCGTCGGCAGCCGGGGCGGCGGTTTGCTGCTGAACCATGCCGGGGGCAGGTACACCAGTTCCTGGCGGTGGGGAAAGCGGGACGCGTCGGCGTTGATGTTGACCGGCACCACGACGCCCTTGGCCGGCTTGGTCCCGGCGAGCTGCATTTCGGTGACACGCAGCCGATCGATCTGGTCGGGCAAGGGCCCCGCTGTCAACTGATTCCATGCGGCGAGCACCGTGGGGAAGTAGCCGACCCACAGGTTCAAGGCCAAGGCTGCGCACAACACGCACAGGGGTACCGAAAGTACCGCCAACCCGCGACGCCACCAGCGGGTACCCGGCCAGCCCAGCAACAGCACGGCGGCGGCCAGTCCGCTCATCGCTATCCAGAGCCACAGCAACGCTGGCGCCGGATCCCCGGCCACCCCGATCGACGCGATGTACCAATGCGAGAGCGCGGTAACCACGGCGGCGGCGACCAACGCCGCCGGCAGCACGCGCCTGCGCCAGCGCTGCTTACGCCATTCGATCGCGGTGATCACCACGAGCAGCGCCAACGCCTGCACCGCCACCGGCAACCAGCCACGCAGCAACGACAGTCGTCCGAAGAAGTCTTGCAACGGTCGTGACCTTCGCTAAATCCGATCGCTCTGTCAGGCTGGCTTGAGGCTTACTTGGTTATCAACCCACCGGTCGTGGTCCTGGAAAACAGTAGGTCGGAGTAACTATCCCATACCACCCCCACCCACAAGCCCACCATTTTCGCGTGTGGACCCATCACATTTGCGCAGTCAGCCGTACGGGTAATGCGTTTTTGAAAATGCTGCTGACGCGTGCTTGTTGATGGGAGGTGCGAGTTCAGCACCGTTGTCCGGCCGTCCTGCTGGGAGCGCGGATGTCTCGTGCTATGCGGATCGTGCGGGGCGGGCACCGGGGCCGGGTCTCGGTTCAGTGTCATGGGCGGTCAGCGGGGCGTGGTCATGCGTGCAGCGCAGTACCAGTTCGACGGGGTGCCCGCAATCGCGGTGAGTGATCTCGACTGGCGGGCCGTCCGGGTCGGCCTCCCAGCGGTCGCCCCATTGCATCAGCGCAATGACCGCAGGCAGGAGGTCAAGGCCCTTTTGGGTGAGGCGATATTCGTGGCGTTCGCGTTGGCCCGGTTCTCGATAGGGCACACGCCGCATCACTCCCGCCTTGATCAGAGTGTTCAGTCGTTCGCTTAGCAGGTTGCGGGCACAACCAACGCGGGCCTGGAACTGCTCGAAGCGGCGTGCGCCGTAGAAGGCCTCCCGTAGCACCAGAAGTGTCCACTTCTCTCCGACAACGTCGAGCGCGCGCTTCACGGAGCAGTTTTCGGCGCTGTAATTCTGTCGGTCGGCGAACACAGCGATCACCCTACCAGGGTTTGACAATGCAACTCAGGGTCGCGTAGGCTGCGTTGTGATAGTAAATTCAGGGTTCGGGCCCGATGAAATGGAGGTTCTCGATATGCCCATGCTCGACGCATACATTCCCGACGGTGCGTTACCTGCCGCGGCGGAGAAGGCGCTGCTGAACACGCTGACCGACGTGCTGCTCGAACACGAGGGGGCCGACCCGCAAAATCCGGCCGCTCGTGCACTGGCCAAGGTATGGCTGCATCGACCCGCGGCCGTGTTGCACGCGGGTGAGGAGCCCGCGGCGCCGCACTATCGGGTGATCGCGTCGGTGCCCGAGGGCCAGTTCGACGATGAGCGCCGCGCGAGCATGGTCGCCGCGGTCACCGAGGCGATCCTGGCCGCCGAGGACGGCCGCTACGACCATGACCCCTTGCGTATTTGGGTGTTCGCCAACGAGATTCCCGACGGCACCTGGGGCGGTGGCGGACGGATCGCGCGGCTGGCCGATATCGCTGGGTTGGTTCTGGGAGACCCTGACAAAGGCCGCGCCTACGCCGAGCAACGGCTGGCCGGCCGCCGGCCAGTGCCGGCCTGAGACGCCCCATGGGTACGCAAGGTGCCGCGAGTGGGCGGCATCCATTTCAATGCGCCATCGAGGCAAAGGATTTCGATGCGCTCGCCCGCAGTCTTCGCGAGGACGTGGTGTTCTACGCTCCGATTCGTTTTCAGCCGTTCCAGGGACCCGACCAGGCCCTCGGTGCCATGGCGCTGGCCGCGCCGGCGTTCGCGTTTCAGCCCGGCTTCCGCTACACGCGAAGCTTTCGCGGTGGGCAGAGCCTTGCGCTGTTCTTCGAAGCGCAACTGCAGGGCAAGTCATTGGAGGGTGTCGACTTGCTGGTTGTAGATGACCAGGACAAGGTTGCTGAGCTGCGCGTGATGATGCGACCGTTCACCGCATTGTGCGACCTCGTTTCCGTCACCGGCGCCATGCTCGAATCGGCGCGCAGTTCGCCATCTGAACCGCGTGAAGCCTCAAAAGTCGCGCTGTTTCGCGCGAGCCAGGGCGAGATGTTCACCTCGTTATCGAACCGCCGCTCGCAATTGCTGGAAGTCGTCGACTGACTCTCCGACGAATACGTGGGTACTTATTCTCAGGGTGATTCTCACGGCTGTCGCCAGGTGGCCTGATCGTTAACATTCTTAAAAATATTGGGTGCCACACGAAATAGTCTGGGGGATTGCCGCGGGCGGCGGTCGGAGATGGGGTTGGCGTGGTGAGGCTGCTACCACCCGACCCGTCGTGGTCGGCCGCCACGCCCGGCGGGCGACAGAGCTGCCGATGACAGAATCGCATCCTGCAGTCAAGCGTTCCCATCTCCGGTTGCGCATTCCCCTGCTCAACATCATTGGTGTTATTGCCATCGTCTTCGCCACAGCAGCGATCGTGGTCAAGAACCTTCCAGAGGCCGGGTCAAAGCAAATCCTCAACGTCTCCTACGACCCGACACGTGAGTTGTATGCGGCGTTCGATAAGGCGTTCATCACGCAATACCAGACGCACACCGGAATCACCTTGGACATCAAAGAGTCTCACGGAGGCTCAGCGCGACAGGTCAGCAGCATCATCGATGGCAGCCAGAAAGCAGACGTGGTGTCACTGGCGCTGATCAGCGATACCGACGCACTGCGTAAACGGGGACTTATCGCCCCCAACTGGCAACAACGTCTGCCGAATAATTCGGTGCCGTATACATCGACCATCGTCTTCGTCGTCCGTGAGGGCAATCCCAAAGCCATCCACGACTGGCCCGACCTGATCAAAGATGACGTTTCCGTCGTGACACCCAATCCGCGCAGCTCAGGCAACGGCCAATTGAGCATCCTCGCCGCGTGGGGCTCGGTCATCACGCGTGGCGGCAGCCAGGCCCAAGCGGCCGACTACGTGCGGGTGCTATTGCACCACGTGCCGGTCTCCGACGCCGGCGCCCGCGGTGCGGGCACCAGTTTCGCCGTTCAAAAGATCGGCGATGTGCAGCTGGCCTGGGAGAACGAAGCGCTGCGCGAGGTCGCCGCCAACTCCGACGAGCTCCAGCTCGTCTATCCACCGGTCAGCATCCTCGCCGAGCCGGCAGTGGCCTGGGTCGACGCAAACGTCGCGGGTACCAAAAAGGCGGACTACGCCAAGGCCTACCTGAACTACTTGTTCACCGACGCCGGACAAGAGCTGGTAGCGGAATCCGGCTATCGGCCGTTCAAGCCGAAAATCCTGCACAAATATGCCGACCGGCTGCCCACCCTAGCGCTTTTCCCGGTAACCGCCATTGCCAAGGACTGGGCTGATGCGCGGCAGCAATTCTTCGACGACAACGGAATCCTCGACACGATCTCCGCGCCGCGCGTCGCGGTCTCGGCAACATAGCGAAAAGGCTGAAAAACCAGATGGGCCGTGCTCTGAATTACGACCTGGCGAAAGGGCGGCGTGATGTCATCGCCGGCCTCACCGTCGCCGCCATCTCGTTCCCGCAGGCGATGGCTTACGCACTGATCGCCGGGGTAGATCCCAGGTTCGGTGTCTACTCGGCAATCGTGGTGACGGCGGTCGCCTCGATCTTCGGATCGTCCTCTCATCTGATCAACGGGCCGACGAGCGCCATTTCGCTGCTCGTCTTCACCGGCCTTGCCTTCATCGATTCGGAGAACGCAAGAGAACTCTTCGAGGCGCTGTTCCTACTGGGTGTGCTGGTTGGTGTGATGCAGATCCTGATCAGCTTGCTCAAGCTCGGCAACCTGACACGCTACATTTCCGAATCGGTCATCACCGGCTTCATGGCGGCCGCAGCATTTCTGCTTGCCGTGGGACAGTTGGGCAACGCGTTGGGCGTGCGCGACAAGGGCAACGGGCACATGCAGGTGCTCCATCGCGTCTGGCTCACCTTGTCCCACGGCGACCCGATCAACTACCGTGCCCTGGCGCTCAGTGTGGCGGCGGTGCTGTCGGCGGTCGCTTCGCGCAAGCTCGTGCAACGCTACGGATGGCCGCAGATCGACATGCTTGCCGTGCTGATCGTCACCGCGCTCATCGCCTACCTCGCGGGATGGTCGATTCCGGGCGCCGGCGGCCATACGGCGGTGTCGGTGGCCGCAAAGATCCCGCGGAGCCTGCCCGCTCCGCACATCCCCGACGTCCATACCAGTTGGCTGCCCCACCTGTCGGAGGGCGCGCTGGCCATCGCCTTCGTCGGCATCATCGAAGCTCTGTCGATCGCCAAGGTCATCGCGTACCAGACCCAACAGAAGATCGATTACAACCGGCAAATCATGGCCGAAGGCCTGGCCAACCTCACCGGCGGCTTCTTCCAAAGCCTGCCTGGCTCGGGCTCGCTATCCCGATCGGCGATTAATTATCAGTCCGGTGCCGCAACACGATTCTCCGGGATCGTCTCGGCGGCAACGGTCGCCGCGGCACTGCTACTGTTCGCGCCTTTACTGCGGTATGTTCCGCAGGCGGGACTGGCCGGGCTGCTGCTCGTCACCGCCGCGCGGCTCGTCGATGTCAAGCGTTTGATCTATACGCTCAAAGCGTCACGCTATGACGCAGGTTTGGTGATCGTCACGGCGTTCACCGGAGTGGCAATCGATCTCGACAAATCGGTCCTGCTCGGCGTGATCCTGTCGATCCTGTTGTTCGTGCCGCGTGCGGCGAAGCTGAAAGCCAAAGAACTGATCGTCACCCCCGAACGCGTGGTCCGCGAGCGTGTTCCCGGTGATCTCGCCGAACCGTCGATCATCATCTACGACCTGGAAGGCGAGCTGTTCTTCGGTGCCGCACCAGAATTGGACAACTACTTCTTGGAGCTCAGACAGCGGATCGATGCCGAGGACGTCAAGTTCGTGGTCTTGCGGCTCAAACGTGTACGTAACCCGGACGTTGTCTGCATCGAGCGCATCGAGCACTTTCTGCGCGAAGAGACCGCGCGCGGGGTAACCGTCCTGTTGGCCGGGGTGCGTCCCGACACTCTTGCCGTCGCGCAAAACGTCGGATTCCGACGCTGGTTCCCCGCCGACCACATCTTCCCCGAAGAAGATGAGGAATACTCGGCGACGCTAAAAGCGGTGCGCTACGCCCACAGCAAGCTGGCTGCTCTTGAACTCGATGTGCCGCTGGCGAAAGCAATCGCACACGCCGACCACCCGGACCTCTACTACCTCGTCTGACGCCGTCTCAAACCGAGGTCCACAGCTCGGGTGGCGCCTTTGCTAGCTCGAGGGATTTGCGGGGCTTCCCGCTTTGATGGCCGCAATGACGCCGCCATCGACGAGCAGGTCGGTACCGGTGATGAAGGATGCATCAGGGCCGAGCAGAAACGCGGTGGCCGAGGCGATGTCGTCTGGGGTACCGAGGCGACCAGTCGCAGAGGCGGCGATCATCGCGCGCATACCGTCACCGACCGGGGAGGCAAGTTCCTGCAGCCCCATCGGAGTGGAGATGATGCCGGGACTGATCGAGTTGATGCGTGCACCCCGCCGGCCCCACTGCGCGCTGGCGGCGCGGACTCGAATGTGGTTGGCCTGTTTAGCGATTCCGTACGCGATACCGGGGTCGGTAACTTTCTGAGGGCTGACGAATTCCAATCCGAGGAGTTCGCTAGCCGGGGTGTGGGCCAACGCATGTTCTTGCTCGACGGTCAATGGCGGGAACATGTGTCCGGCCATGCTGGCGATCACGACGCCCGCGCCGCCTTCAGCGATAACTTCGCCGAATTCCTGCAGCACAAGCGCGGTACCCAAAAGATCTACGGCCAGGATTGCTTCGGCTGGGGCCTGCGATGGGGACAGGCCCGCGGTGTGCGCCACCTGTGTGACGGCGCCGAGTGAGGCCGCGTGTTCGGCAAGCGTGCGTACCGATTCCGGCGACGCGACATCGACCCCACGGCTATCGACATGATGGCCATCTGCGGACAGCGCTTTGGCTACCGACGCCAGCGCTGCCTCATTGTTGTCGGCCAACAGCACCGTTTTGCCGGCACCAAGGCGGTGGGTGATCGCGTGGCCCATACCGCCCACGCCGAGAACGGTCAACACTTCGCGAGCCACTGGCGCTCCAGATCCGAGACGTTGCTGGTCGCCTCGCGATGTTATACAAGCCGTCCCGCCATCTGCGTCGGGAGGTCGGGACCCTTCAACGACTGATTAGGGCGACCACTGTGACGGATGGCCCTGCCGACGAACGGTGCCTGGACAGTGGCGGCAAGGTGGCGGCGGTTGATGACCAGCCCAGCGATGGCCACCGCGGCGTAAATACCGCAGAGCAGCAGCCGCCCTTGCGTCGAGGCGATCGGGAACTGGACGACGAACAACCCCAACAGCGCCCACGCCGTGGCTCGGTGGAAACGCAGCGCCAGGATCAGCGCAACCCCCACCAGGGTTTGGGTCGCCGTGAGCAGCACTTCCTCGATCTGGCGGGAGTCGAGCGGCAGGGAGAATCTGCCACCGCCGAGCACATGGGCCAACGGCAACGATCCGATCAGCAGCGTCCACTGGTTGACCTTGGAGGAGATCAGCATGGCTATCGCCGCCCTGCCCCTGCCTCGGGTGGCGAAGATGGTGGCGATGATGAACTCGGGGGCTTCGGAGGCCAGCGGCGCGAGCCACTGGACCAACAGGAACCGGTCGATGCCGAGGTCGGTACCCGCAGTGACCAGATTGTCGGCGACCGGTTTGGCGCATAGCAGGATCACCGCGCCGGCCGCCGCGAAGAGGCCGACGACGCCGACGCGCCGACTGCGATCGGATAGCTCCCCGAGGGCGGCGGCGGTACCGATGAGGTCGGGCTCCTCCACGTCGCCGTGGCTGATCTTATAGAGGTAGAAACCGAACCAGGCCAGCAGCGTCAAACCCAGCGCCAGGTGGATTTCGCCGCTCGCCGGTATGGCGAATGCGACCACACCGGCAATCAGCAGGAACCCGAGTTCGACGCGATTGGCGGACTCCAACGTTAAACCGGCGGGTTTGTCGGCGCCGGCCTTTCGCGCCACGACGATGCTGACCAACACCACGACAGGCCAGCCCAGGCCCATGAGCAGCCGGTTGGACCCGGTCATGTTGGCGGTGGCGTACTGGTTGTAATCCGGAGTGCGGCCAGACACGTACGCGTAGTAGAGGTCAACGGCGTATTCGGGCACAACCGTGATCAATGCGAGTACCGCGATCGCCAGGCCGCCGGACACATCGATCTGCGCGGCTTCGGCGGCCCATGCCAGCAAGAAGCTGGCCGCCGCCACCGCGGCCCCAAAGATCAGCAGGGCGGCGACCGGGTCCGGATGCAGGCCGACAATTCGAACCACTACCGCCGGGGCGATAAATATCGCCGTGATCAGCGCCGAACGGGCCAAGGTGCGCCGCTGTGCGCGTGATGTCGTCGAGACTGCGGCAGCGGGTCTATCTATTTGGCTATGCTGATCTGTAACTTTGGCAAACCCCTTCGTAGCGTTGTGGTGGCGTTTTAGGTCGGCACGGCGGCGGTCGGGCGGGTCACAGATAGCTCGGTTAGTTTCGAGAAGTGATCTCCGCCGGACAACCGTGGAACGTCAACATCCACTACGACGCACTGCTGGAGTCCAAGGTTCCGCTCGGGGCCCGGCGGGTACTCGCTGGTCTGGTCCGCCCCGGTGGGACGCTGGCCGTGGTCACGTTTGTCAAACCCTCGCTCCGAAACGGCTTATGGCACTTGACAAGGCTGGGTCGCACGCGGAGTCGCCATTCGCGTCAAAGGCAAATGGGAGCACAGCGCCCCCATCAAGTGGCCGCCGTCGGTAACTCTGCGGCAGCTACGCGCGCATGTGCGTGCGCTACTTCCCGACGCCCGCATCCGCCGGCTGCTCTATGGCCGCGTACTGATCATTTGGTGCGGGCCGGCTGGTTGAGCGGCTACTGATCGGCGCGCATCACCGCGGCGGCGGCTTGGGTGAAGAGTTCGACGGCCTGATTGCGGGTCAGTCAAGCCATCATTTGGACGGCGGCGCGCATGTCTTCGTCCACCATCCAGGTCGGGCCATTGGTCAGGTTCTCGAATGCCTCCGCGATGACGTCGTCCACCGCTGCGGCGCCTACCGGCACGTCGTCGGGCGAGCTGATCTGGCCGCGGCGGTATTCGAGTTGTCGCAGTGCGGGTGTATTGGTCTTGCCCAAGATGAGGCCCAGGACGTCGACACCTTTATCATGCAGTTCGCCCCATAGCGCCTCGGCGAAGACCATGTCGAACGCTTTGGAGGAGCCGTAGGCGACCATGTTGGGTCCGCCGGCTAATCCGGCGCCGGAGCCGAAGATGACGATTCCGCCTCTGCCTTTTTCGACCATTGCCGGAGCGAAGTGGTGGCACAGCTGCATCGGCACCATGCAGTTGCGTTGCACCATCGCCTCGGCTGCTTCGATCGGGTTGGCAAGGAAAGGCTTGAAGTCCGGGTAGGCACCCGCGCAATACACGAGGAACCCGATCTCCAGGTCGCTGGTGGCCGCAGCGATTGCCGATGCCGCACCCGGCTCCGCGAGATCGACAGCGAGAGTGCGGGTTTGGGCAGACGCCTGCGAAACGATCGCTGCTGCAACCTGGTCCAGCACGGCCCGCCGTCGTGCCAAGAGCACCACGTTGACTTCCCGCTCGGCCAGTCCCTTGGCGAACGCCGCACCTACACCGTCTGAGGTGCCGGCGCCGAGCGCCCACGGCCCATACTTCGTCGCGAATGTCACCGGCTACCTCCTGCCGCTCAGGCTTCGCCGACCGTACTCAGGCGCACCTGGGTGTAGCGGCGGCGGGCGATGCGCCACCCGTCGGCGGTCCGGACGATCTCGTCGTCGTAGAATCCGATTGCGTTGACGCCGGATTTGTTGTCGCCGGCCGTGATCAGTCCGTCGATATAGGTGCGGGTCGCAGCCTTATCGCCGTCGACAGTGATTGCCCGATTGGTTGAGCGGTGCATCGTGTGCTCCGCCATGGCGTGTGCGCTTTCGATTGCCGCTGTGCGCGTCGTCTTGCGTAATTCGCCGCCTGCACTGAATGATCGGGGGCAATGCACAACGATCGCGGCGTCAACCGGTGGGAGTTGGTCACCTGCGCGTTTGCAGGACACCTCACCTATGCACCCGATGAGCAGGCACTCGCCGACCGGCTAAGCGGCACTACCGGGTTGGGCCAAGTATGGCGCTGCCTGCGCTGCGGCGAATTCACCGTAGGCGAGCCACATCGACGCGGCCGCGCCGAAGACGCGCCGATGATCATGCGCGGCAAGGCTTTACGCCAGGCCTTCATCATTCGGGCTCTCGCGGTCGAACGCTTGTTCCGGGCGATGGCGATCGGACTCGCGGCGTATGCGGTGTGGAAGTTTCGAGGGGCCCGGGGGGCCATCCAAGCCACCCTCGACCGCGACCTGCCGATCTTTCGCGCCGCCGGGTTCAAGGTCGATCAGATGACGGTGGTGCATGAGCTGGAAAAGGCGCTGGCGGCCAAGCCATCGACATTGGCCCTGTTGACCTGGATGCTGGCTGTCTATGCGCTGCTGGAGGTCATCGAAGGCGTCGGGTTGTGGTTGCTGAAGCGCTGGGGCGAGTACTTCGCGGTGGTGGCCACCTCGGTCTTCCTGCCGTTGGAGATCTATGACCTAACCAAGGGCATCACGATGACCCGCTTGGTCACCTTCACGATCAATATGGCCGCGGTGGTCTACCTGCTGATCTCGAAACGGCTGTTCGGTCTGCGGGGTGGCCGCAAAGCCTACGACGAAGAACGACAGGGTGAGCAGCTGCTCGAGGTCGAGCGAGCCGCCACGACGACCTGACACGGGCGTGTGTCACCCACGTTTAGCTGTCAACTCGTGGCGGAGCACAATCTCGTCGGACCGAAGGCCCGTAGCGGGCATACCAGCGGCTGTAGGAACGGAGAGCTGAATGGGCACCTATGCGATCAGCGGATCAGCTTCCGGGATGGGCCGCGAGACCGCGCACCGCCTTCAGGGCGACGGACACACCGTGATCGGTGTCGACGTCAAAGATGCCGACATCGTCGCCGATTTGTCGACGCCGCACGGACGTAAAGAGGCCGCCGACGGCGTTGTGGCGGCCTCGGGCGGCAAGCTCGACGGTGCCGTGCTGGCCGCAGGTCTGAGCCCGAGCCCGAGTCGGGATCGTCCGCGCCAGATCGCTCAGGTCAATTACCTTGGGGTCGTTGAACTGCTCGTCGCCTGGCGACCGGCACTGGCCGAGGCTGAACGTGCCAAAGTCGTCGTCGTCGCCAGCAACTCTTCGACGACGGTCCCCGCAGTGCCCGGGCGAACCGTGCGAGCGTTGCTCGCGCATGACGCCGACAAGGCGGTGCGATCGGTGCAGCTGTTCGGCCCAGCCGCCCCGACGATGATGTATGCGGCATCGAAAATCGCTGTCAGCCGTTGGGTGCGGCGGCATGCGGTGCTGCCGGAGTGGGCTGGGTCAGGTGTGCGCTTGAATGCCCTTGCGCCCGGCGCCATCATGACGCCGTTGCTGCAAGAACAGCTGTCGACGCCCAGAGAGGCCAAGGCGGTCCGGTCGTTTCCGATTCCGGTCGGTGGCTTCGGCGACGTTCGGCATATGGCCGACTGGATGTGTTTCATGCTGTCGGATTCCGCCGACTTCCTTTGCGGCAGCATAGTGTTCGTCGATGGCGGGTCCGACGCGTATTTCCGGGCCGACGACTGGCCAAAGCCGGTCCCGGCGCACCGGCTACTCGGCTATCTTCGCCTGTTCAGAAGTTAGTACGAGCAGACTGTGACGAGCTAGTCGTAGCACCTCAACTGTGTGAGACGCCACAATAGAGCTTTTCGTGGCGTTTACCCCGGCGCGGCGCGCGCGTAAAACAGCCACAGTGGAATTCAATGAGTCGGCTCACTGGCCGAACAGACAAGGGGTTGAAACTGTGACAACGCTGCAGGCCTGGATCAGCCGGGGCCCTACCAACCTCGACGTAGTCGCCCCGATTAAGGCGCGCACCTGCGACGCGTTACAGGCCGTGCTGAGACGCAGGCGGCGCCAAGTCGTCGCTGACTCAGGGCTGATGCGTAGGGGTGTTGAGCGCTGTTGATGGCGCTCTGCGGCAGACTGGGTGGCCGGTGGATGATTACTGGAACCACAACACCGCCTACCACGCCTGGTTGATCGATATCGCGGCCCGGCACCACGGCCACGTCCTGGATGTGGGGTGCGGTGAAGGACTGCTGGTCCAACGTATAGCTGCGGTGTCGCGCAGCGTGGTTGGCCTGGATTCTGATCCGCTTTCGGTCCAGCGTGCATGGGGGCGATTGCGGTCGACCGGGAACGTGTCGGTGGAGCTCATGGGCTTCGAGAACTTCGACGCGGAAAAGCATTCGTTCGATGTCATCACGTTCGTAGCCAGCATTCATCACTTGCCGCTGCGTGAATCGCTGCAAAAGGCACGCCAAATGCTCAGGCCCGGAGGGGAACTGGCCATCGTGGGGCTTTCAGCCAACAAGACCATTGCCGACTGGACGTGGGCTGTTCTCTGCACGCCGGCGGCACGCCTGGGATCGTGGCTGCATCGAGAGACTCGCAACATCGGCGTAGCCGTCGCTGAGCCCCGCGAAAGTCTGGGCGAGATCCGACGAGTAGTCGATGACGTTCTACCGGGGGCGGTCATCCGACGCGGCCTCTATTACCGATACCGCCTGCTCTGGCGAAACTGCTGAACTGACACGACGTGCCGGCCTACATGCCGGCGGGCTTGGTGGGGCTTTCTGTCGCATGGTCGCGTCCGCGTCGACGGGCCCGGGAAGCGCGTAAATTCGCGGCGTTACCGCACGCCTTCACGTTGTGCCACACCCCGCTGTTGTTCTTCGAGCGGTCGTAAAAGATCGACGCGCATTGGTGGTTGTGGCACCGCTTGATCCGCCGCCAAGTGTCATCCTGCTGGCTCAGCAGTATCTCGCTCCACAGCGCGGAGGCCAGCCAACGCCAGCCGTTACCGGCGGGTTTCAGCCTTAGCTCGCCGGTGTCTGACAGGGCGAAAGCCGCAGATATAGAGCCCATTTCTGGTCGTCCCGTTGGTTCTCCGTCGACCAGCTTCGCGATCGTGTCGCGCAAAGCGCGAAGCTTCGGTACATCCGCCTCGTTGAGCGCCGGCGGCTGCACGTCCAGGCCGCGTAGGGCCGACCACTTCAGCACAGCGTTGGCGACCCAGGCGCGCGAGAGCGCGGTGTCTCCCAGCAGATCCGGGCCGTATCCCTCAATGCCCATCGTGTTGAGGAAGTCTTGGACCAGCCCCAAGCCGCCGGGCGCCGGCGCGAGTCGGTACCGCTGTGACGCAGACCATTCAAGAGACATACTCAAAACGTACTTGCTTATGTCACAGTGGTCAATTACGGTGACAGAGGTAAAGCTATTTTGCCTAAGTCAAGGAGAACTGATCATGGTCAACGTCAAATGGTCGACGGTTGTGGTTACCGGCGGGCAGCGCGGACTCGGCAAGGCCATCGTGGAGGAGCTGTTGCAGCGTGGCGCGGCCAAGGTCTACGCCACGGCGCGGGCACCCAGGCGCAGCGACGATCCCCGTGTGGTGAGTGTCGAGCTGGACGTCACTAAGCCGGATTCGGTTGCGGCGCTGGCTATTACGGCATCCGATACCGACATCGTCATCAACAATGCCGGGACCCTTGGTGCACCAAAGCTGCTCAGCAGTGACATCGAGGACGTCCGGGCGGTGTTTGAGACCAACTACTTCGGTGCACTTCGGGTCGCCAAGGCGTTCGCGCCGATCCTGGCCAACAACGGCGGCGGAGCCCTAGTCGACATCCACTCCGTCTTGTCCTGGGTGGGCGGTTTCGGCGGCTACGGCGACTCCAAGGCGGCATTCTGGTCGGCGACCAACTCGCTGCGCATAGAGCTCGAGCAGCAGGGCACGCTGGTCACCGGGGTGCACCTGGGCTACACCGACACCGACATGACTTCCGGCTTCGACGTGCCGAAGAACGACCCCCGAGACGTAGCACGGGAAATCCTCGATGGCATCGAACGCGGGGACGCAGAGGTGCTGGCCGATGACCTCACCCGTCATTTCAAAGCGGCTCTGTCTGGACCGGTCGAGGCGCTCCGCGCGAGCTGAGATGGCTGCCTGACAGCGCGGAACGGTGCCGGCGACATCGACCGTTGCTGGCACCTCAGCCGTTAACGGCCGTGGCCTCAAGTAGCTCGTCGGGTCGCGCAACCACCTGAACCCGAAACCGGCTGGTGACGTGCTCAATGTTGGCGCGCAACCAGGCGGCGTCGGCCTGCAAGGCACACTCGAGTCTCATCCGTCGCACCCGCATCGTAATCATTTGCAGCGACAGCATTTCACCGCGCGCCGGATCACTGGAGACTAAATACAGGAGTCTGAGGTGGCTCCGGAAGGATTCGTGGCCGCCGATGCCTACGTAGTCGTCGATGACATCGCCACACCCGTACAAGATCGGTCTGCCGCGGTAAAACTCGATCGGCCGAGGATGGTGCGAGGAGTGTCGATGTCCACGGGTCGAGGAATCGGCCCGTTGGCGTCTTCGGCCAACTCAACATATCGGCGGGCATCACGAACCTAGGCTCCAGCAATGTCGGTTCGCCGGGATGGAGAAGGATTGGTCGACGCCACGCCCGAGCATGACGTCACGACCCAGCAGCACCGTCAGGACATCAGAATCGCCGCTCACGCCGGACCACCGCCGTCGAACAGCCGACCCACCACCCCAGGGCGCAGAATCACGCCATAAAAGGGTCTGCCCGAAGGCAGATCCCCGTCTACGGACGGTGGGTCAAGCAGGCCCTTGGGAGGCCTCGCCCAAAAATGGGCTTACTGCACTTCGGACAAACCGCCGGGTCGCCGTTGCCCCGGCGATCACCACGATCGCACCCAACCCGGCCGCGCTTCAACGGCCGAAGGTCCTCAACGCATCGGCCCAAAGTCACATCCAGACCTGCAGGATGCCGCGGTCCCGCCCCCCGGGCGACGTGTTTGGATAGCGATATGACCGATATGGCATCTGAGCCTCCGGAACGCATTGTGAGCGCCACCCGGGTAATCGCGGCGCGCGCCGATCGGATTTTCGAACTGATCGCCGACCCGTCCCGCCAGCCGAGCTGGGACGGCAATAACAACCTCGCCTCTTCTGCTCCGGGACAGCGCGTCCACCAGGTCGGTGACGTGTTCAAAACGACGTTGACCACAGGTGCTGTGCGGGAGAACCACGTCGTGGAATTCATCGAGGGCAGCCAGATCGCCTGGCTCCCGGCAGAACGCGGAAAGCAGCCGTCCGGCCACCTATGGCGCTGGGAGCTCAACCCGGTGAACGCCGAACTCACCCGGGTGACCCACACCTACGACTGGACCGCGCTGACCGACACGACTCGCCTCGCCCGCGCTCGTGCGACGACGGCCGACATGTTGCGCGCCTCGCTGGACCGGCTCGCTGTACTCGCACAGGCCCCCGACGGGGGAAGTGGAAGTTAACCGACCGCTGTCTGGCGTAGGCCCGTGTGTCGCCACCCGTCACGGTCGGTTTATGGTTCTTCCACCACCAGGAAACGACCGCGCTGCATCGTCACCGGCGCTTCGTCAGGCATCGGCGAACAGTTCGCCCGGGTACTTTCTGGGCGTGGCTATCAGGGCATGCTGGCAGGCAGCCATCCGGCCATGAAACGCGCCTAAGACTCAGCCGTTTTTGCCGCGCACCCACTGAAACGTGGCGAAGGTTTTGACCCGCACGCTGGCGAAGCCGTTGTCTTCCAGAATGTCGCCGATTTCGTCGTCACCGAACGCATGCGCCCCGACATTGGGCAGCATTTGCCAAAACCGGGCAGCACGCCCAGCGGTCGGGACCATTATGGCCAGCCTTCCGCCCGGCTTCAGCACCCGCGCCATCTCGGCAAGGGCAGCTGCCGGGTCCGGAATGAGTTGCAGCACGGCGATCGAGACCACCGCGTCGACGGTGTTGTCGCGCAACGGAAGTCGCTGTGCGTCGGCCCGTATGAAGCCGACCTGTGGTCCTGCTTCATTGCGGACGGCCCGTGCCAGCATCGGCTCGGAGATGTCGACACCGAGGGCCAGTCCGTCCGGGCCGGCCGCGCGTGCCAGCGAGGCGGTGACGTTGCCCGGACCCGAGCCGACGTCCAGTGCGATTCCCCCGGCCGGGATGTTCAACCACTCGGCGGGATGTTGCCATGCGCTGATCAGCCGGCGCGAAAGGGCCTGGGCGTTGTCGTACAGCATCGACCCGATCGGTGATGCCCACGCTGCCTGAATCGGGCCGGTGTTTTTGGGGACAGCGTCGCCCTCGGCCGATCCGGCGCCGAGCAGATCGAGATAACCCTTGCTCACGTCCGGATCCGCCGGCGGGTCAGCAAGTAGGTCCAGCGCCCGGCGCAACGCGGGAGGCAGCGAGATGTGCACGTCAGTCATGCGTACTCCTTCGATCAATTACCAAGCTGTACGCCAAAAAATCGAATCGGGAGCCCCCGCGAGCACTGGCTCCGATAAGCCCCGTAGGCAGCCTACGCCGAGCTTCCGGGTGCCTCGACCGTCGCCGGATGTGGGGTTGGTTACCGCCTGACGATGGCGTGCTCGCGTACCAGGGCGTACAGGCGCCACTGGCCCGGTACGCCCTTGAGCGCGCTCTCGCCGCGGTCGCTGAACCTGTGCCGCGATCCGGTGACGATGTCGCGTACTGTCGAGGACACCAACACTTCGCTGGGGCCGGCCAGCGCCGCCACGCGCGCGCCGATGTGTACGGCCATGCCGGCGACGTCGGCGCCGCGCACCTCGACTTCGCCCGCGTGAATGCCTACCCGCACCTCGATACCCAGGACATGGACCGCGTCGACGATGGCGTCAGCGCACGCAATCGCGGCGCTCGGGCTACGAAACGTCGCGACGAATCCGTCTCCGGCCGTGTTGACTTCGCGGCCGGAGAATCGCTGCAGTTCGTGGCGCACGATGGTGTCGTGGTTGTCCAGCAAGTCACGCCACCGATCGTCGCCGAGCAGCGCGGCGCGCTCCGTTGAGCCGACGATGTCGGTGAACACGATCGTGGTGAGGAGGCGCTCGGCATCGGAGCCGCCGCGCATGCCGGTGATGAACTCTTCGATCTCGTCGAGCATCGGCGCGGTGTCGCCGACCCAGTACAAGGCGTCTTCGCCCGGCAGCTCGACGAGGCGTGATCCGGTGATGTGCTCGGCGAGGTAGTGGGCGTGCCCGACTGGGCTGAAGTTCGGGTTGTCCCGATGCAGGATCAGTGTCGGCGCGGTGATGCGTGGCAGTGTGTCGCGCACATCGGAGTGCCGGACGATCGTGATCATTGCGCGGGCCATGCTGGGCGAGGCGGCACGGTTGCCAGCCATATCCCACCAGGCGCGGAATGCGTCGTCGCTGGCAACGGAGGGGGCGATGATGCCGAGTATGTCGAAGCCCTGATCGACGGCATCTGGCTCGATCGCGACCGTCGTGTACGGATCGGTGGCGCTGATTTCAAAGCCCATCGGGTAGTCAGGAGCGCGTAGTGTACGGGCCGCGCCGTTGATGATCACCAGGCTGCTCACCCGCTCGGGGTAATCGGCCGCAAGAACGAGTCCGGTCATCGACGTGAAGCTGGGGGCCACGACGGTGGCCCGCTCGCATCCGACCGCGTCCATGACTCCGATGGCGTCCTTCGCCCAGAACTTCGGCCCGACCATGTCCAGCGAGGGAACGCGCGACGAGAGACCGATCCCGCGCTGGTCGAGGCGGATCACCCGGGCGAAAGATGCCAGCCGACGGTGAAAGCGGTACATCGACGGCTCGGCATCAATGCTGTCGATCGGGATGGATGGCCCGGGCAGCAGGAGCAGGTCGATCGGGCCATCGCCGAACACTTGATAGGCGACGTCGATCTCGCCGCAACTGGCGTACCGGGTTCGCGGTGCCAGCGCCACGGCTACAGGCTAGTTCAGGGCACCGAAAGGTCGAACCCCTGTTAGCGGCGGATGATCGGGACCAGATAGCGGGCGGCGTACTGTCGGACGGCTTCCGGATCCGACGTGTCGAGCCGGTCGGTGGGAAAGACGATGATGCCGAGGGCTCCCTGGGCGGCCACGGCGTGGCGCCGCGCGGGCGTCGACCCGCGCAGGCTCCACAACCGCCCCGCCGCTTAACTGATCCGCAGCAGCCGTTCGGCATTGCCGTGGGCGATCTTCTCTCGGTCGCTTGCGCTCAGTGTTGTCCGCTCGAATCCTTGGACCGCCTCGTGGGACGATTCGTAGGGGTAGTCGATGGAGAACATCAGCGCGTCGGCGCCGACCTCCAGCACTGCTCCGAGCATTACCGCGGGCGAGAACACCCCGCTGTTGGTGAAGACGATGTTGGTGCCGAGATAGGCCGAAGGCGCCCGCTGGAGCGGGGTGGTCGGCTGCATGATCCGGTAGCGGGAGTCCAGGCGGCTGCGTTGAAACGGCAGGAACTCGCCCATGTGCCCCAAAATCATGGTCGCGCCGGGATGCCGGTCGAACACGCCGCTGAACAGGATCCTCAGCGCATGCCCGCTGACCTCGGCGGCCCAACTCCATGTCGCCCCGTACAGTTCCGGACGGCCGTCGAGGACACGCCAGTGATCGGCTGGCGGTGCCCCGGGGTGCAGATATAGCGGCACACCAAGGGATTCCAGCGCCGACCACACCTCGTCGTATTCGGGTGCGTCCAGGTAGCGGCCGCCCGGGCCGTGTACGCAGTCGTACACCAGTGCTCCACAGAACCCATGCTGGGTGACGGCGCGCTCCAGCTCCGCCACGGCTGCGGCGGGGTCCTGCAATGGTAAAGCGGCAAAGCCACGGAACCGATCCGGATGTTCGCCGACGATCTTGGCAAGGTGGTCATTAGCGAACCGCGCGTTGTCGCGGGCCCGCTCGGCGTCGATGTCGATCTGCAGGCCAGGGCCCGTGAGTGACAACACCTGGATGTCGATGCCGGCGTCGTCCATCTCGGGCAGCCGGTATTCGGTGAAGTCGCTCAGCCGGCGTTGAAACCGCTCGGCGTATTCGGTCTTGAACCCGAGCGACTGTAAAAAGCGCTGGCTGTCCGACCTGGGCTGCAGCTCAGCCAACTCGGGAATGAAAAACGCTTCCTCCAAGGCGATGTAACGCATCGGTCTTCCTCACTGTCGTCCGGTGATGCTTTCTTCTTCGACTCTGCGCCGCGTTCGCGTATTTGTAAAATGAATATCTAGTATGACCTATATGCAGCCGATGCATATAAACCGCGTCGATCTCAACCTGCTGCCACCGCTGGTGGCGCTGCTGGAGGAGCGCCACGTCTCACGCGCGGCCGACCGGCTCGCGCTCAGCCAGCCCGCGATGAGTCGAGCTCTACAGCGGCTGCGGCGTCACTTCGGCGACGAGCTTTTGGTCCGCGGACCTGACGGCTACTCACTGACGCCACGCGCCGGGCGCATCCGCGCCCAGCTGGCAACGGTCGTCACCGAGCTGAACCACCTGTTCGACACCGAAACCTTCGATCCGGCCACCGCGGCGCAATCGATTCGTCTTGCCGTCAGCGACTACGTCGTCTCAGCGTTCGGCCCCGCGCTGGTTCAGACGATCCTTTCGCAATCGCCGAACTCGACGGTGACCTGTGAGCCACTGGACGTGCACGCGTTCGACAAGCTAGACACCGGGACGCTCGACCTGGTGATCTACGGCCGCTCAGCGCCCGGCCGGTACTGCAGCCAGCATCTCTTCACTGATCAGTTCGCCTGCGTCGTGGCCGCCGACCACCCGCTCGCACACCGCAAGTCGGTCTCACTGGCGCAATATCTGCGGTGGCCACATGTGAGCATCGACATCGGCCAGCCTGGCCTCGACCGACTACTCGAGTCACTCGCGGCCTCGCGCCGGATCGCCGTCGTCATGCCTTACCACGTGTTAGGGACGAGCATTTTGCCCGGCACCGAGCTGGTGCTGACCGTTCCGCTTCGACTCGCCTCCCAATTCGCCGACCCCACTCGCGTACGCGTGCTCAACGCGCCCCGTGAACTGGGCGACCTACACTTCTATGCGGTCTGGCACCCGCGTGTGGACGAGGATCCATCCCATAGCTGGCTTCGCCAGCTGGTACACACTGTCGCCGCGCCGCCCACTACACATCGCCAGGGCGCGAGAATGGGTGATTAGCCGGCTTTGCGTCGGGGCATTCCGCTACGTCGGTCGAGCCAGAGGGCCACAGTGAGACCCGAGAAAGGAGAACGCCATGCAGATGACCGGCAACACCATTCTGGTGACCGGAGGCGGCACCGGGATCGGCCGCGGCTTGGCCGAATCATTGCATCGGTTAGGCAACCAGGCAATAATCGCCGCCCGGCGCCGCGAGCCGCTGCAGGCCGTCGCGAACGCCAACCCTGGTATGCAGATTTTGTCGTTGGACCAAGGTGACCCCGCCGACATCCAGCGATTCGCCATGGAGCTGACCGATGGCTATCCGGAACTAAACGTCGTGGTCAATAACGCCGGCATTCAGCGGGTTGAGGACCTCACCATCGGTGACGTCGGCGCGGCGGAGCAGACCGTCGCAATCAATTTGCTGGGTCCGATCCGGCTCACCGCGGCATTGCTGCCGTCGCTGCTGGGCAAGCCGCACGCGGCGATCGTCAACGTCACCTCGGGCCTGGCATTCATGCCCAGCGCGCTCACACCGACGTACTGCGCCACCAAAGCGGCGCTGCACTCCTACACCCAGTCGCTGCGTTTCCAGCTCCGCGAGACCTCGGTCCAGGTGATCGAAATCATTCCGCCGCAAGTGCAAACCGCGCTGCAGGGCGAGCGCGGATTCGACCCGAAGGCGATGCCGCTGGATGAGTACGTCACCGAGACGATAACCCTGTTGCAGACACAGCCACAGGCTGACGAGATCGTCGTGGAGCGTGCCAAGCGGTTCCGGTTCGCCGAACGCGACGGGGTTTACGACCACATCTATCCCGCCTTCAACGAGGCGATCACGGCGGGCCTCGGCCGGGCACACAACAGCTGATCTACAGCGGCTTCAGACAGGAGACCACCCATGCGAGTCTTGATGGTGGGCGCAACAGGACGCCATGCCCACCTGGTATTACCTGAGCTGATCAAGCGAGGCGTCATAGTGCGCGCCTTGGTCCGTAATCAGGAACGGGCACAGGTGGCGCGACACAACGGCGCCGACGAGACGGTCATCGGCGACCTGAGGGAGCCGGCCAGCCTCACGGAGGCGGTCGCCGGGATGGAGGGTGTCTTCCACATCGGACCAGCGCACGCGGCTGGGGAGGCCGAGATGGGTCTGGCGATGGTCGACGCGGCCCGGGCCGCCGGTGTGCGAAAGTTCGTCTATTCCGGAGTCATTCACCCGTCGATTTCGGCGATGACGAACCATGCCGCTGCCAAACTGCCAGTGGAGGAGGCGCTCTACAGCTCGGAGCTGGATTTCACGGTGCTGCAGCCGGCCCGGTTCATGCAGAATTTCGAGCGGTCCTGGAATGACGTCGTCGAGAATGACCGGTTGGCGCAGCCTTACTCGCTGGCGGCGAAGATGTGCTCGGTTGACTACCGCGACGTCGCAGAGGTCGCCGCGATGGCGATGACCGGTGACGAGCTCAGCTACGGCACATTCGAGTTGTGCGCGCCCGGGATGCAGGACGGTTATGAGACCGCGGCGATCCTCAGCGAGGTCCTCGGACGACCAATCACCGCTGAGCAGATACCGTTGGACCAGTTCGCGTCACGACTGCCCGAAGGGCCGTTCCGTGATGGCATGACGCGCATGATGGCCCACTACGACAGGCACGGTTTACCCGGCGGCAACCCACTGGTGCTGCGCGCGATCCTCGGTCGCGAACCTCGATCGCTCAAGGACTACTTCCGGGAACTGGCTTCTCGCTGAAATCCGGGTAACCACAAAGAGTTGGCACAGAGTTGGGATGAAGTCGATTGCCTGGCCGGTCCGGGATGGGACAAGATCGGTGGCATGGCCAATATCGATTTTTCGTTGTTGGACGTCCCCAGGTCGGTGCCGGTTGACGACCCCCAGGCGTATCTGTGCGCCGCGATCGCCTGGCACTTCGGCGAGGACACCGGTTCCCCGTTCTGGTTGCGCACCGCCCGGACGCTGAACTTCGACCCGTTGACCGACATCAAGACCTTCACGGATCTGCGCTTGTTTCCCAATCTCGTCAATGAACTGCGCAGTGTTCCGGTGGAGGATCTCATTCCGCGCGGCTACGGCTCACCGCCGCCGTTGCCCCAGATATTCGAGTCCGGCGGCACCACCGGCGCTCCGAAACGGACTGTGCAAATGCCGGATTGGATTGCGCAGGTTGTCCAATGGCAAACCGAGGACTTCGCCACGGGTGGCTTTCTGCCTGGCCAGGGCTTCCTGTGCCTGATGCCGAGCGGCCCGCATGGTGTTGGCTACTTCTCCCGCTTGGTGTCCGAGCGGCTCGGCTCGGTGTTCCACCCGATCGACATCGATCCCCGCTGGGTCAAAAAGATCGCCGCCCGCAACGCGGCCACGGAAGTGGCGGCCTACGTCGAGCACGTCATCGAGCAGGCCGTTTACATTCTGCAGACGCAGAATGTTGCGAATTTGCATACCACTCCGCCGCTGCTAGAGGCGATTGCCCGCAACGACCACGTGGTGGATCTGATGAACGAGAAGATCCGCTACCTGTTGCTCAGCGGTGCGCACGTGGATGCCGACACGCTCGACCTCTTGCGCGATATCTTCCCGACCACGACGATCACCATGGCCTTCGGCAGCACGATGGTTCTTTCGCAAGCGATCACCCGAATCACCGACGCCGACTCGTTCGTTTTCGACCCGCGGACACCGTATGTCGTGTTCTGGGTGGTCGATCCTGACAGCGGAGAACAAGTGCCATACGGACAGCTCGGTCAGGTGGTGATGAACCACATCAGTAAGGGAATGTTCATACCGAACAACCTGGAACGCGATATGGCGATTCGGATGCCTGGCCCGGCAGGGCAAGTCAGCGATTCGGTCAGTGAAGTGCGGCCGGTGGCCACCTTCGAGGGCGAGGCCGTCATCGAAGGCGTGTACTGACCATGGCGCGCGAACAGGCGGGTGTCACAAAGGATCTGGTACGTATCGATGCACTCGGCGCAGGCGGCGAATACCGGACCCGCAACCGCGATGTCGTCAAGACCACAGCGGGCGTGCCGGTTGCTGAGCTGAGTATGGTTCCGCCACTGTATGTTTCGCGTACCATCGGCGCGCAGCGCAAGGTCCGGCCGCTGCCGGTCGTGCAACGCGAGACAGCACTGGCCAAGGCGGCCGATGTCTTCGTGACCGCCGTTATCGCGGGCCTGGACTTCGAGACCTATGTTGGGCTGGCCAGCCGGATTTCGGGGCAGCCGGTCGCGGTGACCCGCGCCGGGGCCCGCAGCGTGGCCGACGCTGTTGGCTGCGCATTCGATGCGGTCCGGCCGGCTCGTCCGCTGGGCGCGGCGCTGGACTGGCGCGAGGAGCGTACTCGCAACGGCAGCGCGGTGTGGGCCCGGCGCGGGGAGGTGTTCGCCGTACACGCCGCTGGAAACGGCCCGGGCGTACACGGCCTGTGGCCGCAGGCGCTCGCGCTGGGCTACCGGGTGGCGGTGCGCCCGTCGCGCCGCGAGCCCCTGACCGCACACCGGCTGGTGAATGCGTTGCGCCAGTCGGGGTTCCGCGCCGAAGATGCCGTATATCTGCCGACGGATCACGGCGGAGCTGACGAGATCATCCGGTCGGCTGACCTTGCCATGGTGTACGGCGGTCAGGACGTGGTGGACAAATACGCCGCCGATCCGACGGTGGTGGTGAATGGACCGGGGCGCGCGAAGATTCTGATCACTGCCGACCGGGATTGGCGCGACTACATCGACCTCGTCGTCGAGTCGATCGCCAACCTGGGCGGCATGGCGTGCGTCAACACCACCGCGGTGCTTTACGAGGGCGATCCTGTCCCGCTGGCTCAGGCGATCGCCGAGCGGTTGGCGACGATTGAGCCGCTGCCCACCGAGGACGAGCGAGCGATCCTGCCCACCCAACCCGTCGACAAGGCGCAGGCCCTGGTGAACTATCTGGCGGTCAAGGCCGCGGGAACGACACCGCTGCTCGGCGCCGATCAGGTGGTCGCCGCCTTGGATGACGGCTATGCGGCGTTGCGCCCGGCCGTGCATCTGATGGCCGAGCCCGGCTCCGGGAAGCTAACTGACAAGCTCAACATCGAATTGCCGTTTCCGTGCGTGTGGGTGTCGCCGTGGTCACGCGGCGCCGGCATGGAGCCGTTGCGGCATTCGTTGGTGGTCACCGCGATCACCGGAGACGAAGAGCTGATCGATGACTTGCTCGTCGAACCGACGGTCACCAACGTTTACTACGGCCGCTTCCCGACCTTCTACGCAGCACCCCAGATCCCGCACGACGGGTTCCTGGCGGACGTCCTGATGCGCAATAAGGGCTTCATCAGGGACTGACGTGGCGCTGTTATCCGCTTTCGTATTGGCCATTATCGCCGCGGTTCGGGCGCGGCACGAGTGGGTGGGGTCGCCTGCTGGGCCCAATTGCTCAACGCCTCGGCGTAGCTATGACTCATTCAGCTCGAGCATGTTAGCCCACGGGTCGGTGGTGTCGGCCACGGTCCAGGGCCGTCCGGGCACTAACTGGTGGGGCGATGCCAGCAGCGTGCCGCCATGATCGACGATGTGGTCAACCATGAGCTGAATGTTCGGGTGGGTGATGTATGACCACAATGTCGAGACCGGTGCGGGACCGGACGCGACAATCGACACTTGTCCTTCGGCAACCATGTCCGGCTGGCCGCT
This sequence comes from Mycobacterium sp., assembly GCA_035515675.1. Classification (GTDB taxonomy): domain Bacteria; phylum Actinomycetota; class Actinomycetes; order Mycobacteriales; family Mycobacteriaceae; genus Mycobacterium. The sequence goes on from DATJBA010000301.1 coordinate 34,705, forward strand.
GATAGGCGCGGTAACGAACCCGATGCCGCGGTCGGCGGCCTCGGCGCGGGCCTTCGCGGCGGCCTCGGCGGAGACGGTTGAGTTGTCCACCACGATGCTCGGCGAGAGCTGCGCGCGGAGCAGGCCCTCGGGGCCCAACATCACCGCGAGAAGGTCTGGCGAGGACGTGACCGATGTGAAGACGATGTCGCAGCCCCCGAGGTCGCTCAGTGTGTCGGCCTGGGTGGCGCCCAGTTCAATCAGCGGTGCGGCTTTTGATGCCGTGCGATTCCAGACCGTCAACGCCGCCGCGTCGGAGATCAGGCGTGCGGCCATCGCACTGCCCATCCGACCCGTTCCTACCCAGAGCGGATCGGTCGACTGCCAGGCGACTCAATATTTTCGGGCCAGGGGAAGATTCAAACCATCTCCTTCCGACCGGGCGGATGGCGAGGCTGTCAGGCTGTCCACGGCACGTCGTTGGCGTCCCACCGTTTCTGGATGTCGGGGTATAGCGATGTGAGGTCGCTGGGTAGCGATGCCTTGACGTGGCGCGTCGAGTCGTCGGTGAGCACCTCCTCATCTCCGCGCTGGACGGCATCAAGTGTCTGGGCGGCGACGTCGTTGGGCGAAACCTTTGCCTCTGCCACGTTGGCTGCCATGTCGGTGTCGATCCAACCCGCGTGCACGGCAACGACAAGAGTTCCCCGTGCTCGCAGCTCGGCGCGAATCGCGTTGGTCAAGGCCCACTCGGCGGATTTCGACGCGCAGTAGGAGCCGTTGAACGGTGACGCCAACCAGCTGGCGACCGACAACACATTGACCATCGCGCCGCCGGCATGCTGGGCGAGCACGGGCGCGAATGCGCGGCACATCGCCAGCGTTCCAAAGTAATTGATCTCCATCTCACTGCGCGCCGCACTCAGGTCAGGCGCCGCCAAGAGGGGCGTCCGCAGCATCGCGCCGGCGTTGTTGATCAACACCGCGACGTCGGCACAGTGTGAGACCGCGGCGCGGACATCGTCTGGGTTGGTGATGTCCAATCGTATGGGGATGACCCGGTCGTCGTTGACGTCTACGGTGTCGGGGTTTCGTGCCGCGGCGTACACGCCGGTCGCGCCCCGGTTGAGCAGTTCTTCCACGAACGCTTTTCCGAGCCCGCGGTTGGCCCCGGTCACCAGCGCACGTGCACCCGTGATCTTCATTTTGCCCGTCTCCTTTCGACTTTCGAGTGAGCGGCCCGTCGATCCCTGGACGACGTCAACGCCAACGAAGCTGCGTCGTAGACGAATTCATGCCTAATGGCCCTCTCTCGGGAGCGCGGCTGCTCGCGCCGCCACCTCGTACAGGGTGGCGAAGTCTGACTTGCCGTACCCGTGACCGATTGCGGTCTGGATGAGTTGGTACGTGGTCGCCCCCACTGGCATCGGCACCTCCAGCGCCCGCGCGGCGGCGAGCCCTAGGTCGAAGTCCTTGCGAAGGTTCTCGGTGGTGAAGGTGGGCTCGTAATCGTGGGCGCGGATCGCTTGGCCCTTGTAGCCAATGAACGTCGAGCCCAGCACCGAGCCGTCGATGAAATCCAGGAATGCCGACGGGGGCACGCCGCCTTTTTCGGCCAGTGTCGTCGCTTCGGCCAACGCCTCGGTGATAATGCCCACCAGTAGGTTGTGGGCCAGCTTGACCAGCCGCGCCTCTTCACCCGCACCGGCATAGGTCACGCTGGGCGCGATCGCCTGCAGATATGGGCGGACGGTCTCGAAGACCGACGCGGGGCCGGAGACGATGATCGATGCGTGTCCTTCGGCGACTACGTTCGCGTTGCCGCTGATAGGTGCGGAAAGGAACCCGATGCCGCGACTGGCGGCCTCGGCGCGGACCTCGGTGGCGGCCTCAGCGGAGACGGTTGAGGTGTCCACCACGATGCTCGGCGAGGGCTGCGCGCGGAGCAGGCCCTCGGGGCCCAACGTCGCCGCGAGAAGGTCTGGCGAGGACGTGACCGACGTGAACACGATGTCGCAACGGCCAAGGTCGCCTACCGTGTCAGCCTGGGTGGCGCCCATCTCGATCAGCGGCGCGGTTTTTGATGCCGTGCGATTCCAGACTGTCACCGAGGCGCCGTGGGAGATCAGGCGTGCGGCCATCGCACTACCCATCCGACCCGTTCCTAGCCAACCGATGTGATGGTCAGTTTGCACTTTATTTCCTTTCAGTACAACGGATTTCAGACAGGAAGGCTCAGGCGTTGTGCAAGCTCGAGAACTGGTCCGGGTGGGCCTCATATCCGATGTCTTCAATCGCACCCACACCGCTGAAGAAGTGCAGCACCTGGCTTGGCTCGCCGCTGACGTTTCGAAACTCATGCCAGTTGCCCCGCGGGACGACGAATAGCTGGCCTGATCTGATGTCAAGCGTGCGGGCGAACTCGCCGACGAACTGCAAGGTTCCGGTGAGCGGGACCAGAATCATGTCGGCGTAGGGGTGCCGGTGCATGTGGTGGATGAATCCGGGCGGGAAGGTGAAAAGGTCGGCGACGACCTCTGGTGTCCCGGTCAGTGCGCCACTCACCAGGTGCTGGTTCACCTGGTGCTCGGTGATGTCCCACCGGGTGAAGATCTCCTTGGGGATGTCCTCGAACGTCAGCAATCGAACGTCGGCCATCATTACCGCCGGATTCTCGAACTATTTGCTGTGCAACAGATTTGACCAGACCGTCTCAGGCCTTGCCGTTTTCCGATTTGAGCATCCACGCCTGCTTCTCCAGGTCGGTGATGATGCTGTGCAGCAGGTCGGCGGTCGACGGATCGGCGGCGTCGACCTCGTCGTGGACAGCGCGCACGGTGTCCACGGTGGCGTAGATCCGATTGGTGACGATGTCCACCGTTTCCGTGGTCCCAACTAGGCCGGGCGGTGCGGCCGGGACAGATGTTGTCGCTGCGACGGTGTCTGTACGCCCGTCGGGAACGGCGTCCAGGGCGCGCATACGTTCAGCGACCGTGTCAGCGGCTTCGCGCGCGATATCGACAATGCTGTCGAGTTGCAGGTGCAGATCGCGGAAGTTGGTACCGACGAGGTTCCAATGCGCTTGCTTGCCTTGCAGGTGTAGCTCGATCAAGTCAACGAGTACCTTCTGCAGGTTCTGCGGCAAGCTGTCGGGTGCTTGGAACCCGTGGACTGCGTCGACGGCACGGCGATTGGTCTCAGAAGTGATCATGGCAGATTCCCTTTCGTAACTACTCAAAGCGGACGGGTTGAGATCCCCAAACGCACCCTGTGCAATATATTGCACATCCTGTGTAGTGACACTGTCAAGTTGAGTGACCATCGTCACGATCGAAACCTCGGCTCTGCCAAACCTATCTGCGAATTAAGCGAGTTATCCACCGCATCGGGTGTACGATCTCGGAAACGGCTGTACGTTTTACTGCACAATTGGAGCGACAGTGACGGACGCTTTCGAGTCCCGCGCAACCAACGGGGTGCCGGGCGGCCTGGGGGGGAGGCTCCGCCAGATCCGCATCGCGCGGGGTATCTCAGTACGAGAACTGGCACGCCGGGCGGGATGCTCAGCCAGTTTGGTCTCCCAGGTGGAACGTGGAGTGACCGCACCGTCCGCCGGCGTGGTGTACACGCTGGCCAACGAACTCGGCATTTCACTCGATTTCTTGTTCGGCACCGGCGACGTCGAGCCAGGGGAGCTGCCGCGCTTGCCGGGCATCAACAGCGCAGCCGCCAATCACCGTAACCGGGTCGGAAGCGGAGCAGCGCCGCCGGACCCGGCGGTCCGTCCATGGGGTCGCGCGACCGGCACCGACGGGGCGGGCATCGTGCAGCGGGCCGGCGATCGCAGCACCATCGAACTCTCGACGGGCGTCCGTTGGGAGCGCCTCACCCCGACCCATGACAGCAGGGTCGACTTCATCGAGGTCGTGTACGAACCGGGCGGCCAATCCTCCGAGAGTGGGCGGGCCGTCCGTCACGACGGCCGCGAGTACCTCTACGTCCTGCAGGGTGAGCTCGAAGCCGTCGTTGGATTCGAAACGCTGCGGCTGGTGGAAGGAGACTCCCTGGCCTTCGATCCCGCAACGCCGCATCACTACCGCAATCCCACGACGAAGACTGTCCGCGTGCTATCGGTCGTCGTGCACGACCTCGCAACCTAAGCGGGAGAATTCCCTTGTGGCACAGGAAATCTCATCAGAACGAGACGGCCTCCCGAGGACCGTGAAATAACGCCGCATCTGGTATTGCCGCGGCCGCTCATCCGGCGATGATCTCGACGAGATAGTCAACGCCGGGCCGGAGCGCGGGCTTGCACTGCGATGTGGTCTGCTAGCTATAGATCTGTCGAGGTGCACGGTAAAGCCAGTGCCGCACCCTCGACATGCAGTTCGAGTGAATTCGGCAGCGAAGTTGAACGTGATAGCGCAGGCCATCAATAGATTGGCCAACCCGGCGCGGGAGTCGAACCCCGACAAGCTGCGCAGCGCCGTTTCCGGCAAAACCGCACTGGTGACCGGCGCGTCCTACGGAATCGGCGAGGCGACCGCCCGCAAACTGGCCGCGGCGGGAGCGACTGTGCTGGTTGTCGCCCGATCGGCGGAAAGGCTCGACGACCTTGCGGCCTCGATCAACGCGGGCGGCGGTCAAGCGGTCGCCTACCCGACCGATCTCACCGAGGAGGCCGCCGTAAGCGCCCTGACGAAGCAGATCACCGAGAGCCACGGCCCGCTCGACATCGTGGTGAGCAACGCCGGCAAGTCATTGCGCCGCTCGCTGCATCACCAGTACGACCGCCCGGATGACTTTCAGCGCACCATCGACATCAACTACCTGGGGCCGATCTGGCTGCTGCTCGGACTGCTGCCGGCCATGCGTGAGAACCGCTGTGGGCACGTCGTGAACGTTTCGAGTATCGGCGTGCGCGTCGTTCCCGGTCCGCAGTGGGGCGCCTACCAGGCCTCCAAGGGGGCTTTCGATCGCTGGCTGCGCAGCGTGGCACCGGAACTGCATGCCGACGGTGTGGACGTTACGTCGGTCTACTTGGCGCTGGTCCGTACCCGGATGATCGCGCCCACGCCGATCCTGGGCCGACTTCCCGGTTTGTCTGCAGATGAAGCCGCCGACGCGATCGCCAAAGCGGTCATCGAGCGGCCCCGCACCATCGAACCGGCCTGGGTGTGGCTGGCCGAGCTGGCCTCGGTGCTGCTGGCCGGGCCCGCCGATCGTGCCGCACGGCTGTGGTACCGCCGGTACTTCGCCGACTCCGATACCCACGAGGTCCAACGATGACGACCGACAGCGTGGTTGCCACCGCGACCCGGGCGCTGCTCGGCTCGGGACTGCTAAGTCTGCCTTCCCCAGTCGCGGCGTTCCGGCTCATTCGCGAGGCGCGCCGTGGGGGGGCGAATCCCTACGCCCTGTTGGCGGTCACGGCGGCTCGGTGGCCAAACCGGGCCGCGATAATCGACGACGACGGCGTCCTCAGCTACCGCGAGCTGCGGTTAGCGACCGAATGCCTGGCGCGCGAGTTGTCCGGCGATGGCGTTGCGCCCGGCCAAGCGGTGGGGATCATGTGTCGCAATGGACGTGACTTCGTCGAGGCGGTCTTCGCCGCTGCCCTGGTGGGCGCTGACGTTGTGCTCGTCAATACGGATTTCCGCATCGACGCGCTGGCGGCCGCGTTGAGCGCACACCAGATCACAACGATGGTCGCTGACAACGAATTCGCGGAGCAGGTGCACGCCGCTGATGAATCGGTCGTCGTTGTCGATCCGGCGAAGGTCAACACACACGAGGGTGACTCGCGACCCGAGGTGGCCCCACCCGGCCGGATCGTTCTGCTCACGTCGGGCACCACCGGCAAGCCTAAAGGTGTGCCGCGCACACCGCAGATGCGTTCGGCGGTGGGCGTCTGGGTGACAATTCTTGATCGCACGCGGTTGCGTACCGGGTCGCGGATCTCGGTGCCGATGCCGATGTTTCACGGGCTGGGGCTTGGCATGCTGATGCTCACGGTGGCCCTCGGCGGCACGGTACTCACCCATCGCCACTTCGACGCCGAAGCCGCGCTCGCCCAGGCATCGCTGCATCGCGCCGATGCATTCACAGCGGTGCCGGTCGTCCTCGCGCGCATCCTCGAGCTGCCCCAACGTGTGCGGGCGCGAAACCCGGTGCCGTACCTACGGGTGGTGTTGTCCAGCGGGGACCGCCTCGATCCCACTCTGGGGCAGCGGTTCATGGACGCCTACGGCGACGTCCTCTACAACGGCTACGGCTCCACCGAGGTTGGTATCGGCGCCCTCGCGACACCGGCCGACCTGCGGGACGCTCCCGAAACCGTCGGGAAACCGGCCGCCGGCTGCCCGGTGCGCATCTTCGACAAAAACGACAGACCCGTCGGTCCGCGCGTCACCGGACGTATCTTCGTCGGCAGCGAGCCGGCGAGCGAGGGCTACACGGGCGGCGGCGCCAAAACCGTCATCAACGGTATGACCAGCACGGGAGACATGGGCTATCTCGACAACGCAGGCCGGCTCTTCATCGTCGGTCGCGAAGACGACATGATTATCTCCGGTGGTGAGAACGTCTATCCGCGCGCGGTCGAGAACGCACTCGCCGAACACCCCGACATCGCCGAGAACGCGGTCATCGGAGTCCCCGACGAGCGGTTCGGTCATCGACTGGCCGCGTTCGTGGTCTTGCAGCCAGACAGCGACATCGATGCGCCAGCGTTACGAGAGTACTTGAAGCGCAAGGTTTCTCGCTTCGAACAGCCCAGAGACATCCACATTGTCAGCAGCATTCCACGCAATCCCGCAGGCAAGGTCTTGCGCAGGGAGTTGTCCGGCTAGGCGTGCGCGGGGAAGCTCACTGCTGTTTGGGTTCCAAGGCGGCGACCCTTTTGGCTAGCCAATTGGGCGCCAGTACCGAGACCGCGGTGGCTCCGGCCGTAGCACTGATGACACCGCTCCAGGCGACCGGTCCCAGTGGTGTGCACCCGAAAAATTGGCTGATGCCGGGAGTCTGGACGATGGCGACCAAGACACCCGCGCTGCCCAGCGCCGTCGCCAAGACGAGCGGGCTGTGGCGGCGCGTCAGCAGGGTTTGTGCCAGCTGCGTCGTCACCAGCGCGGTGAGTCCCATTGTCGCCGTGCGGCGTTCGGTGCCGAAAGTCCAACGCCCGATGGCCCAGGCGGCCGTTGCGCCAGCGGCCGTGACGACGCCACGGGTGACGATTTGGCGCATGAGCGGCGCGTCGAGTGAAGGCGCCGGCTCGGCCAGTGCCGCACGTTGGAATGCACGTTGCACCTCTTCGGCGTCGCGGTCGACTTCATCGTCGGCCTCTTCGGGCTGGGGATATTGCGGGGTGACGGCAACCGCAAGCGCAGGAAACATATCGGTGAGCAGGTTCACCAAAAGCAGTTGACGGGTGCCCACCGGCGCCCGGCCGGTGCCCAACGCGGTCCCGATGATGGTGAAGAGCACTTCACCCACATTGCCGCCGACCAGAATGCTCACCGCATCACGCACGCCGCCCCACATACCGCGGCCTTCGACCAATGCGTCGAGTAGCACACCAAGGTCCGTGTCGGTCAAGACGATATCGGCGGCCCCGCGTGCGGCCGACGAACCGCGACCGCTGACCCCGATGCCCACGTCGGCCATCCGGATTGCGGCGGCGTCGTTGGCCCCGTCGCCGACCATCGCGGTCACCTGCCCGCGGGCCTGCAGCGCTGCGACAATCTGTACCTTTTGTTCCGGGCTGACGCGGGCGAATACCTGTACGTCGGCGGCGAGTTTGGCGCGATCCTCCTCATCGAGGGCGGCCAGTTCGGCACCGGTCATCTCGCGCGCATCCGACGGCAGGCCCAATTGATGGGCGATCGCCCGTGCGGTTACCGGATGATCGCCGGTAATCAGCACCACCCTGCGATTGGCGTCAAGTAGCGCCTCAATCAGTGGCCGCGCCGATGGTCGTGCGGTGTCGGCCAAACCGACATAGCCGATCAACTCAAGGTCGTGCGCAGCGGCGTCGACGGCATCGGCATCGGTGTCGTCATCGGTGGTCCCCTGATCCCAGCGGCGCTGCGCCACCGCCAGCACGCGCAAGCCCCGGTTGGCGAGGCTGAATACCAAAGACTCTGCATGGTCGTAGTCGGCGTCGTGATCAGCGAACCGGCAGCGCGGCAGGATCTCTTCTGGAGCGCCCTTCGCTATCAGCATCGGCCCCGTTGGGCCAGTGCTGGATGTGCCTATCGCGGCAGAGTAGCCACGACTGGACTCGAACGGTACCTCCGCGAGCACAATCCACTCCGAATCACCTTGGTTTTTAACGGACTTCGCTGCCGTGAGGATTGCCTCGTCGGTGGCATGCGCGTGCCCCTGCCCGTTATGGGGCTGGGTGCAAGCACGAGCGGCGGCCCGCAGCACCTGGGCGGCCTGCGGATCGGTCGCGTCGGGGAATGGGCCATGTGCGCTAGTTGCGTGCGGCACGCCACAAACGACGCGCAGACGGTTCTCAGTGAGCGTGCCGGTCTTGTCGAAACATACCGTCTGGACCCGGCCCAGCGCTTCGACGGCGCGTGGCGTGCGGACCAGCGCTCCGCGCCGCGACAAACGCTGGGCGGCGGCAAGCTGGGCGAGGGTGGCCACCAACGGCAGGCCCTCAGGAACGGCGGCCACGGCAATGGCGACGCCGTCGGCGACCGCTTGACGCAGCGGCCCACGGTGTGCCAAAGCCAATCCGGTCACCGCCGCACCGCCGGCAAGCGTCAGCGGAAGCACCTTGCTGGTCAGCTCTCGCAACCGTGCCTGCACCCCGGCCGCGTGTTCGACATCGGCGATCGCCGCAATCGCGCGTTGCGCGGCGGTGCCGGCACCGGTGGCTACGACGATCGCCCGAGCATGCCCGGCGACAATGGTGCTGCCCTCGAAGAGCATGCTGGCCCGGTCCGCATCGGCGACAGCGACGGGCTCAACCTGCTTGTCCACCGGCAGCGACTCACCGGTGAGAAAGGACTCGTCGACTTCGAGGTCCTCGGCCACCAGCAGGCGTGCATCCGCCGGTACCACCTCCGGAGCGGCCAGGTCGATGATGTCGCCCGGGCGCAGTGATTTCGCGCTCACCGTGGCTGTTCGTTGGGTGGTACGGGCCGCGTCCAGCCGGCGGCGCGAGGTCGCTACCGCTGGGAGAATGACGCGGCGCGCGTGTTTTTCCTGTTCGGCGAACAGTTCGGCGACCGCCGCCTCGGCCCGCAGCCGTTGCACCCCGCCGGCTACCGCGTTGGCGGTCATCACGCCCGCGACCAGAAGCGCGTCGATGTTGCTGCCGACAATCGCCGATGCCGCCGCTCCTACTGCCAGGATCGGAGTCAGCGGATCGGCGAGCTCGGCCCGTGTCGCGGCCAGCAGCCGCCCCACGTGACTTGCCGGGCCCCGCAGCGGCGCTAGAGCCGGGTTGTAGGACAGGTCGTCGAGAACACGTCGCCAGGGCGCTATGCCAGGCTCGACGACCATGGGTTGGGTGCGGCTGGCCAGCCGGGAATAGACGATCTCCGGGTCCAGGGCATGCCAGGCGGTGAGCGGTTGCGGCGTGGGAACGGCCAGCCGGAGCACCTTGCTGGCTGAGAAGGCTCCCTCTACCAAAGCGGCTGCGCCAGCCGCGTTGACCGGACTGAACCAGCGCCGCACGGCGAATGGGCTGGTCGTGCGGGGGTCACCGCTGACCAGCAATAGCCCGGCCAGAGTGCTGCCGCCTTTGGCAAGGCGCACCCCCGATTCGCTGGCCTGCCGGGCGACCGGCAGTGCCGACAAAATCCGCACTGCCGCAGCGAGATCGGTGTCGGTAATGATGTCCGCGGTCCAGGGCGTCGCCGTGTGGGGATCGTCGAGGGCCACCCCAACGTCGGCGATGGCCAGCGCCGCCAGCGTGTCGGTCGATGCAAAGTCCCGGTGCAGCGCGGTGATCAGCAATACCGGTCCGCGATCCGTCCGCAAGTCACGTACCAACTTCAGCAACGGCGTACCAGCCGGATGAGTCACGGCGACGCTGGCGGTCAGGTCCTCGGTGCCGGCAACGTGGCGCAGAACCACCCGGGCTCCGGTCCGGTGCGCGGTCTGCAACAGCGGGATCGCGAAGGGGTCGACCTCCCAGCCAACCTCGACGCTGCCGACACGTTCGCCATCGACCACGAGGTCGGCGTGTTCGAGACCCTCCGCGGGCGCCGCCGACGGTTCCCGCCGAACCCATCGCAGCACGGCTCCGGTGGCCGGTAACTCATCGGGGTCGGGCTCGGGTGCCTCCTCACCGTGCAGTAGCGCATCGGCGACCTCGTAGACCCGGTCCTCGTCCCAGCCGGGGATGTCTCCCCGCGCCTGCAACACGGCGCGGGCATCACCGCGCAGCGCCGCCCCGTCGATGACGACCACCTTCACCCGATCCAGACGACGCAGAGCGCCGGGGTCGAGGATCAGTTGTCCGGCGTTGGCGAGCCCTCGGCCCAGTACCGCGGCGAACGCCTGCCGGCCCGCGTGCGCGGCTCTCGGCACCGCGGCCAAGACCGCACCGGCGGCGTCTTCGGTGCCACCGCCGGCCAGCAACGCCGTCGCTGCGGCGATCAGTGAAGCGTTCGCGGCCTGAGCAGCGTACTCCTCCACGGGGCCGGCCATTGATCCCTTCGCGGTGTCGATGGCGGCGTCGATGGCTCCACCGACCATGACGTGTGAAGCCTCACCCACGGCGGCGGCTGCCCAGTTGTGCCGCGGGGCCTGCGACTTGGCCCCGGCTGACGAGATGATGGGGACCACCGGAGCTTGCGGCCGTTTCGGCGAGGCCAGCTCCGGCTCTCGCTCTCGCCATCTCTGACGATGAGCAGCCGCTTCGGAGATCTGCAGGCCACGTTGCGCCAGATCCACCAGCGGTGTGCCGACCGCCTGGGTCAGCCCGTTGGCTACCGCCGTCGAAGCGCTGAGGGCAATGTCGGTGCCGACTCGACCCAGCCGTGACTCCAGGACGGCCACCACCCGCGGTTGATGATTCAGCAGAGCGGCCGCAGCACGCGCGCTGCGCGGCGCGACGGGCAGCCGGCCCAACCAGCCGGTAACGGCGGCGCCGATCGCCAGCACGTCCATTGCCGCAGCGGAGAGGGGAACCAGAATCGCCAACGGGTTACCCGGGTCGGCGAATGGTGCATTCCGAGGTCCCGACTTCGGTCCCGCCAAAGCTAAGTCGGCGGCCACGCAAGAAACCGTTTCCCGCACCTCGTCTAAAACGAGGTCGCTGGTGGCCTCACTCTCAAGTTCGACCACAAGCCGGCCAAGTGCACCCTCGACATGGGCCGTGGCCACTCCTGCAATCCTGCGAACCGGCTCTTCCACCACCGCCGCGTGCTCGTGCCAGCTGGGGAACGGCAGCAACGGATCCAGGTCCAGATGAACTCGCCGCCCGCTCTGCCAGCGCACCGGCGGCGAGACGCCGGCAGAAGACCCGTTGGAGGAATTGCCTATCCCGATTGCTCGGCCCGTCGTTTGGGCCATCGACTGAACGACAGGGCCGGCGAGCTCCACCACCGGGCTGGCCAACACCTCCACTGCGCCCACAGCGCCAGCCGCAGTGGACACGCTGGCTCGCACTACCTGCGCGGCTCCGCCGGTCACGCCAGCGACGACGCTGGTTACGCCCGGAATCTTCATTCCGTCACCCTTCAATTACGTCTACCGCGCCTAATGATCCTGGCGTGTTGGGGACCTGTCCACACACGGGCCGGGAGGCAGGTTGGGCGATGACACCGATGACTACGGCGGGTCGGGATTCGCTTAGTCACCAGGGGGTGCGATCGCTTCTACACACATTACCCAGTTAACGGCAAACCGAACGCGCTAAACAAACTCGGGTCGAGAAAGACGGTGATGGCGGCGATCCCGGTGGCGCCTGTGGTGTGGACGTGTATGGAATGGGCGCGCATCACGTCCTCGGCGCTGCGCCGGTACTCGGCAACAGCAGGTTGCGCGTTCGCGGCTGTTGGGATCATCACGATATCGCCGGCCTTCGTAAAAGCACGCGCGGCAAGGAACCGCATCACCGTGTCTTGGCCGGTGAACCACACAGGCAGAGGCGGCATTTCGAGTTTGACGTCGGCTTGTAGCAGCTCAGTCAGGGCCGCCATGTCCGCGTTTTCGAATGCCGCGCAATAGCGGTCGAGCAATTCACGACGCCCGGCGTCGTCCGGCTCGGCCATGCCTTCCTCGGAGGGCGAGATCTCGGCGAGATGGGCCCGCGCCCGCTGCAGGGAGCTGTTGACCGCGGCGGGTGTGGTTTCGAGGAGCTCGGCAACCTCGGCGGCGCGGAACTGCACGACGTCGCGCAGGATCAAGACGGCTCGCTGGCGCGCCGGAAGCTCCTGCAGGGCCGTCATCACGGCCAGCCGCACACTTTGCTTTGCGGTGACGGCGGTTTCCGGGTTCTCGAACATCAAGGCATCGGGGATCGGCTCAAGCCACTCATGGGCGCCGGCGTTTCCGCCGAGACTGGCGTCCGGGTCGATCGAGCCCTCGCCCAGCCCGGCCGGCAGCACGCGACGGGCGCGGTTCTCCAGCGCGCGCAGGCACGCGGTCGTCGCGATCCGGTACAGCCAGGTCCGCAACGCTGCGCGTTCCTCGAACGCCGGGTAACCACGCCAGCCCCGCAGATAGGTTTCTTGGACGAGGTCTTCGGCGTCATGCACCGAACCGAGCATGCGGTAGCAGTGCGCGATCAACTCGGCACGAAACGGTGCCGCCTGCTCGATGAAATCCTGCTGAGCCGGCACGGGCTGCTCCTATCTCGGCTGCGACCGAACGCTACTCCAATACAGAGACACCTGGCCCCCGAAATTCATCGGAATTAAGCGGCCCGCGGCGATGAATTCGGGTGCCGCGTCGTATCTCAACTAGTGGACGTCCAGCCGCGCCGGCAATGCACCGGCACTGAGGAGTTCTTCTGAAAGCGAGTACGAACATGAACCAGCCCCTGAGAACCCACCCCGACGGCCTTGTTGGCACCACAGCGATCGTGACCGGGGCAAGCCGCGGATTCGGCCGCGCCATCGCCACCGCCTTGTCGGCGGCGGGCGCTGAGGTGGTCGGTGTTGCGCGCACTGCCTCCCATCTCGATGAAGTGCGCGACGATCTTGGCGAGAGCTTCACCCCAGTGGTCGCCGACGCCGCCGATCCCGCGACGGCTAGCCGGCTCATCGAGCAGTACCGGCCGCGCACACTGGTGCTGTGCGCCGGGGCCGCTCCGCGGATGAGCCCATTACAGGATCAGACCTGGGAGACCTTCAGCCAGAACTGGAATGTGGACGTCGCGCAGGCGTTTCACTGGACTTGCTACGCGCTGCGCCGTCCGCTGGCGCCAGGCAGCTTGGTGATCGTGATGTCCAGCGGCGCCGCCGTGGCGGGGTCACCGCTGAGCGGTGGCTACGCGGGCGCGAAGGCGGCCGTCAGGTTCATCGCCAGCTACGCCGACATCGAATCGCAACGGGCCGGGCTAGGGATCCGCTTCGTGTGCGTCCTGCCGCGGTTGACGCCTGCCACCGAGCTGGGCGCTAAAGCCGTCGCGGCCTACGCCGAGCGGCAAGGCGTCGATGTCGACACATTCGTGCAATCCTCCGGACCTGTCCTCAGCGCGCAGCAAGTCGGCACATCGGTACTGGAAATCGCCAACGGCGGCCACCGGGAACACGGCGCATACCTACTCACATCGTCAGGCCTGTCCCCGCTGGCCTAAAGCAACCGAAACCGAAAGGCGGACAACGCAAATGAACACTCTCCCCATCGTCTCGGCCCAGGAGTGGGCGGCTGCGCATCAGCAACTGCTGGTGAAGGAGAAGGAGTTGACCCGCGCCCGTGACGCGCTGGCGGCGTTGCGGCGGCGGATGCCATGGCTCGCCGTGGACAAGGAGTACGAGTTCGACGGGCCCGAGGGCAAGGTGAGCCTGCTGGGCCTTTTTCAGGGTCGGCGTCAGCTGATCGTGTACCGCGCCTTCTTCGAGCCCGGCGTAGACGGCTGGCCCGACCATGCCTGCCGCGGCTGCTCGATGATCGCCGACCACGTTGGGCAACTTGCCCACCTGAATGCCCGCGATACCACGCTGGTGTTCGCCTCGCGTGCGCCGCAGGCGGACATTGAGCGGCTGAAGGCGCGGATGGGCTGGCAGATGCCGTGGTACACCATCACCGACAGCTTCGACGCCGACTTCGGCGTAGATGAATGGCACGGCACCAACGCGTTTATCCGCGACGGCGGCCGGGTGTTTCGGACCTACTTCATCAACAATCGCGGCGACGAGGCCCTGGGGAACACCTGGAGCTACCTCGACATGACCGCGCTCGGACGCCAGGAGAACTGGGAAGACTCGCCGGAGGGCTACCCACAGACCGCGCCATACGAGTGGTGGGACTGGCACGACGAATACGGCGAGCACGAGCCGTCACGATGGTTTGGTGAGCCCGACCCGAACGACCCCAACGACCCGCGACCGCCGCGGACGGGTTGACCGGGCGCGTGGGCGCTGGTATTGGTCGAGCCGAGACAATTGACTGTTCTCAGCCAAGGCTTTTGCTTTGCAGTAGTCACTGCGAATGCCAAATAGCGTGAACGCGCGGTAGCCGTCGAACGGCTACGCATCGCGATATTCGGTTGGGAAAATTTGTCTACAAAATTCGGTGGTTTGCCCTGCCAACGTGGTACCCGGCCGGGAAGGACTTCTCGATGACCTGCAGCTGATGGTCCACTCTGGACTCGAGCTCAAGGACCACGCAGCTATCGCCGACGGCTTTCGACTCAAGAACTATGTACCGCTGACCGCCACCGTTGACATCGGTGATCGGGTCACCTGAGTGCAAATTTTCGACGGGCACCAATTCCGGGGTTCCGTGTGACTCCACCCATGACACGTTAGGTCAATTTTGCGAATGAGGGAATACTTCGCGCCCCTCTCGGGTCAAGCCACCGCCGCCGGCGCCGCAGGCAAGAATGATGCGATGAATGGACCCAGCGCAGCGGAGTCGTCGGCCGCGGCGCCGACCTGTTATCGCCATCCGGGTCGCCCGGCGTGTGTCCGCTGCACCCGGTGTGAACGCTATCTCTGCCCGGACTGCATGCGCCCCCGCACCGTCGGTCACCAGTGTGTGGAGTGCGTTCAGGCGGGTGCGCGGACCATTCGACAGCCGCGGACGCGCTTTGGTGGGCGGCGGCGGTCGGCCACGCCGCTGGTGACGTATGTACTGATCGCGATCAACGTACTGGCCTTCATACTGCAGATGACGTCGGCAGGTCTGGAAAGGCAGCTCACCCTGTGGCCACCGGCGGTTGCCGACGGCCAGCTCTACCGCCTGGTGACCGCGGCGTTCTTGCACTATGGCGCGACCCATTTGCTGTTGAATATGTGGGCACTGTACGTCGTGGGTCCACCGCTCGAAATGTGGTTGGGCCGACTGCGATTCGGCGCGCTGTATGGGTTGAGCGGGCTTGGCGGTTCGGTACTCGTCTACCTGCTGTCGCCACTCAACACCCAGGGTTCCGGCGTTGTTGACGACCAGCGCTGTGACCTGGGGTGATGGATTTCGTTTGACCGGCGTTTCGCTATCGGGCGGGCACGGGCGTCTCACGGACGATGAAGGTTGCCGAATCTTGATCGTTCCGTTATTGGA
>DATJBA010000302.1:0-9484 GCA_035515675.1 Mycobacterium sp.
CGGTAGGCCTCGACCTGGTCGCCGCCGTGGCCGGTGATGGTGATCGTCTCCGCTCGGATCGCATCTGGGCTGTACGCGTTCATCGCGATGCTCCTTGCTTGGCCGCAGCGAGATGCGGAGCGCGTGCGGCTCGTCCGGGGGGTTCGCTCCGCCGGAACCAACGTATCCGAACTATCCCGCGACCGACCCGGGCGCAGGTCCCGGCGTTCCGTTTCTCTGGTCTGCTAGCGTCGCCGGTCACGCACTTTGTAGGTAGAGGGCCACGACTTTCGGGACTCGTCTCCGGTGAGCGGAGTTCCCATCCCTCCGACTTTCACGTTGTAGGCCTCCTTACCCGGGCCGACTTCGCGATTGGCGTGTTCGTGAGCCAGGTAGTACAGCTCATCAATGGTGGCTTCGTCGTAGGCAACGAATGAGGTTTCCCGGGTGATTTCGTCGATCCCGGCAAGCATCCGGTCGGGCAGGAACCCCGACGCCAGCGCCGCCAGTCCCAACAGCGAGAAAGGAACGACCCAGTAACAGACGAATGACAACGGAGTCTTCATGTCGAGGATCGTGGCGTTGCTCTGCACGATCGGCGGGATGGCCGACGACACCGTCATGCCGGCGAACGTCGCGACCCAGATCCAGGCCAGGACCCTGATGACCCGGCCGAACAGCTGGGTCTTGACCACGTCGGCAGGTTGTTCCGCGGCGGCGAACTCACGCACGAATAGCTTGCCGATCACCGTGGTGATAAGTGCCACCAGGAAGATCCCGGCGTTGCTGAGCGGCTGTATCCACTGCTCGAGGAACGACTCACTGAACGTAAAAGTCAGCACCGTCAGTACCAAAAACGTTGCAGCAGCTCCGATTTCCAGCGTAGGCGCCGGCTTCCCGGTTACCCGCCCGATCACAAACTCGGCGACCGCGATCGTCAGCGCGACCAGCACGGCAGTGGTGAAAGGGACGTTACCGACAAGCACCCAATAGACGATCCACGGCGCAAGGCCGAACAGCATGCCCACGATGGGTCAGTGTATTGAGTGGCGGTTCATTGCGCCGTCGGCGGCAAGGTCCAATGTGCCGCAAGACGAAGGACACCCGGAGGTGGGGGCTTAAGGCCCTTGGCGTCGATCCCGGGTGGGGCCAATGTAAAAGCCAGGACAAGCGAGGCTAGGGTTGGGCAATGGGGCGTACGGCAACGCCATCTCAGGGCGTGGTGGTGATCGGCACATCTGCCGGGGGTATAGAAGCGCTCATCGAGCTGGCAGCAGGTATGCCGTCAAACTTCCCGTTGGCCGTCATGGTTGTCATCCACATCGGGCGAGGAGCGCCTTCCGTGTTGGCCAAGATCATCGACCGCAGCGGCCCGCTACCGGCGTTGGCGGCGGTTGACGGTGCTGTCTTGGAGGCCGGACGGATCTACGTCGCGGTGCCCGACCACCATCTGCTCGCACGAGATCATCGGGTGGCGCTGTCGGATGGACCATGGGAAAGCGGTCACCGACCCGCGATCGACGCACTGTTTCGGTCCGTCGCACTGGACTATGGGCTACGTGCCATCGGTGTCCTGATGTCGGGACTGCTTGACGACGGTGTGGCCGGACTGCGTGCCATCAAGGCCCACGGCGGAGTAACCGTGGTCCAGGAACCGACGGACGCACTGTTTCCCGACCTACCCCGGAATGCTCTGAAGGCTGGTGTGGCCGATTACGCGGTGCCGGCCAAGGAGATTGGCAGCCTTCTTGCGCAGCTGGCTGATCGGGATATTGAGGAGCCGGCGGTGGACCCGGACGGGCGGCTGGAGTTAGAGAATGAGATCGCGATGGGCGTGCGGTTCGCCGCATCCATCGGCGTCGAGGAGCTGGGACCGCCGACCGGCTACACCTGCCCGAACTGCAAGGCCACGCTGATGGCCGTTGGAGAGAACACGTACCGCTGCCAGGTCGGTCACGCATGGACAACTGAGGCGCTGCTACTCGCGCACGACGACGAGCTTGAAGAAGCGATCACGGCAGCCATCCGCATCTTGAAGGAGAAGGCGAGTGTATCCCGAAGGCTCGCCGAAAGCGCTGGTGGCGGAATTGATCTCAAGCGCCACACCGTAGCGGCGAACCAGGCCGAACATGCGATTGCGGTGCTGGGCCAGGGTCTTTTCAAGGGAACCACCGAGGGCAGCGACTACACCGAAAGGTTTGGAAATGGTCACTAAATACCTCGAAGTCATCAAGCGCCTGCTAGGTGCGGAGGCCTATTTCCGCCAGCGCGAGGAGGCCAAGGAGCGCGAACCGGAACGTCCACTGCCCGACGAAAGACCAAAAACGCCATGACCCCAGCGGGGTTAGGCAACGAGTGCAAGCCAACAAGCAGACCCAGGCGCTGAGCTGCGGCGCCGTGCCCCCAGTCGGATTCGAACCGACACTGGACGGATTTTAAGTCCGCTGCCTCTGCCAATTGGGCTATGGGGGCCCGGCGGCGAATGTAGCGCGCGAAGGCTGGATCCGGGCACCGCACCCCATCCAAAATTGGCCAAATTCTTCAGCGTGCGTCCCAGCGGCGCTTCGCGTAGGATCCGCGCGCCGCGCGTCTTTTTCCTGTGTTGCCGTCCCGGGTCAGATGACACGGCCAGGTCGCTCGACAGGAGCTTGTTAAAACTGCCAGCATCGACGTTAAGAAGCCGTAAACGGCCGCCACCCAAGTCCTTTCGGTCGACGGTGGAGTCATGGGTCGTTAGCCTTACGCCAACGCACAGGGGCCGTTACGCGAACACACAGGGTCGACCACCGGATGGGGGTCGACATTTTTCGAACACGAGGAGCAATAGATGTCATTTCTGACAACAGTGCCCGAAGAGTTGCTGGCCGCAGCCGCGTAGCTGGCGCTATCGGCAGTTCACTGACGGCGCAGAACGCCGGCGCCGCGGCGGACTCGGGGCGCGGGTCAGAGCTTCGCGCCATAGGTCGGTAAAGGGCCGGCGAGCAAACCGCGAATCGAGTACCTTTTAACCGTGGCGTTTCGGCCGCACAGCCCGTTTCGCGGGCGTCGGTTGCGGCTCGATGTGGCGCCGGTGCGGCGCTTCCTTATTGGTCCGGTCGGCTACTAGTTCCTACTCCCCCGGTGTATGCCCGCGACAGCTTCCCGGTGCTCACGTCATTAATGGAACGTTGTTTCTCAACCTTGGCTAGGAAGGCCGGGAAATAAAGGGGTGCTAATAAGCGCTACGAGGAAGATCCCGGCGTTGCTGAGCGGCAGTATCCACCGCTGGATGAACGACTCGCAGAGCGTAATTGTCAGCACTGTCAGCACCAAAAACGTTGCTAAGGAGCCGATTTCGAGCGTGCGTTCCGACTTTCCTGTGGCGGGCCCGACCGCCAACGCGGCGACGGCGATCGCCAGCGCGGCCACCACGGCAGTGGTGAAGGGACGTTACCGACAAGCACCCAATAGACGATCCACGGCGCAAGGCCAAACAGCATGCCCAAGATGGGTCAGTTTATGGCTGGCGGTTCACCGCGGCGTCGGCGGCAAGGTCCAGCGGTGGCGCCGTCGACCGGCTGGGCAGACCGGGGGCTGCCGCGGCGTATTCGCAGTACACCCGCTCCCGACGCCACCGGCCTACACGAGTGTTATACGACGTCTCCGAGATAAATGCTGCGTGACGTACAGACTGCATCGTTCCGCCTCGACTACGGCGGAGGTGGCCGAATCGGATCAGCCGGCGGGACCGCCGGGGCGGTCTGTAGCTGCGTGCCGCAAGGACTTGGCATGACCCTGTCGTAGCAGAAGACGCCGCCTACCCCCCTCGCGCCGGTCGGTTGGCATAGGTGAACAATGCAGTCGGCGTGGGCCACCGCCAACAGGTCCGCGTCGATGCTCCCGCACAAGGTCGCCAATGCGGCCGCGCCAGCGACGCCCGCCTTCCGCAATGATTTCCTCATCGTTGTTCCTTCCTCGCCTCGAGCCGGCCTCTAGGGTCTCCGCGTGAGCGACTTCCTCGGGCGTGAACGTACGCTTACTAATCGGCGTCGATCTCATTGGCCAGATCGGCGGCGGTGTCAACAAGTCACGCCATTAATTGAATGTTGTTCCTCAACTTGGGCCAGGAAGGCCGGGAGATACAGGATTGCTGGTCTTGGCGCTGGACTTCGACAGGTAGTCGGGGCAGTAAACGCTCGACGCAATCGCGGTGAACCTGGTGGAGCCGGCGAGGCCAAATCCTGGATTCAGAGTCATCACCTGTTTGATGACGTCGATTTCCTTCTGGCCCGCGTCCATCATGTTGCACGCCGTATGTGCGGCCGCGACGGCAGCAGGCCCGTTGCCATAGGTGATGCCCGCTTGGCTGAGCTGGCTCAGAAAGCTCGCATCAGCACCCGGGTCGGTGCTGCCCGGGTCCGCCTGAGCCGGCACCGCCGAGCCGATGACGGCGGCGAGGCCGGCAAGCACTACACGCAGTCGCATCGCTCCATCATCGTCTACATCGACGCTGTTGTCCTGTCGGCTCCCATCCGTCGGACAGCGCACCTGGGCGTCGAAGTACGCCTGGGATAGTCTTCGCCGCAGAAGCCAACGCGACTGCTGGAATTCCAGGGCTCCTACAGCGTCTTCGCCCGGCGTAGCTCCTGACGTATTGCGGACCACGACGGGGTGGGGATGACCTCGGCTCGGCGACCGGCCGGTGAGAACGCGGCCGCCGGCCGGTCACGCGTCGAGGAAAAGATTCCGTGCCGCCATCGCCCGATGCGCTATAGGCGCAGCAGCGCAGCGGCCGAAGTGCGCTACTTTCGCTGTTTCGAACCGGCCCCGGCCATGCCTGTGCGCGCCATCATTGAGCTTCACATACATTTCATTTCGTCCCCTCCGAGACCTCGATGTTCACCACCGTGCCTGCCAGTTACCCGGCCGAACCGGCGGTGCCGAAAACACCGCCACAAGGCCACACGGGGACGCCACCGTCTTGCCTTTGCGAATCGTGACAACCCCAGCCGTACGCCTGCGGAACAATTCGCCCTGACACCAGCGGCGACACCCTCGGGTGGTATCCCGCTCGGCGAGTGCGCTGGCCGGATCGCCTGCTAAAGGACCATGCCCGTCGTTAAGCGTCTGGCCAAGGGAGGGTCCCAACGTCGTCCGTCGCCGTGTCGGGGCAGTACGCGTTGGCCGCGATTCCTGTGAACTTGGCGGCGTCGTCCCATTTGAGTCCAGGGTTGGAGTTATGGATCGCAATGACGACATTCGCCATCCTCATGCTGTTGTCATTGGCCATTTTGCACACCGATTTGCCGGCTGCGACTGCCTTGTCCGGGTCGGGATAGCTGAGACCGGCCGCTCCGAGTGCAGCGAGGAATTGGTCATCGGTGCTGTCGGCATACGCAGGCACAGCCATGCCGATCATGGCGGCAAAGCCTGCCAGTATCAAAAGGAATCTCATAATCCATGATGTGGACGGGTGACCGACACTTGCAACTTGATCGGCGTGGCAACGTCATGTTCCTGCTTCCGTGTGAAAATTTTCTCTCCCTCCCAACAGGATTCGTACTCGCTGTGAATAAAGCGGTCGATGGCCAGCCACAACGTCAACCAGCGTCCCGCCGCAACCACGCCGGTGCATCCATGGAATCTGGAGTCCTCGCAACGGTTTTCAAACCTTCGATCAACCACGGCTGCTCGGGCAACCCCGTAAATCGGCATGATTGCCCATCATGATGATGAACGACCCGATAGTCGGATCAGGCAGATTCAACTGCCTGGCGAGCCTGGTTTGGTCAGCGCTCCTGGTCGGCCCGGTCCGCGCGTGAACCTTGCCCGTCCGATAAACCTCATGCGCTTAGCTCAGCTGTCGGGCGCCACGCTCATACACCGTCACCCGATCGTGTTGACCCCACCATTGAACGGGCAGGCGGGAATCGACTTGGGTCCAATCTGCATCGAGTACCAGGTGCATCTGATCATCGCCGGTGGCACCGCCGTGGCCGTCGCCGATGTAGATCACGCGGTTCCCCTTGTAGGCCATCAATGTGCGCGCGCCGACATCCTGGCCATGAGGCGGCCACGAAAGGAATAGCGTCCGGTCAGGGTGCAATGCCACCGCTTCGGCGCAGTCCTTCGCGCAGACCTCGGCGTAGAGGTCTTCGCCGTGCCAACCATTGATGAGCAGCGGCGTACCCGGGTTCAGGTCGTAGCAGACGACATCCACACCGACCTGCGCAAGCAGGTATGCCCAATAGCCCGTGCCCGCGATCGGATCGACCAAGCCGCCTCGAGCGTGCTTGGCCACGAACGCCACGGTATCCGGGTCGGGAACGGCCCAGCAGTACTTCCTGACCAGCGTTGCCCGGTTCGGCGACCAGGCCATGTTCTCTTCTAGGGTCCGGTCCACGCTGTAATAACCGACCACCTCGTTGCCCCCGAGACCATCGATCTCAACGCAATCCTTGATGGCGTCCCAATAGGGATTGTTGATGATCACTCCCAGTACTCCCTCAAGCTGAGGCCCTCCCAGCGCTTGGGGCAGATACATTTCAAATCGTCTGCGTCGAACATCTGTCGTTGCCCATTTTCCCGATCAATGTGGCGCTGCGTCACCCAAGCGACGTCGGAGTGCTCGTCGACCTGCCACACGGTCTCGCCGATGTTCGGCATGGCCTTCGTTCTACACCGGCGGCATTCACGCTGTCGCTCTACGCAGACAGTCAGGACGACGCACTGAAGGTGGCCGCGGGCAGTTTCGGTCGTGTTGTGACAACTCGTGACACTGAGAAGGACGCGTAGCGCTAACGCGAGGCGCACGAATCACGTCTGCCTGCACGCATTCTGCGCCCCCAGTCGGACTCGAACCGACACTGGGCGGATTTTAAGTCCGCTGCCTCTGCCAATTGGGCTAGGGGGCCCGGCGGCGAATGCAGCGCGCGGAACCCAGAGCCGGGATATCGCATCCCCCATGAATTAGCCACATCCCGAGCATGCGTCCCTGGCAAACTTCACATATCCTGCGCGCCCCGCGTTTCTTCATTGTGCCGCCGACTCCAAGCCGGATGACCTCGCTATGTCGCTCAACAGGAGCTTGTTAAAAATGCTAGCGCCGGCGTTAAGAAGCCGTAAACGGCTGTCACCCCAGCCCTTTCGGCCGCGACTGTGGAGCCGTGGGTCGTTAACCTTACGCCAGCACACAGCTGCCATTACGCCAACGCACAGGGTCGACCCCGCATGGGGGATCGACAACATCAGCATACGAGGAGCGATAGATGTCAATTCTGACAACAGTGCCTGAAGAGTTGGCCGCCGCGGCGGCGCAGCTGAGCGCGATCGTCAGTTCACTGACCGCACAGAACGCCGGCGCTGCCGCCGCGACCACGGCCCTCGCTCCCGCAGCCGCCGACCAGGTATCGCTCAAGCAGGCGGGAATCTTCTCGGCGTTCGGCACGCTCTACCAGCAGCTGGCCGCAGAAGCTCAGACTGTGCAGGAGCAGTTTGCGAGCACCCTGGGGCTCAGCTCCGGAACCTATGCATCCACCGAGGCCAGCAACGCGAGCCAGGCTACCGGCCCGGCGAATTTCTTGAACAACCTCTACGGCTTCCTAAGTGGCACCAACCTGTTTAGCCCGTCAGGTGGTGGAACCACCATAGGGATGGATGAGGTAGGGAACTTTGCCTCCGGCTACTCGGACACCATCGGGATGGCAGGCGGCGGTCTCCTTAGTGCCGTATCGGCTCCCGCTGAGGCTGGCGGCGACCTCGGCGGGCTTGCTGGCGCAGCGGACCTCGCGGGCACGACGGGGCCGGCCGTCGGCCCCGGCATGGCTGGTATGGGCGGCATGGGTGGTGTGGGCGCGATGCCAATGGCCGCGAGCGTCGGTTCGGCGACCATGGTCGGCAAGTTGTCGGTGCCGCCGAGCTGGGCCGGGACGGTCACTACGGTGTCCAGTACTACCCCGATGGGGCTACAGACTGCGGGCTGGACCGCCGCCGCGCCGCAGGCCGGGCCGGGAACGATCATCCCGGGGATGCCCGGCATGGGCGCGGCCGCGCGCACCAGCGCCGGCTTCGGTGCGCCGCGCTACGGCGTCAAGCCCATCGTCATGCCCAAACCGGCGGTCGTCTAAGGGTCGGGCGCCCCAACGCGGTCGCAGGTAGTCAACAAACAGCCAAATCTGATCAATAGAAACGAGATAGAGAAAAATGGTTTTGGACTTCGCAGCTACACCGCCTGAGATCACCTCGGCGCTCATGTACTCCGGTGCGGGCTCGGGACCGCTCTTGGCTGCCGGGACGGCTTGGGCCAACCTGGCCGCCGAGCTGAGCACAACAGCGTCCCAGTGGGAGTCGATCGTCACGACGCTGACCGCCCAGCAGTGGACGGGTGTGGGGGCAACAGCGGCGGCAGCCTCGGCCGAGACTATCGTGTCCTGGCTAACTACTGCGGGGTCGGCAGCCGAGCATGCGAGCGGCCAGGCCATGGCGTCGGCGGCCGCTTTTGAGGCGGCGTTTGCGGCGACGGTGCCCCCGCCGGTGATCGCTGCCAATAGGGCGCAGCTGGCGGCGCTCGTCGCGACGAATTTCCTGGGCATCAACTCGGCGGCGATCGCGGCAACCGAGGCCCAGTATGCCGAAATATGGGTCCAAGACGCCGTCACCATGTACACCTACGAGGCCGCCTCGACGGCCGCCGGGATCCTGCAGCCGGTAGCGCCGCAGACGCCCGCCACCAACCCGGCCGCGCCGGGCATCCAAGCCGCAGCGGCCACCCAGGCCGCGACTTCGTCCCCCGCGCAGGGCTTTCTCTCTAGCCTGCAGAGCGGCTTGTCTGGCTTGGCGAACTCGTTCGATTCAGCGACGACGCTTGGCGGCACGATCCCACCGCTCAGCGAGTGGGCCTCTCTCCCGGTTGTCGAGAATGTCATTTACAACGTAGGTGTCACTGTGGCTTGGAACACCGCTAATATGACCGGGGTCTTCCCAGTTCTTGGACACTTCCTTGCCACCGCCCCAGGAGGCGTGACCCCGTTCGTCGACGACGTCAGCCCCCTCGGCGCCGGTTTGGGCATGGGAACATCGCTCGTGTCAACGCAGTCAGGCGTCGGCGGGGCGGCGACGGCGGCTCTGGGCGAGGCGTCCTCGGTCGGGGGTCTATCGGTGCCGGCCAGCTGGTCTGCGGCCACCCCGGCGACGTTGGCTTCTTCGACCGCTCCACTGGAGGGTTCGGGTTGGACCGTCGCCAGCGAGGACGCCGCGCCGGTCGCGGCGATGCCGGGGATGCCAGGGATGGCGGCGGCGGCCAAGGGCGCCGGCGCCTACGCCGGGCCGCGTTACGGCTTCAAGCCGACCGTCATGCCCAAACAGGTGATCGTCTGATGCGGGAAAACAGGGAGGATATGTCACCCATTTGAGGCGAGCATTTAACCGGTAGGCCGTAATCTATCCGTGATGCGGCTACCAGCCGCATCGATCACAACTAAGACTTCGACACATTGAATACTCGAAAGAAAAGGAGAAAGGCAACATG
>DATJBA010000303.1:0-9765 GCA_035515675.1 Mycobacterium sp.
CGTCCATCACAAAAAAATATTTGAGTAACTGAGTAGTAAGGAGACAGGCAACATGGCAACACGTTTTATGACCGACCCGCACGAGATGCGGGCCATGGCGGGCCGTTTTGAGGTGCACGCCCAGACGGTTGAGGACGAGGCACGCAAGATGTGGGCGTCGTCGATGAACATCGCCGGCGCTGGCTGGAGTGGGCAGGCCCAGGCGACCTCCTACGACACGATGGGTCAGGTGAATCAGGCGTTCCGCAACATCGTGAACATGCTGCACGGGGTGCGTGACGGGCTGATCCGTGACGCCAACAACTACGAGCAGCAAGAGCAGGCTTCGCAGCAGATCCTCAGCAGCTAGCGCGAAAAGCCGAGGCTGCGTACTCTTTCAGACATTAGGAGAACATCGATATGACGATCAATTACCAGTTCGGCGATGTGGACGCCCACGGCGCCACCATCCGCGCGCAGGCCGCGTCATTGGAGTCCGAGCACCAGGCCATCATCCGTGATGTGCTGGCCGCTGGTGACTTTTGGGGTGGTGCCGGTTCGGTGGCCTGCCAGGAGTTCATCACCCAGTTGGGTCGTAACTTTCAGGTGATCTACGAGCAGGCCAACGCCCACGGGCAAAAGGTGCAGACCGCCGGCAGCAATATGGCCAGCACCGACAGCGCCGTCGGCTCCAGCTGGGCCTAACTCCCAACTTCAGGCGCGGCAGCACACCACACGTCGGTGTGCTGCCGCGTCCTGCGGTTGCCGTGCACTTCGACCTTTGAGGCATTGATGGACCAACAGAGCACCCGCACCGACATCACCGTCAACGTCGACGGTTTCTGGATGCTCCAGGCGCTCCTGGACATTCGGCACGTCGCGCCGGAGCTGCGGTGCCGGCCATTCGTATCTACCGACTCGAGCGACTGGCTCAACGAACACCCCGGAATGGCGGTGATGCGCGAGCAGGGCATCGTCGTCGGCGACGAGGTACAAGAGCAGGTTGCCGCTCGAATGCGAGTCCTCGCCGCACCCGACCTCGAGGTCGTCGCCTTGCTGTCGCGGGGCAAGCTGCTCTACGGCGTCGTCGAGGACGAGAATCAGCCGCCCGGTTCGCGCGATATCCCCGACAACGAGTTCCGGGTGGTCCTGGCCCGCCGCGGCCAGCACTGGGTGTCGGCGGTTCGGGTTGGCAACGACATCACCGTCGATGACGTCGCCGTCGCGGAAAGCGCCTCTATCGCGGCACTGGTGCTGGACGGCCTCGAGTCGATTCACCACGCAGAGCCTGCGGCAATCAACGCGGTCAACGTGCCATTGGAGGAGATGCTGGAAGCAACCAAGTCGTGGCAGGAGTCGGGTTTCAACGTATTCTCCGGCGGCGATCTGCGGCGAATGGGCATCAGCGCCGCCACCGTGGCCGCGCTGGGCCAAGCGCTATCAGACCCGGCGGCCGAGGTCGCGGTGTACGCGCGTCAGTACCGCGATGACGCGAAGGGCCCCAGCGCGTCGGTGCTGTCGCTGAAGGACGGTTCAGGTGGCCGCATCGCGCTCTACCAACAGGCACGGACCGCGGGTTCGGGCGAAGCGTGGCTGGCCATCTGCCCGGCGACCCCGCAACTGGTGCAGGTGGGCATTAAGACCGTGCTGGACACGTTGCCCTACGGTGAGTGGAAAACCCACAGCAGGGTGTGAAACACAATGTTACCAATGCTTTTGCGCATAACCCGCAGCCGAGATGCGAACACGGCATACTTCTCTAGAATCATCAGCAAATCTCAAACCAGTGTCAGCACAACTCTTGACCGCAAGGCGAGGCAGATGAAATCCGAATTGGTCGAGCTGCACCTCCCGGGGGCCCACAGCGCCTCGGTGAGTAAACCGATAAAGGCCCCCGGGCAGCTGGCGGTACGGGGTTACACATTCACCACGGTAAGGGGTGCACGGCGATGACTGCGGTAGTTGAAATCCGACAGCCTGACGTTGAGGGAATCTCACAGCCTCGGGCGGTAGTGGTCGGCATCATGGCCGGCGAGGGTGTCCAGATCGGTGTTCTGCTGGATGCCAACGCCCCAGTCTCGGTGATGACCGACCCGCTACTGAAAGTGGTCAACAGCCGGCTGAGGGAGCTCGGCGAGACCCCGTTAGAGATGACCGGGCGCGGCAGGTGGGCGCTGTGCCTGGTCGATGGCACGCCCTTGCGGGCCACTCAGTCGCTGACCGAGCAAGACATCTACGACGGCGACCGATTGTGGATCCGGTTCATCGCGGACACCGAGCGCCGATCGCAGGTCATCGAGCACATCTCCACCGCGGTTTCGGCGAATCTCAGCAAGCGATTCGCCGCGATCGACCCGATCGTTGCGGTGCAGGTCGGCGCGTCGATGGTAGCGACAGGGGTGACTGCTGCAGCAGGTTTGCTGCTCTGGTGGCGTTGGCACCACAATTCATGGCTGTCGACGGCCTACGCTGCGATCATTGCCGCGGTGGTGTTGACGGTGTCCATCTTGCTGTCAATGCGGGCGAAAACGACGCAAGATCGACGCGCTGCCGACATCATGCTGCTGAGCGGCCTTGCGCCCCTGGCAGTGGCCGCGGCGGCGGCGCCACCGGGCGGCGTGGGTTCCCCGCAAGCGGTGTTGGGCTTGGGGGTGCTCGCCGTTGCCGCGGCGCTCGCTCTGCGGTTTACCGGTCGCCGGCTGGGGATTTACACCGCGATCGTAACCGTCAGCGCGGTGGCGGCGATTGCGAGCCTGGCACGAATGGTCGCGATGACCAGCGCGGTGACAAACTTTACCTGTGTGGTGCTGGCCTGCGTGCTGGCCTACCACGCCGCACCGGCTCTATCGCG
Source organism: Mycobacterium sp. (assembly GCA_035515675.1). Classification (GTDB taxonomy): domain Bacteria; phylum Actinomycetota; class Actinomycetes; order Mycobacteriales; family Mycobacteriaceae; genus Mycobacterium. The sequence goes on from DATJBA010000303.1 coordinate 2,831, forward strand.
TCGGTTGGCCGGCATTCGGCTGCCTGTGTTCCCGTCGGCCACCAGTCGGTGGGTGTTTGAAGCGCGACCTGATCTGCCCACCACTGTGGTGCGCTCGGGCGGTGGTCCTCCGGTCTTGGAGGGGCCCGCGTCGGTCCGCGATGTGGTGCTACAGGCCGAACGTGCCCGGTCGTTTTTGACGGGTCTGCTGCTGGGGCTGGGAGTGTTGGTAGTGGTCTCCCTGACCGCGTTGTCGGATCCGCACACCGGGCAGCGCTGGCTGCCGCTCTTGCTGGCCGGGTTCACCTCGGGTTTCCTGCTGTTGCGCGGCCGCTCCTACGTCGACCGCTGGCAGGCGATCACCCTGGCTGCGACCGCTGTGATCATCGTCGCTGCGGTGGTGGTGCGATACGCACTGGTGTTGCAGTCGCCGCTGGCGGTATCTATCGGCGTGGCGATCCTGGTTGTGCTGCCGGCGGCGGGCCTGACAGCTGCGGCGGTAGTGCCGAACACCATCTACAGCCCGCTGTTCCGCAAGTTTGTGGAATGGATTGAATACCTCTGCCTGATGCCAATTTTCCCGCTGGCATTGTGGTTGATGAATGTCTATGCAGCGATCCGATACCGATAGCGGCAAAGTGTGGCGCGGTCGCGCGTCCCGTGCGACCGTCGCCGCACTTTTGCTCACGTCATGTGCGTTAGCCGGTTTACCGCCGGCGTATGCGATTTCGCCTCCGACGGTTGATCCGGCGGCGGTGCCGCCCGACGGTCCGCCCGGACCGCCGGCGCCAATGAAGCAGAATTCTTACTGCACCGAGGTCGGCGTACTGCCCGGCACTGATTTCCGGTTGCAGCCGAAATACATGGACATGCTGAACTTGCCCGAGGCATGGCAATTCGGCCGCGGCGCCGGGCAGAGGGTGGCCGTCATCGACACCGGTGTGACTCCACACCCCAGGTTTCCGCACCTGATCCCCGGCGGCGACTACATCATGGCCGGCGACGGGTTGTCGGACTGCGACGCCCACGGCACCATCGTGGCGTCGATGATCGGTGCAGCGCCGGCCAATGGCGCGCCACCGCCGCCGGCCTCACCGCGCAGGCCTGTCACTATTCCCACCACCGAGCCGCCCCCGAAGGCGCCGCCGCCACAAACTGTGACCTTGTCACCGTTGCCTCAGACCGTCACGATGGTTCCCGCTCCGGCCCCGTCGGAATCGCCTCCCCCTCCTCCTCCTCCGGGACCGTTCGGATTACCGGGACCGCCACCACCACCAGCACCTGGTCAGGCTCCGTCAGCCAACCGCGGTGGCGGGGGCACGGTGACAATTCCCAGCTACTCCGGCGGCGCGCGGGTGGTCATGGTCGACAACCGGCGCGGCCCGCAGCCAATCGACCCGCCGCCCCCGCCACCGGCGCCGGCCCCCGACGCTTATAGCGGAATTGCCCCGGATGTCGACATAATTGCGATCCGCCAGTCCAGCCAGGCCTTTGGCCTCAAGGATGCCTACACCGGTGATGAGGATCCGCAGACACAGGCAAAGATCGACAGTGTCCAAACGATGGCGAGGGCGATCGTGCACGCCGCCAACATGGGAGCGTCGGTGATCAACATCTCCGATGTGACTTGCATGAGTGCGCGCAACATCGTCGACCAGCGCGCGCTGGGTGCTGCGGTGCGCTACGCGGCGGTCGATAAGAACGCCGTCATCGTGGCCGCAGCCGGCGACACCAGCAAGAAGGACTGCAAGCAGAACCCGGTCTATGATCCCCTGCAACCCAACGATCCCCGCGACTGGAACGCGGTCACCACTGTGGTGACGCCCTCCTGGTTCAGTGACTACGTCCTGACGGTCGGCGCGGTAGACACCAACGGTCTGCCGTTGACCCAAGGTGGTCAGGGGCAGGGTGCGACGAGCGTCGCCGGACCCTGGGTGTCCATCGCCGCGCCCGGGACTGACATCATCGGACTATCGCCCCGGGACGACGGCCTGATCAACGCGATCGACGGCCCGGACAACACGCTGCTGGTGCCGACTGGCACCAGCTTTTCGACCGCGATCGTGTCCGGGGTGGCTGCGCTCGTCCGAGCTAAATACCCCCAACTATCGGCATACCAAGTCATCAACCGGTTGATCCGCACCGCCAGGGCGCCAGCGCGCGGGGTGGATAACCAGGTCGGCTATGGTGTCGTCGACCCGGTGGCGGCACTGACCTGGGATGTACCTGACGGTCCAGCAAAGCCGCCGCAGCAGCTGTCGGCACCGCTGAACCTGCCTAAACCAGCCCCGCGCCGCGATATGGTGCCAATATGGGTGGCCGCCGGAGGATTGACCGGTGCCCTACTGATAGGTGGCGCAGTGTTCGGGGTAGCGATGTTGATAAAACGAACGCGGAAGCAGCAATGAGGGCGGGGCAGCAATGAAGGCTCAGCGCAGTTTGGGGTTGTCTTTGTCGTGGCTGCGGGTGACCGTGGTGTTTCTGGTCGACATTGCGATCTTGGTGGTGGCCAGTCACTGCCCGGACTCCTGGCAGGCCAATCATCACATCGCGTGGTGGGTGGGTGTTGGCCTCGCGGTGCTGGTCACGCTGCTGTCGCTGGTCACTTACCACGGCGTGACGGTGATCTCCGGATTGGCCACCTGGTTGTGGGATTGGTCTGCCGATCCGGACACCGCGCTGGCTGCGGGATGCACGCCCGCGCTCGACTACCAGCGCCGATTCGGGCGTGACAAGGTCGGCGTGCGCGAGTACGAAGGCCGACTGGTCACAGTGATCGCGGTGGACGGCGGTGAGGACGACGCTCCCGGACGCCATCGCCATCGGACCACGTCGGGCACGTTGACGGTGCGGGCGGTCGCTGACGGCCTGCACCAGTTCGATATCCACCTTGACGGCATCGACATCGTCGCGGTGAAGGTGCGCCGCGGAGGCAACGCGGCCGAGTTGTCGGCACTCGATGACTGGGGGCCCGAAGAGTGGGGGCTGGTGAGTGATCGCCCCGCCTCCTGCGTGCGCCGCACCTGGCTGGTGTTGCGGATGAACCCGCAGCGCAATGTTGCTGCGGTGGCTACCCGCGATTCGCTGGCTTCGACGTTGGTAGCGGCCACCGAGCGGCTGGCCCATGATCTCGATGGACAAAGTTGTGCGGCCAGGCCGTTGACCGCCGACGAGCTCGCTGAGGTCGACAGCGCTGTGCTGGCCGATCTGGAAGCGACCTGGAGCCGCCCCGGATGGCGGCACCTCAAGCATTTCAACGGGTTTACGACCAGTTTCTGGTTGACGCCGTCAGACATCACCACCGAGACGCTGGAGGAGCTCCTGCTACCCGACACCCCCGACATTGGGGCCACCGTGATCACGATCCGGCTCACCACTCGCGGCGGCCGACCCCGGCTGTCGGCCTGGGTGCGCTACCACAGCGACAGCCGGCTGCCCAGACAGGTGTCAAAGAGACTCAACCGGCTCATGGGCCGCCAGTTAGCCGCAGTACGCGCCAGCTTGCCCGCCCCGGCGAGTCGCCGGTTACTGGTCGTGCCGAGCCGGGAGTTGCTCGATGACGATGATCTGGTGCTGTCGGTACATCAGGTGCGGGAAAGCGTGGCCAGCTTGCCCGCAGCGCAATGACCCGCGCACAATCAACCGCTGAAGACGCCCGTAACGCGATGGTCGCCGGTCTGTTGGCGTCGGGAATTTCTGTCAACGGACTACAGCCCAGCCACAACCCGCAGGTGGCGTCGCAGATGTTCACCACGGCTACCGCCCTCGATCCGGGGATGTGCGATGCCTGGCTGGCGCGGGTGCTGGCAGGCGGGCAGAGCATCGAGGTGCTTTCCGGCGCGTGGGCGGCGGTCAGGACCTTCGGTTGGGAAACCCGTCGCCTCGGGGTCACGGATTTGCAGTTTCGTCCCGAAGTCTCCGACGGGTTGTTTCTGAAACTGGCGATCACCAGCGTGGAATCGCTGGCTTGCGGTTATGCCGCTGATCTCGCCGGAGCGAAACGCTACGAGGAAGCTGCGAAACTGCTCGACGGCGTCGATCCCCGCCGTCCTTTCGATGAGGAGCTGGTCAACTACGTGCGGGGCGTGCTGTACTTCCGCACCGGACGTTGGCCCGAGGTGCTCGTCCAATTTCCCGAGGGAAAACAATGGCGACACCCCGAACTGAAAGCCGCGGGCGCGGCAATGGCAACCACCGCGCTGGCGTCGCTAGGTGTTTTCGAGGAGGCCTTGCGGCGCGGCCAAGAAGCTATCGAAGGCGACCGGGTGCCGGGCGCGGCCAACATCGCCTTGTACACGCAAGGCATGTGTCTGCGGCACCTGGGTCGCGAGGAGGAGGCCGTCGAGCTGCTGCGCAAAGTGTATTCGCGGGACGCGAAGTTCGCCCCGGCCCGTGAAGCGTTGGACAATCCCAGCTACCGGCTGATACTGACCGACCCGGAAACGATTGAGGCCCGCACCGACCCGTGGGATCCGGACAGCGCACCGACCCGCGCGCAGACCGAGGCAGCTCGCCACGCCGAGATGGCTGCGAAGTATCTGGCCGAAGGGGATGCCGAGCTCAACGCGATGCTGGGCATGGAACGAGCCAAACGGGAAATCAAACTCATCAAGTCGACGACCAAGGTAAACTTGGCCCGCGCCAAGATGGGGCTCCCGGTGCCGGTGACGTCGCGCCACACCTTGTTGCTGGGGCCGCCGGGGACCGGCAAGACGTCGGTTGCGCGGGCTTTCACCAAGCAGCTGTGCGGGTTGACCGTGCTGCGCAAGCCGCTGGTGGTGGAGACGAGCCGCACCAAGCTGTTGGGCCGGTATATGGCCGACGCGGAGAAGAACACCGAGGAGATGCTCGAGGGGGCGTTGGGCGGGGCGGTCTTCTTCGACGAGATGCACACGCTGCACGAGCGCGGCTATCACCAAGGTGACCCCTACGGCAACGCGATCATCAACACGTTGCTGCTGTACATGGAGAATCACCGCGACGAGCTGGTGGTCTTCGGCGCGGGTTATGCCAAGGCGATGGAGAAGATGCTCGAGGTGAATCAGGGTCTGCGGCGGCGCTTTTCGACCGTGATCGAGTTCTTCAGCTACACTCCGCAAGAGTTGATCGCGCTGACCCGATTGATGGGCCAGGAGAACGAAGACGTCATCACTGACGAGGCGGCCGAGGTGTTGTTGCCGTCGTACACCAAGTTCTACCTCGACGAAAACTACTCAGAAGACGAAGATTTAATCCGAGGTATCGACATCCTCGGCAATGCCGGCTTCGTGCGCAATGTGGTGGAAAAGGCCCGCGACCATCGCAGCTTCCGCCTCGACGACGAGGACCTCGACGCGGTGCTGGCCAGCGATCTCACCGAATTCAGCACGGACCAGCTGCTCCGGTTCAAGGAGTTGACCCGCGCGGACCTCGCCGAGGGCCTCAGCGCGGCAGTGGCCGAGAAGAAGTCGAAGTAGGCCGGTGCTCTATAAGGGCCCGCCCCCGAAATAGCCTTGGCAGCTAATCCTTGCGCCAGCAGAGGCGACCTTCGAGCAACCGCTCTCGCAACGATGCCTGCCCGACCGTAATGCCACGCCCACCCCGCCGCCGGATGACGAAAAGACGCATCCTGCCATGCGTTTCAGGTGATCCAGCCCCATCCATCCGGCGAGGGGAGTAGTACCAGCGCAATGGGACAAAAAACGTTTCTTGCGTGGCGGCAGAGTGAATTGTTGCGAATGTTTGGCAAGTTAGGGTTGACTCACCTGCTTCTGGGTGTCACGATGGCCATTGCAAGCACCTCGCTAGGTGAGGCGTCTGCACGGACATAGGCCACTGACCTCGAACGTCGAAAGACGCCCAGGGTCAGGACAGCTCCTCCCGGCTTAAGGGTCGAGCCCAAGTGGCTTCCGGCTTTGACTCAGCCGGATACGCCGTGTGGTGCCGAAGCTCTGACGAGAGGGGTGCAATGCCCGGGTATTTTCGCCTGGGTTCTCTCCCCGGCGTGCAAATGTGTGGCACCCCCGTGTGCCCTGGCCGTGAGGAGGTGAGAACGAAATGAGTCCCGACGATAGTCCCTACCCCGGATCGACGACCGTTTCATTGCGATCCGGCCACGGCCCCGTTCCCACAGTCTGAATCAGCTCATTCCGAGAAAATTCATCCGCACGTCACCGCTTCGAGGGTTCAAATGCAGGGATGCGCGGAAAATAGCCACAAACCACCAACTCTATGGATGCACAGGAGAACTCCGATGGTCTTTGTCACTGCGCAGCCCGAATCGCTGGCTGCCGCCGCCAGCCGCTTAGAGGCGATTGGCTCGGTGCTGGCCGCCCAGCATGCTGCCACCGCAGCCCCGATGACCGGGGTGGTGCCCGCCGCTGCCGACGCGGTGTCGCTTGTGACGGCGGCAAAGTTCGCCGGTCACGCCCAGACGTTTCAGGCGCTGAGCGCCCAAGCCGCCGCGATGCATGAGATGTTTGTTGCCACCTTACAGACCAGTGCCGGATCGTACGCGGCCACCGAGGCAGCCAACGCAGCCGCGGCCCGCTGAGCGCAAAGGGGGCACCAGTGATCGACTTCGCGGCGTTACCGCCGGAAATTAACTCGGCCAGAATTTATTCCGGCCCTGGGTCCGCGCCGATGCTGGCCGCCGCCGCGGCCTGGAACACGATGGCCGCCGAGATGCGTTCCGCAGCAGCCGCTTACGACTCAGTAGTCTTGGAGCTGACCAGCGAGAGCTGGCTAGGTGGGTCGTCGATATCGATGTCGGCCGCGGCCGCACCGTATCTGGAGTGGCTGAGCATCACCGCCACCCAGGCCGAGCAGGCCGGCACCCAAGCCAACGCGGCCGCTACCGCCTTCGAGTCCGCGTTTGCCATGACGGTAGCCCCGCCGATCATCGCCGCCAACCGCGTTCAGCTGGCGACGCTGGTGGCCACCAACGTTTTCGGTCAAAACACTCCGGCGATCGCGGC
>DATJBA010000304.1:0-5102 GCA_035515675.1 Mycobacterium sp.
CAGGTGGCCTTGCGCCAGGTTGTGCAAGTTGGTGCTCAAGTGGCTGATGACGGTGTGCTGCATGTGCGGACCGAGCGCCAAAAGTGTGACCGCGACGGCGGCCAGCACCATTGCGTAGGCCACTGTGACACGCACAGAGACCAAGCCGGCCAACATTCGCGACACCGCAGTCGTGTGTCGCGGGTCACAGCCGATCGCATGCTGCCGGCGGTGCAAGACTGCGAACTTCGCCGGGGCATGCAGACGACGAACCGTGTCAGACAAGGTCATCTCGCTAACCCCACAAGCGGTGCCGCGGCCCCTGGTGGCGCGGCGTCTTGCTCGTTACAACGCCCGCCGGGACCAGATGAGCGCGCCGCTAACGCTTTCTTGACGTTGCCGATGCAAATCCTGACTCGGCCTTTGCGGCCAGGCGACGCCTGGCCTTAGGCCCTACGAGGCGGCGTTCATCGGCTGAGAAGCCGGTTTCTTGAATGCCTTCCGCTGGATCGCATGCCACAAGCTTGGTGTGTGCTCGGTGGTGGACACGGTGGCAGTGCGACCGATGCTCGCCGGGTCGACGGCGAGCCTGAGGAGGTAATCAGCCAAGTCGATGCGCGCTGTGAAGGCGCCGACCGCATCAACCTCGCCCGCAACGTAATCGGTGCGACTGGGCAGGTCGAACAAGCCCGACGGGCGCACGATCGTCCAGTCGAGCCCGCTGTGCCGACGACCGTCTACCACAGCAGCCGCCGGGGGATACGCCCATCCACTAACTCGGTGAGGCGGCGGCGCACGGGGCGCGGTGTCACGGACATACGACTCCGGCAATCGACTAAAACTAGGCGATTATCAGCGCGCGAAAATCGCTCTTGCGCAGCACTATTCAAGCCCAGTATCGCGCACTAGAGTTTTAGCAGCTCAGAGTAGGTAGTTAGAACTACAAACTCGGGTCCGTGACCTAGATATGGCCTGACTCGTAGGTGCTTTACTCCGCAGGCAGTTTGAGCAACCCAGTTGGCTTCGGTGATGCGGATCTCGCTGGCGGTGTCCACCGCGACAGCCCAGGGATGGTTGAGTCCGGTGAACGGCAGCTCGACCGAGGTGTTCGACCCTGCCGGCAGTCCCGCAACCGAATTGGCGGTCCGACGGTTGCCATCAGATGCCAGTGATTGTCATCGATTTTCGGTCATATGCGGAGAATAAGCGGTGACCGGGGCGCTACCGTCTAGTGGGCGGGAAATGCACGGCATTGCCGTGAGCTCGATTCTCTCCACACGAGGTTAATGAGGGCGATGCCGGTGCGGGTTGCCAGTGGTTGATCGCCTGCGCGAGGTGCACAGTGGTAACGCCAAGGAACAGCGCCAAACCGATCAATGCCGCACCGACTAGCCGCAGCAGCAGGTCTTTGACGAGGCCGTGGGACGCGGAGCGCGACGGTGCACCGCTATCGGCGAACGCTGTTGGGGCCCGCCGCGGCCGCAGCACTGTCTGCGTGCCGATGACCGCTAGGATCAGCACCACCAGCGCCGGAATCACCAGCACCACATCGAAGACATTCACAACTGCTCAAACGCTACTCCGCAGCTGACAGTGTGGACTCCCGCCTTAACGGCCCTTTAACGGGGTCTCGAAGACATGCAGCCGGGGCTTGCAGGTCGTCGCTCAACTGCGCGACGGTCGGTGGATTCAGGGTTGGGGCTGTTGGCCCGCATTTCACCTAATCGGGAACAGCGAAATTCGGTAGTGTTCCCGGTTGCGGGGCACTGGGACCGCGGTCTTGTTCCATTCGTGTCCCGGGAAAGCGCCCATTTACGCGGCTTCGCCGAGGGCCATCCACAGGTTCCGATCATTGCTGTTGCCCATGCGATAAGACCCGACTGTCCCGGGGGGTCGACCCCTGGACCGGTTCAAGCTCGGCGCAGCCACCCGGAGCGCCCGAAAGTGAAGGTCCCTTGGCGCCGTGGCGATTTGGGCTGCGAAGGTGCCGTCAACTGAAGAGGCGGGCGACCTCGATGTAGAGCGGAATCCCGATAGTGACGTTATAGGAAAATGTTAGACCCAGTGATGCGGCCAGAGGCAACGTTGGACTCGCTTCGGGGATCGCCAGCCGCTGCACCGCTGGGACGGCAATGTAGGACGCCGCAGCGCACAGTACGGCGAACAGGATGTAGGTTCCGGGCTTGAACTCACTATGGGTGAGGTGGGCGTAGGCGTGGGCGACGCTGATCCCCAGTGTGGCAAAGATATTCGGCGCCAGCAGCGCAAAAAGAACAAAGCCGCGGCCTGCCGACCTGAGGTCGCGCAACTTATGGGAGGCCGTCATGCCCATCTCGAGCAGGAACAAACACAGCGCGCCCTGGAATGCCGACACAAAAAAACGTGTCGTCATCGTCAACGACCTTGGTGCCCTGCAGCCCACTGATGAAACCGACCACGATCCCGCCAATCAGCAGACCAAGCCCAGGATTGAGGAAAACCTCCCCCAAGAGCTCTCGGGAGAGAATTCGCGGCTTCTTGCCACTCTTGCGGCTTTGCTCGTGCTCCCAGTCGGGATGCTCGCGTTTTTCCAGCGAGAACTCCAACTCTTGCTCGACGCCGCGCTCGCGCTGGGTTTCGAGGCTTTGGCCGTATGCGGGCCGCGCGGCCGCGCCGGGCCACCCGGACCTTGGCCGGTGCGGTGGAGCCGGGCTCATCGGGCATGAACCCCGCGGCGTCCATGCCCTTGCGGCGCAGTCGGCCCACCAGATACAGCGCCACTAGGCAGCACGGAATCTCCATGACGGCCAGCATGACCGGCATGTACGCATCGAATGCCATGGCCAGGCCGGTCAGGACGCCCACACAGGTGGCAAAGGTCCCCGCCGAGTCCGACCCGTAATACCCTGCCACCGTGACCATGTCGATGCGCCGCATGGCAGTCATGCGGCTCAGCAACAAGTACGCGGCGGTACCGATCAGGAAGTTCAAGACGAAGCCCACAATCATGAATCCGGCGACGCTGCCGACGCTTGATGCATTGACCTGGGCGAGTTCCTCCCCGCCGTGCCAGCCGATGGCCAGCAGCAGGTACATGGTCAGGCCCTGATAGATCACGTGCGGGAACTCGAACCGCACCTTCAGGATTGGGATCAAGAAGCCGAGATAGAAGAACAGCAACAGCGGGCTTGAAAAGGTTGTGGGTGAAGTTCTGCCAAAATTCGTGCGGCATGATCAACTCCATGCCGAGATGAGGAAAATGCCGAGTACAGAAACGACTATCGCGTGACAGTTGTGCGATAGCCGCGCAGCGCGTGATCTTTAGCGTTCCTTTGACGCTGCGGCGCCGATCCTTAACGAACCGCTTAGGTCGGCAGTGCGTCGGCGGCCGGGCCCAATGCATTGCTGGTAAGTACTCCAGCCCGACGACGATCAGGGTGGTGCCGGCGATGAGAAAAGAGCGCCACAACGGTGAATTTCAAGCCCTCCGGGGATGGCGTTGGCGCCATGCGCATCGCGCCCGCCGCGATAGGCGTTCTTGCCCTGGCGATCTGCGCAGCTAGAGATTGTCAACCCGCTGCGATTGCCTGCCTCGACCCGAGCCGGCATTCCGCATCCAGCGCAGCCACCGCGGTCACGACCGGGTCTGGCCGAATGACGGCTTGCCGCCACCACCGCCACCAGGGGCAACGGACCACTCATGGACGGCATTTTCGCCGGCGAATTCGCGCGCAAGACGATTGGACATGGGTCGCCTCCTGTTCATTGAATGAACCAACATTACGAGTTGGAGTTTATGGTTCATTCATTGAACGTGCAAGTGTGATAATGGCCGCATGGCCTTGCCGCGCGAGTACACCTCAGAAGACTGTGCGATCGCCCGTTCATTGGAAGTGATCGGCGAGCGTTGGACCCTGTTGATCGTCCGTGACGCATTCTACGGTGTGCGCCGGTTCAGCGACTTTCACGCCCACCTGGGTCTGCCCAAAGCCGTCCTGTCCGAAAGGCTCACCCTCCTGGTGGACAACGGGGTGCTGGCCGCAGTGTCGGGGCCCAGCGGTAGGGACTGGTATGAACTGACACCGCGGGGTCAGCGCCTGTGGCCAACGGTCTGGTCTTTGATCACCTGGGGTAATGAGAATTTCTATGAGTCCAGCTCACGGCGCACCTACCGCCACGCCGAATGCGGCGGGATGATTGACCGCGACCGCGTCTGCAAAGCCTGCGCGGCCATCCCCGAACCCGGAGACCTGGTGGTCCATCCGCCGAAAAACCCGCGCAACACCCGAGAAGACCCGATCAGCGTGGCGCTGCGACGGCCACACCGACTGCTAAGACCGTTGACCCCCGACCCCTAGGCTAAGCCCGGGGAACCGCGAGTTTCCAGCAATCAGCCAGGGCAACTTCGCAAGGACGAGACCGCACGCGTACGGGTATCTCCTGGGGCGTTTGCGTGCCTCGATGGCTGCCAGCCCAGGGGAATCGATCACGCTGCGGTGCAACGCATCCCGTGATCGCGATGTCAGTGAGCTCGCGTGAACGTCGTATACCGGGGATCCCGGCTTCCAGGATGGTCCGGTGGAGGTGTGCCGCCCCCCGGGACGGATCGAGGCCAGCACCGGTCCACGCCGGGCCGGCGGTTGCGGCGCCCCGCCGGCGGGGTAGGGTCGGCCGGAAAGCTGGCTACGCCGTCAACCCGCCGATCCCACCTAAGCCCAACAGCAGCCCGCCGGTGCCGGGGGTGCCCCCGGTGCCGGCCACAAGCCCGCCGTTGCCGCCGTTGCCGCCGTCGCCGATCACCGCGGCGTTGCCGCCGGCACCACCGGCACCACCGGCTGGGCCTTCGCCGCCCTCGCCGCCGGCTCCGCCGGTGCCAATCAGCCCGCCGGCCCCGCCGGCCCCGCCGGCCCCGCCGCCACCGCTAGTGCTGGCTCCGCCCGCCCCCCCGGCCCCACCTTCACCGAAGAGCAGGCCCGCATTGCCGCCAACCCCGCCAACCCCGCCGTCCCCGTTGGTCGTTCCGCCCGCTCCGCCAACCCCGCCGGCGCCCAAGAGCAGGCCCGCATTGCCGCCGGCCCCGCCGGCCCCGCCGGTGACGTCGCCGACTCCGCCGGCCCCCCCGGTCCCGCCGCCCGCACCGACCA
>DATJBA010000305.1:0-12470 GCA_035515675.1 Mycobacterium sp.
CGCCTGGCTCGCGGGCAGACGGGCTTTAGTGGCCGCGGGCGACCCACTCCTCGTAATGGATGATCTCGTCGCCGACGGTGGTGCTGTCGCCATGGTCGGTATGCACGACGGTGTCGCCGGGCAACGTGCCGAGACGCGCAGGGATCGACTGCAGAATCGTCGGGAAGTCAGAGAAGGAGCGTCCGGTCGCGCCCGGGCCGCCGGAGAACAGGGTGTCGCCGCTGAAGACGACCCCCAACTCGGGGGCGTACCAGCACACTGATCCAGGGAAATGGCCCCGGGTGTGCAGCGCCTGCAACTCGGTGCCGGCGACACTCAACGTGTCCCCATCAGAAACAGTGCGGAAGTCCTTGTCCGGGTGAGTCATTCGTCACAGCACCTCGTCGCCGGGGTGAAGCAGCACTGGCGTCTCGAGGGCCGCACCGAGCTCGGGCACCACTGTGACGTGGTCGTTGTGGCCGAGTGTGCACACCACCGCAACCACATTGCGGCCACCGACAGCCGCCAGGATAGGCTCCGCGGCGTGGGCGGCGTCGAAAACCACGACGTCTGAGTCGTCGCCGACGATCCAGATGTTGTTGTCGACTTCCCAACTGCCACCGTCGAGTTCGAAGGTTCCTTGGGTGACGATCCTGTCGATCCGGGCCACTACAACACCACCACCGAGCGCAGCACCTTGCCCTCGTGCATTCTGTGGAATGCCTCTTCGATATCCCCGAGCCCGATGCGTTCGGAGACGAACTTCTCCAGCGGAAGCCGACCCTGCAGGTAGAGGTCGATCAGGGTGGGGAAGTCGCGTTCGGGCAGGCAATCGCCGTACCACGACGACTTCAGCGAGCCGCCGTGCGAGAAGAAGTCCAGCAGCGGCATGTCCAGGCGCATATCGGGTGTGGGAACACCAACCAGCACAACGGTTCCGGCGAGATCGCGGGCGTAGAAGGCCTGCTTCCACGTTTCGGGCCGGCCCACGGCGTCGATCGCCACGTCAACGCCGAAGCCGTCGGTGAGGTCCTGGATGGTTTCGACAACGTCGAATTCGCCGGCGTTTACGGTGTGGGTGGCACCGAACTTGCGGGCCCAGTCCAGTTTCGTGTTGTCGGTATCGACCGCGATGATCCGCTTGGCCCCGACCAGCGCGGCCCCCGCGATCGCGGCATCGCCTACGCCGCCGCAGCCGATCACGGCGACGGTGTCGTTACGGCTGACCGCACCGGTATTGATCGCGGCACCCAGCCCGGCCATCACTCCGCAGCCCAGCAGGCCGGCGACCGCCGGGTCGGCGGCGGGATCGACCTTGGTGCATTGACCGGAGTGCACCATCGTCTTGTCGGCGAACGCCCCGATGCCCAGCGCCGGGGTGAGCTCGGTGCCGTCGGTCAGCGTCATTTTCTGCTCGGCGTTGAAGGTGTCGAAGCAGTAGCTCGGCCTGCCGCGTTTGCAGGCTCGGCACTGGCCGCACACCGCGCGCCAGTTCAGGATTACGAAGTCGCCCGGCTCGATCGCGGTCACACCCGGCCCGACCGCCTCCACCGTGCCCGCGGCCTCATGGCCGAGCAGGAACGGATACTCGTCGTTGATGCCGCCCTCGCGGTAGGTCAGGTCGGTGTGGCACACCCCGCAGGCGATGACGTCGACCACGGCCTCTCCGGGCCCGGGGTCCGGGACGACGATGTCCACCAATTCGACGGGTTCACCCTTCTTCCGTGAAATCACGCCGCGCACTGTCTGACTCATGGCCTCCAACCTAATGATGGGCGCCATACACCCGGCAGCCGCCGTCCACCCACAGCCTGCGCAGCGAGCGGGGCCGGCCAGCCGGTGTAGCCTCGCTGAGCGTGACGGCACTCGACAACCAATCCGCGGAGACTGCCGAAGAATTCACCGAACGAATGGTCGCGACCATCGACGCCGCCAGTCTGGCGCTCCTGCTGAGCATTGGACATCAGACCGGTCTGCTGGACACGATGGCCGGGCTTCCGCCTGCCACCAGCGCGCAGATCGCCGAGGCCGCCGGCCTCAACGAGCGCTACGTCCGGGAGTGGCTGGGTGGCATGACCACCGGTCACGTCGTCGACTACGACCCAGAGACCGCCACATACCTGCTGCCCCCCCACCGCGCAGGCGTGCTGACCCGTGCGGCTGGGCCGGACAACCTGGCCTTAATGGCCGAGTTCATTCCGCTGCTCAGCGAGGTCGAACAAAAGGTCATCGGGTGTTTTCGTGAGGGCGGCGGGCTGCCCTACAGCGAATTTCCCCGGTTCCACACGCTGATGGCTGAGATGAGCGGTGTGGTGTTGGACAGCGCGCTCATCGACGTCGTGCTGCCGTTGGTCGATAGCCTTGTCGAGCTCCTGCGGTCAGGTGCGGACGTGGCCGATTTTGGTTGCGGCAGCGGTCATGCCATCAACCTGATGGCAAAGGCGTTCCCGGCCAGCCGGTTCACCGGCATCGACTTCTGCGATGAGGCCGTTGCGGCCGGCATCCGGGAGGCGGCTCGCCTCGGCCTGGCGAACGCGACCTTCGAGAGCCGCGATCTGGCGCAGCTGGACAAGGTTGCCGCGTATGACGTCATCACCGTGTTCGACGCCATCCACGACCAGGCGCAGCCGGCGCGGGTGCTGGAAAACATCTATCGCGCACTACGACCCGGTGGTGTTCTGCTGATGGCCGACATGAAGGCATCGAGCCGGCTCGAGGACAACGTCGGCGTCCCGATGAGCACGTACCTTTACACGACCTCGCTGATGCACTGCATGACGGTGTCGCTGGCGGCCGAAGGCGCCGGACTTGGCGCCGCCTGGGGGAGGCAGCTGGCGACCGCGATGCTCATCGACGCTGGGTTCGACGACGTGCGGGTGACCGAGACCGAGTCGGATCCGGTCAACAACTACTACATCGCCAGGAAGTGACGCGTCCGACCTGATGGCCGCTCTCGACGTTGTTGACGACTGGCCGGTTCCGGCTGCCGCCGCTGCGGTGATTGGGCCTAGTGGAGTGTTGGCCAGCCACGGCAAGACCGAGCGGGTGTTCGAGCTGGCGTCGGTCACCAAGCCGCTGGTGGCCCGGGCCGTGCAGGTCGCCATCGAAGAAGGGGTCGTCGATCTCCATACCCCCGCTGGCCCGCCCGGCTCCACGATCCGGCACCTGCTAGCACATGCGTCGGGTCTGGCGATGGACTCCGAGCGTGTGCTGGCCAAGCCCGGCACCCGGCGGATGTATTCCAACTACGGCTTTACCGTGTTGGCGCGCACCGTAGAGCGGGAGTCGGGGATCGAGTTCGGCCGCTACCTCGCCGAGGCGGTGTGCGAACCATTGGCCATGGCGACCACCCGACTGGACGGCGGCACGTTGGCTGCCGGGTTCGGAGCGACCTCGACGGTTGCGGATCTGGCGGCGTTCGCCGGTGACTTGCTGCGCCCGTCGACTGTGTCGGCGCAGCTGCACGCCCAGGCGACGACGGTACAATTTCCCGGGTTGGATGGTGTGCTGCCCGGATATGGCGTGCAGCGGCCCAACGATTGGGGGCTTGGTTTCGAGATCAGGGATTCGAAATCGCCGCACTGGACGGGTGCGCACAACTCGGAGCGAACATACGGCCATTTCGGCCAAGCAGGCGGTTTCATCTGGGCAGATCCCGAGGTGGAGCTGGCGCTGGTGGTCCTCACCGACCGCGATTTCGGCGATTGGGCGCTAGAGCGATGGCCGGCGATTTCCGACGCGGTGATATTCGAGCACATCTAATTGGCACCGCACACTAGCGCAACACGGGTATCACGAGGCACAATAGACACGCACGGCACAACAACACCAAAAGCATCCTGCTTGCCGGGTCCGCCAGGTCGTTGGGGAAGACGTCCCTCGCGGAACCAAAGGAGCAGGAAATGTGTGCGTCGAATCAATTCGCCGACGTGACGACTGGCGTGGTGTACGTCCACGCCTCGCCCGCGGCGGTATGCCCGCATGTCGAGTGGGCGTTGTCGTCGACCCTGCAATCCAAGGCGAACTTGGTGTGGACACCGCAGCCGGCGATGCCCGGACAGCTGCGCGCGGTCACCAACTGGATCGGGCCGGTGGGCACCGGCGCCCGGCTGGCCAACGCGTTGCGCTCCTGGTCGGTGCTGCGGTTCGACGTCACCGAGGACCCCAGCCCCGGAGTCGACGGCCAGCGGTTCAGCCACACCCCGCAACTGGGCCTCTGGAGCGGGTCGATGAGCGCCAACGGCGACATCATGGTCGGGGAGATGCGGCTGCGGGCGCTGATGTCGCAGGGCGCCGACACACTGGCCGCGGAATTGGATTCAGTGCTGGGAACGGCGTGGGACGAGGCGCTCGAGGTGTATCGCGACGGCGGCGACGCCGCCGAAGTGACCTGGTTCAGTAGGGGAGTCGGTTAAACGACCGGCGCTTCGACGTTGTCCGGGCGGTCGTGCGTTCCTTCACAGAGGTTGACGCACCCCGCAGGACCCGCATCGGGGCCGCTTCCGGATCGTCGGTCTTTAGGTGCACGATATGGCCGCCGTCCGTGCCGTGGTCAACACGCGTGACCTGAACGCCTCGCAACCCGAACAACCTTGTCGTACTGTCGGACACGCCCCTTGGTCCTCAATTCCCAATGACGGTGTCGAAGCGGCCGCGATAGCCGGCGAGCTCGCGGGCGTCGGCTTGGGCGAATTCGGCGTCGATGCCCCGTTGACGCGCCTTGGTCTGTGCGTGGGCGATGGCGGCCGCCGACCCGTCGAGCCCAACCAGGGTGTGTCCGCGGGAAGCAAGGTAGAGCGCGTTTTCTCCGGTGCCGCAGCCGATATCGAGAACGTTCCCGCTATGCCGGGTTGATCCTCGGCCGAGGAATGCACGCTGAACAAAAGACCGTGTTGGCGAGGGCTTGAACGGTCATCTCATCATCAAGCTGGGCGCCATGCCCACTGAGGGGAGGTACCGGGAGCCCGGTGCGCATATTCTGGTTCGCTGGCCGCCATGCTGGTGCCGGCCTTCGCATTGGCGGAGAGCGTCAGGACGTATTGCCCATTCCGAGACGCAACTTCGCCGGCGACAGCCGGGGGAGCAAGCCATAAAGAGCCGCACAGCGATGTGGCCGCCGAGGCGACGAGCGCCGCTTTGCGGTGTCGCGACATCGTTCCTCCTGGGGAGCGCTCCCTTGACTTGCAAGATGTCACGTTCGGTGCAGCAGGTGTTACACAAATTCATGGCCGGGCGGGACGAAGAATCTGCAGTGCGGCGGGTACCGCAGAGATCTCGGCGGGTAGCGGGCAGGCGAAATCGCCGTCGGCGTACATGTTGATGCCGCGGCACTCGACGTGAATTGTTTTGGCGCGTGCCGTGCTCACCTCGTCGAGGTTGACGTGCGTGCCCTTGATCACAGTGGGGAACAGGCGGACCAGCTTTGTCCGGGACGCCTCGTGCACCATGGTGATGTCGAGCAGACCATCGGCGTGATTGGCATTGGGACAGATCAGCATCCCACCGCCATAGCTGCGGGTATTGCCGAACGCCGCAAGTGTGATGTCGGCGTCGATCTCTTGGGTTCCGTCGAGCACCATTCGGAACGGCAATAGCCGCAGCTGCGACAATTCAGCGAGCATCGCGATGTAATAGCGCAACCGCCCATGGGGCCAGCTCATCCGGTTGGCGCGATCGGCCACCAGGGAATCGAATCCGGCAGCCGCCACGGTGCCGAACCACTTGTCGACCCAGGCGCTGTCGCGAATCCTGCCCAGGTCAACGGTTTCCGTCCAGCCGTCGACGACGATATCGGCGGCGGCCTCGGGATCCTTTGTGGGAATCCCGAATTCGCGAGCGTGATCGTTACCGGTGCCCGCTGGGACGATCCCGATCGGAATGTCGGTGCCCGCCAACACCTGCAACGCGTTGGAGAAGACACCGTCACCGCCGGTCACCATCACCGCGTCGGTGCCTCTCTCGAGTTCGGCGCCGACGAGATAGCGTGCGTCTTGCGAGTCGTCGCCGATGATTTCGACGACCTCCACACCTCGATGGTGCAGCCGGCCGATCGCGACCTTCGCTGCGCGGATAGCGGCGCCATGCCCGGAGACGGGATTAGTCAGCGCGATCACCTTGCTGATTTCGCGCCGGTGCAGCTGCCCGGCGATGCGGTGATCCTTACTCACGGAACAGTCACGGAATCAGCTTGCCGGGATTGAGAATTCCGGCCGGATCCAGTGTCGCCTTGACCGCGCGCAACACTTGCACACCCAGCTCGCCCACCTCGTCGCGCATCCAGGGCCGGTGGTCGGCACCGACCGCGTGGTGGTGGGTGATGGTTCCGCCGGTGGCCATGATCGCATCCGAGGCAGCCTTTTTCGCGGCCTGCCACTGCTCGATCGGATTGCCGCGCTGCCCGGCAACGACGGTGAAGTACAACGAAGCGCCGGTGGGGTAGACGTGCGATATGTGGCACATCACCAGCGCCGGTGTGCCCGTCGCGGCCAGTGCGGTCGTGACCGCCTCCGTGACAGCGGATTTGAGCGCGGGAATGTTGGACCAGTCGGTAGCGGTCTCGAGAGTCTCGCACAGCGCGCTCGCGGACAGCAGCGAGTCGCGCAGGTACGGCGCGCCGAACCGGCCCCGCTCCCAGGCCTGTGCCGGCCCTTCACCCAGCGACATGCCGCCGTGGGCTGCCAGCACTGCACTGGTCTCGGCATGCCGGCTCTCGACGTGCTCCTTGGTGCCCTCGAACACGGTGATGCCCAGGCAGCCGCCGATGACCTGGCTTTCGCCGATCGCCTCGGTGGTGGCGAGATTGACCCCGGTTTCGGCCTCGTCGGAGAGCCGAATGACGGTGGGGCCGGTCCCATTTTGAGTGACGGCGCGCACGGCGGCGGCCCCGATCGCGAAATCGGGGAACGACCACGCCTCGTAGCGGACGGCTTCCGGCGCCCGGTGGACCCGCAGCCGCACCTGGGTGATGACGCCGAAGGTGCCCTCCGAGCCGATGAGCAGCTGGCGCAGGTCGGGGCCCGCGGCTGATTCCGGTGCGCGGCCCAGATCCATGGTGCCCACCGGAGTGACCATCCGTAGCCCGCGAACCATGTCATCGAACCGGCCGTACCCCGCCGAGTCCTGGCCTGACGATCGCGTCGCAGCGAAGCCGCCAATGGTGGCGTACTCAAAGCTCTGCGGGAAATGCCCGAGCGAGAAGCCGCGTTTGCCGAGCAGACGTTCAGCGTCCGGTCCGGTGACGCCGGCCCCGAAAACGGCCTGGCCGGACACCTCATCGAGGGATATGAGCTGGTCGAAGCGGCGCAGGTCGAGCGACACCACAGCGCCGAACTCTCCTCGGGCGGGATTGAGCGCACCGACAACGTTGGTGCCGCCTCCGAACGGGATCACGGCGATGCGGTGCTCGGAGCAGTAGCGCAGGATCGCGGCAACGGTGTCGTCGTCGCCGGGCAGCAAGACGGCGTCGGGCGCATCCTGGACGCGAGCGTCCTTGCGCCGCAACAAGTCGACGGTGGACTTGCCGCCGGCGTGCAGCAACCGATCGCGGTCGGCGGTGCGGCAGTACGCGGCACCGACGATCCCGACCAGCGTGTCCTGATCCGCCTGCGACAACGCCGAAGGGCGCAGCTGCACCTGGTCGGCGTCAAGTTCGACCTCCTCGGAATCCGCCAGGCCCACGGCCTGTTTCAGCAACGACCGGATGCCATCGGACAGCGGTTTCGCTGCGGCGGGATCTCCCCACGCGTTCCATTTCATCGGCGGGAGAAGTTCCTCGAGGTGGGGCATGCGTTACAGTATTACATATGCTGTCAATCAGTAACGCTGCTCTGGATACCGGAGACCGGATCCTTGCGGCAGCGGCCAGCTGTGTGGTCGATTTCGGCGTAAACCGGGTGACACTCGCGGAGATAGCACGGCGCGCGGGTGTCAGCCGGCCGACCGTGTACCGCCGCTGGCCGGACACGCAGTCGATCGTGGCGGCGCTTTTGACCCGGCACATCACCGGCGTGATGCGCGACGCACCGTTCCTCGGGGATGACCGGGAATCGCTTGTGCGGCAGATCGTTACAGTGGCCGAACTGCTACGTCGTGACCAACTGGTCATGTCGGTGCTGCACTCGGAGCTCGCGCCGATCTATATCACCGAACGCCTCGGGACCAGCCAGCACATGTTGATCGACGCGCTGGCCACCCGGTTGCGTGTGGCTCAGCGCCACGGCAGCGTCCGCGCCGGCAATCCCCTCCAGATGGCCACCATGGTGTTGTTGATCGCCCAGTCGACGATTCAGTCCGCAGAAATCGTTCGGCCGATTCTCGATGCGGGCGCGCTGGCCGCCGAACTTGCCTACGCACTGAACGGATATCTATCCTGATGACCGCCGCTCTCAACGCTGCGCGCCGCGCGGCCGACCTGACCGCACTTGCCGAAGGCGAGCCAGTGGACGTCGTCGTGATCGGTGGCGGCATCACCGGTGTCGGGATCGCCTTGGACGCCGCGTCGCGGGGCCTGCGGGTGACGTTGGTGGAAAAGCGTGATCTGGCGTTCGGCACCAGCCGGTGGAGTTCCAAACTGGTTCATGGCGGTCTGCGCTACCTTGCGAGCGGCAACGTGGGAATCGCCAGGCGCAGCGCCATCGAGCGCGGAATCCTGATGACGCGCAATGCTCCTCATCTTGTTCATGCGATGCCGCAGCTGGTTCCGTTACTGCCGTCGATGGGTCACGCCAAGCGCGCGTTGGTGCGTGCCGGATTCCTCGCCGGCGATGCATTACGGATGCTGGCGGGTACGCCGTCGTCCACTTTGCCCCGATCGCGCCGAGTTGCACCGCAGCGCGTCGTGGACATGGTTCCTACCGTTCGGCGTGACGGCCTGAACGGTGGCTTGTTGGCCTACGACGGGCAATTGATCGATGACGCCCGACTGGTCACCGCGGTCGCGCGCACCGCGGCACAGCACGGCGCCCGGATTCTCACCTACGTGGCGGCCTCCAAGGCCACCGGCACCTCGGTGCGGTTGACCGATCAGCGCACGGGACAGTCGTTCGATGTGTCGGCCGGTGCGGTCATCAACGCGGCCGGGGTGTGGGCGGGCGAGATTGACGGTTCCTTGCGGTTGCGGCCCAGCCGCGGGACCCATCTCGTCTTCGATGCCAGTGCCTTCGGCAATCCGACTGCGGGGCTGACCATTCCGATTCCCGGTGAGCTCAACCGGTTCGTATTCGCCATGCCCGAGCAACTAGGCCGGGTCTATCTGGGGCTGACCGATGAAGCTGTTCCCGGTCCGATTCCCGACGTCCCGGAACCGTCTGGCGAGGAGATTACGTTCCTGCTGGACACGATGAACACCGCGTTGGGGACCGCGCTTCGGACCGCTGACGTGATCGGTGCCTATGCCGGGCTGCGGCCGCTGATCGACACCGGCGAAGGCCGCACCGCCGACGTTTCGCGCGACCATGTCGTCGTTGAATCGCCGTCCGGCGTCATCAGCGTGATCGGCGGCAAGCTGACCGAATATCGCTACATGGCACAGGATGTCCTGGATCGCGCCATCAGCCTGCGGCACCTGCATGCCGCACCTTGCCGGACCCACAACTTGCCGCTGATCGGAGCGCCGGCCAATCCCGGGCCGCATTGCCGGCCACAGAAGGGCCCGGGTGCCGGGTTGCCGGTGTCACTGGTGCAGCGGTACGGGGCCGAGGCGCCCAACGTCATGGCCACCGCTATGTGCGACCGGCCAATCGAGCCGGTCGTCGAGGGCATCGATGTGACGCGGGCGGAGTTTGAATACGCGGTAACCCATGAGTGCGCACTGGATGTCGCCGACGTCCTCGATCGACGGACCCGGATCGGTCTGGTGCCGCGTGATCGCGAGCGGGTTGTTGCTGTGGCCGAGGAGTTCCTGGCGCTGCTGGATTAGTGTTCGATCGCGATTCGTTTGAGCTGAATAGCTCGGCAGTCAAGTGAATTGACGGCTACTTGGCAAGGGCTGAAATCAGCGCCCTGGCTATCTTCGATTGGGTGCGTGCCCGCAACCTGTACCAGGCGTCGCCGAAGCGGGCACCCGCGGTGTGGGTGGCGCTTGGCCGATTGTCGAGGTTCAGAAGGCTTTCGGCGGTGCTGTGGGCAAAGCGTTCCTTGTCCTCGGGGGAAAGCTCGCAACGTTGGAGGAACTCCATCGCGGCGAAGTTGTCCTGGAACGGGTAGTCGACAGAGAACATAAGGTTGTCTAGGCCCAGCATTGCTCGGG
Source organism: Mycobacterium sp. (assembly GCA_035515675.1). GTDB lineage: Bacteria > Actinomycetota > Actinomycetes > Mycobacteriales > Mycobacteriaceae > Mycobacterium. Next base: position 10,226 of record DATJBA010000305.1, read on the forward strand.
CACAGTCGAACACCGGCACGTCGAACACCCCGCTGCTGGTGATGTAGACATTCTTCTTCATGTGGTAGTCGACGTTGTTGCGCATTGCGGTGGCCGGCGCGGTCTGGTGGTTCTTCGACTGTGCTGCAAGTAGCCAGCCAGCCATTGTCAGCCCTTGGTTGATCCTGGTGTAGCAGTAGGGAAGCAGTTCTCCCATGTGTCCAACGATGATCTTCAAATTCGGATGACGATCAAATACGCCCGCGCAGATGAGCCTCAGCAAGTGCGTTCCGGTTTCCACCGGCCAACCCCAGGTAGTCACCAGGGCCGACCCGAAGGGCGCGTAGTACACATCCGACACCGCCTGCGGCGGATCAGTCGGGTGAATGTAGATGGGGACGCCCAATGATTCGGCTCGACCGAGCAGCACGTCGAACGACGGCTCGTCAAGGTAACGCCCATTGGTGTGTCCGTTGATCAGCGCGCCCTTGAAGCCGAGATCGCGAACCGCCCGCTCCAGCTCCTCAGCGGCGTGAGCCGGAGACTGGGTCGGCAACATGGCAAAGCCCGCGAACCGTGCAGGATGCGCGGCGATCACCTCGGCCAGCCAGTCGTTGACTTCGCGGCTTACGGCAATCGCCAAGTCGGCCTGTGCGTCCGGCAGGATCTGGATACCGGGCTGAACGTGTGAGAGCACCTGCACGTCGATTCCCGCCGCGTCCATCAAGCGAATGCGCTCGGCTCCGACGTCGCTGAGCCGGCTCCTCACCGGCTGGTATTTGTGCTGTAGCTCCTCGGGAAACAAGTCCCAAACCTGCGGGTGAAGAAATGCCTCTTCTAACGCCACCACTCGCGAAACCGACTTCGTGGGAACCATTTTCGCCACCTTCTTCGCCGTTCCTCTAGCGCTTTTGCTCGGGTCTGGTCGCGGTGACCGCGTGGGTGCAGAAGCACGGTAATCCCCACCACGCGCGCCAGCCAAGATCCTGGCGCTTGACATCCACCATGCCACATTGCCGGAGCCGGGTGGCATAAAGCCGGGTGAAGGCGAGGTCGGCGATCGCGATGCGGCCGCCGGGCCGCAGCACCCGCACGGCTTCATCGATCGCGGCCAGCCGCGCCGCATTGCCCGGCAGATTGTGGATCGCAAGGCTGCTGACGACGAGATCGAAAGACGCATCGGGAAACTGCAGCTCGGTCATGTCGCGGGTATGCAGTTCGATCCGGTCGGCGACACCTTCGGCGTCGGCGTTGGCCAGCGTCGCCCGCATGCAGTTGCCGGTCTGGTCCGGCCGCCAGATATCCACGCCCACAGCGGTTCCCCTCGGCACCAACTTGGCCGCGGCTAACAACACCGCACCACGGCCACAGCCGAGGTCGAGCACGCGTTCGTCGCCGTGCAAGCCCAGTCCCGTCAAGAGGCGCGCCCAAACTTCAAACTTGCCTCGCCGGCTGAACCGCAGAATGCTGATACCGGCGCCGACCAGCACGACGGCGACCAGGGCCGCCCCAACTCCCAGTGCCATGCGCCCGGTCCCCAGCCAGACGCCGGCCAAAAGAGCTGCGGCAAGGCACAACAGCAGGTAGCCGACGAAAACGACCGGTGCGGGAATCAGCCGGTAGTCGCCGTCCACCCCATACCGCCCACGCGGGCGGGTGAGATCAGAAGTCAGCTCGGTCATCGTGATCGCCTCCGTACGTCGCGGCCCGGTAGTCGCGGGCAAGCCGTTCGAAAATCGGGATGGCTTTCGCCGCAGCGCGTTTCACCGAGTCCATGCCGGGCGGGTTGGCCGGCTCGAACGCGCGGCGCACCGTGTCGGCGAGCTGGTCGGCCTTCTGTTGCAGGCTCAACTGGATGGCCGGCGGCAGAAACGGCTCCGCCGCGAAGAAGCCGAAGATGATGACGGGCAGGGTGTAGTCGAGATCGGTCGGGCGCAGGTCTGACCGCAGCATTCCCTCCGCGGCCAGGACACCTAAGTAGTCTCGGTTGACACCCAGCTTGGTTTCCTCCAGCCGCTGATGATTCGCTGCGGCGAGGAACTTGTCGAGTGTGTCGGCATCCCGAGTGTAGAGCGCACGCAGCACGGGACGGTTCATCGCCTCGACGAATAGCCGCCGCAGGTAGCGGTGCAGCGCGACCTCGCCCGGATCATTTCGGAGCGCGCCGACAATGGCGTCCGTCCCCGCCGCCGCCTCCCGGGCGCTGACCGCGTGGAAGACGTCCTCCCGAGATCTCCAGTGCAGGTAGATGGTGCCTTTGCCGACG
>DATJBA010000306.1:0-3944 GCA_035515675.1 Mycobacterium sp.
GGCGAACAGGTAGGTCTGGATCAGCCCGGCCACGTCCGGGTCCAACGGAACCCGACGCTCCTTATCGCCCTTGCCGATCACCCGCACCCACCCGCGGCCGATGTCGACATCGCGCACCCCAAGTCCGAGAACCTCGGCCGACCGCAACCCGCAGAACAGCATCAACCCCGCGATCGCCCGATCCCGCTCCGTACGCAGGCTGCCCACCAGCGCTGTCGTCTCCTTGCGGTCCAGGCCGCGCGGCAGCCGGCGCGGCTCCCGAACCCGTAACCCAGAGCGCTGCTTAGGTTTTCGCAGATGAGCCAAAAGACCGCTGCGCTCGCTGGAGGTTGCGCGGCGTGCCGGGCCGCCGTGTGGCACCGGGTTGGCCGCCGACCCGTCCCGCATCTGGCGGTAGCAGAACAGCCCGGAGATCGCGGCCAGTCGGCGGTTGATCGTCGTCGCCGCGTACCCGCTATTGCGCCCGTCGCGGATCGAGTACACGTTGCCGCCCGGCCGGCCCGCCGTCGGCGCCGAACGACAAAACGCCAAGAACCGCAGCAGCACGTCCGTGGTCACCGCGTCAACGGCCAGTCCCTCGCCGACCAGCCAGCGGGCGAACGCCAGCAGGTCGAACGCATACGCGCGCGCCGTGCGCGGCGAGTACCCCCGATCGGCCAAGTAGCCCAGGTAGTCGTTGACCACGTCCATACCAGCCGGCCCCGGCCCTACCAGTGACCACCGCTTCGCCCGTTCGACCGCACGCAACGACTCCACCGTCTGCTCTTCCATCATGAGAGCCACATATGCCGAACATCTCAGCACAAGTCAATCACCCTGGGAATTTCGGCGTGTCGGACATGATGACGAGAGAGGATTAGCCGGTTAAGAGGGGGGTCGGCCTGGCTGTGAATGCACCAGCCGCACACCGAGTTTCGCGCAGGCCCGCAATAGCCACGCATCGACGAAGGCACTGCCGTTGTCCAAAGCGCACAGGTTCGGCCGAACCTATGTCAGGTGGCACCTGATGTTCACAGGTCGGGCATGCGTGTGGGGTCGACGGTGTCGGCGAGGTAGTGCAGGACCGCACCTCGGCGGATGCCGAACGCGGTGGCGACCAGCACCGGGTCCATGGTGGTGACCAGCTGCGCGAGCCGGGTGGTTCGCAGGACCTGAATCCTGACCCGGGCGGGGGCGAGGACCATGTTGAGGTAGTCAAGCGACACCTGCTTGCCGACGGTCTTGCTCTTCTGGTTGACCAACAGCCATGGGCCGCTGCTGTGCTGGTGATCTCGGTGGTGCAGGCAGCGACGCAGCGCGGTGGTGGTGGCTGGGTCGAGCGGGGTCTGGTGCGGCCGGCCGCTGAGCGCGACGCTGGCGGCGGTGAGGTCGATGTCGTTGACGCGCAACGCCCGCAGTTCGGCGCCGGAGGCACCATGCAGCAGTCCGAGCAGGCCGATGACCGGCTCGTGCGGGTGCAGGTTGGTGGTGTCAACGGTCCATCGGTGAAACAGCTCGCGTTGGCGGGTGGGTTCGAGGACCTGGCCGTGGAATGGCATGTTGGAGTTGGCGTTCAGCCGTCGTGTGGGGTCGGCGAGGATGTGCCGGTGCTGGCGGGCGAACCGGAAGAAGCTCTGCAGCGCGTGCAGCTGGCGCGCCCGGTTGCTTGGGTTGGCGATGGTGGCGAGGAACGCTTCGATGTCGCCGGTGCCGACGAGGGTCCAGTCGGTGACGGCGGGCCGGTGGACGCCCAGGTAGCGGGTGAGGTCGCGGATGGCGGCGAGGTTGATTTCGAGGGTCCGGTCGGAGCGGGGTTTGGTGCCGCAGCGTCGTGCCCGCTGCCTGGACTGCAGCTGGTGAGCATCGAAGGCGGTTGCCAGGGAGCGAAACTGGTCGGGAACCTCGGCGATGCGGCGGGTGCGGCGGTCGGAAGCGGCCTGGGCGGTGGTGTCGAGCGCGAGCGCCAGCCCGGACCCGACGAAATAGGTTTCCAGCGCCCGCGCCAGCTCCCCGACGGCGGGACCGGGGTTTCTGACCGCTTCCAGGACCGTGGTGGGGCTCACGGTTGGGATCCGGTCGAGGGCTGCGGCGAGCCGATGCAGCATAGAGATTGCGCGGGTGGCCGCTACCCGCTCGGTGAGGAATTCGCCGAACCCAGCCCACCACTGTGGTTCCGGATCTAGCTGGGCGGCAAGCTTTTCCGTGCATCGATGCACGATCGCCGGATCGTTTTGGTAGCACCGCGAGCACAGGCCACGCGCCTGATGCGGACGCTGCTGGCCACACCTTGCACAGGTCACGACGCGACGCGGGTGACTCACAGCGGCGGCATGGAACGTCCCGACCGCGGCTGGGCCGCCGCTCGGGTGGTCACAGCCGGCGGCGCAGGCGCGGCAGCAACCGGAGTGGTGTCGATGTCGAGCAGGTCGTTGGGCGTGCACTCCAGCGCGGTGCACAGCGCCGCGAGCGTCTCGAGTTTGAGCTGGGCGGGTTGTTTGGTCAGCAGCGCCGACACCGACGCCGCCGACAGGTGCAGGCCGGCTTTTTCGGCCAACAGTCGACGCAGCTGCGCACCGGTCCAGACCTCGCGTTGCGCGGCGGCCATCCGCAGCCGCCAGGTAGCCTTCATCGCGGTTCCTCCTCGAGCGCGGTCAAAGTGGCCGAGACGGCGCGGCGGTAGGCGTCCTCGATGAAAGTGGCCGACGGCCGGACATACCCCATCGTGGTTCCGACCTGCCAGTGACCTAAAAGCTGTTGTATCGCAACAAGATCCATACCTCGTTCATAGTTGTGGGTGGCGCAGGCCCGGCGCATCGCATGCGGGCTGAACCGCTCGGGCGCCAAGACCTGCTCGAGGTCGAGCAGATGCGCCAGTCGGTTGCGGACGCTGCCACGATGCAGCCGATCCCCGGACTGGTCCGGGAACAACACCGGCCCGGGCACGAGCCGCGACCGCACGTCGGCCAGATACCACTTCAGGATCAGATCCAGCCCATCCAGCATCGGCACCCACCGCGGCCGCGGCCCAGAACCCTTGGCGGCCTTGCCGTAACGCACGTGGATCTTGCCGAACGGCCCGCGATCGAAATACAGGTCGGCGACGTCGAGCATCACCGCCTCCTCGGTCCGCAACCCCGCGTGATACAGCGTGCGGAACAGCGCGTAGTCACGGCCGGCCGCAGCAAAGACCCGTGCGGTGGCGATCCGCTCACGCAGGAACGCGAAGAACGCGTCCATCCGCTGCGGAGTCGGCGGCGGCGCCACCTCCGGAGAGTCGTTGCCGACGTGTCGGGCGGCGTTGAACTCGTCGACCGGGTCGACTAGCCGCACCCCGAACAGTGCCTCGATCTCAGCGGCTTTGCGCGCTAACAGGAATGTGAAGAGCCCCTTGAAAACCGACACATACCCGCGCCGGGTCGACGTCGCCATTCCGACCGCCGCCAGCTCGCCCACCACCCGGTCGATGTCCTCACACGTCACCTCCCAAGCGGGTCGTCCGCACGCGGCCAGAAACCGCTCCAAAGCGGCGGTGCCGTTGTCGATGGTCAGCGTGGAAAACCCGCGCGCTGCCTGCGAGGCCTGGTAGTCCTCGATGCAACGGGCCTGATAAGCGCCTGGATCCGGTGGGGCGGCCACCGCCGCTGGCGCCGAAGCGACCAGGCGAAGACCGGCTCCCTCCACCACATACCTCCGTCGCGCCTTGATTGTTCAGGCAACACCTGACTATTCAGGAGGCGACCTGAAGAATCAACGACCCCGCCGGCGTGTCGTTACCGCAGGCAGCAGGGCCTATTCGTCTCCGGAAAGGGGTATCAAACCCAGATCTGTCCACGCCAAGGATGGGAAACGGCATGCTCTGGGCGATGTCGTCCAGCGCGGCCAGCACCCATTTACGGGCCTTGTTGGGCACACTGCGGTTCTCGGTCCAGCCGGTGGCGATGTCGGTGACGGTCAGGGTCCAGGCA
>DATJBA010000307.1:0-2358 GCA_035515675.1 Mycobacterium sp.
CTCCCAGATCACCATGAACTGGCGCGGACGACCCCTGAAGAGCCACCGGATGATCGTCGACCTGATCGGCAACACCACAACGACGACCGGGCTCACCGTCCATTGTGTCCTCGACACCGATCAATACGCCACCGGCATCACCTACACGGCCAAACACGTTGACACCCTGCCGATCACACGCCACGAGTTCCACGGCGAGTGGAACTACACCGTCGAGCCAACACGCCCGAAGACTACTTAGATTATTTTGTCGCGGTTCCTGAGCATGGGCTCGCCCGCGCTCAACCCGGTCTTCGGCGCGCTGCAGTCGCTCGCGTTCACGCTGCGCAGCCGAGCCCTCGCGTTCGTCCGGCGCTTAGCTCTCGTTCGTCTGCCAACTGCTCGCGGTGGTTTGCGATTCTGTCCCGCTCGTCCGCGATCCGATCGCGCTCGTCCGCCAGTCGCTCGCGTCTTGCGAGCTTGGCCTCGCGCTGCGCGAGAGCCTTCTCCCGCTCATCGAGCTCGGCCGCCTGGCGATCAAGCTGCTCTGCCCAGCGTTCGAGCTCACCGTGGTTGTCGGCACCTCGCCACAGAGGACGGCCGAGATCAGCGCCCGCATCGTCGAGGATGCGTTCTACGAACTCGACGCACCGATCGCCCGGGTGTGCAGCGCCGAAGTCCCGATCCCCTACCCGAAGCATCTCGAGCAGGCAGCGCTGCCGCAGGTGGACAATATCGTCGCCGCGGCGCGAAATGTTTTGGGCCGGCCGGAACGATCGAGTTCAAGATGCCCTCGCTGGCTCCGACATGGACGAGGGAACCCTCAACGAATGGCTGGTGCCCGGCGACACGGTGCGCCGTGGCCAGGGGGTGGCGGTGTGGAAACCACCAAGGTGGCCATCGAGGTCGAGTGCTGGCATGAGGGCACCGTTGCACGAGCTTCTCGTCCGGGTCGGTCAGACTGTTCAGGTTGGGACCGTGATGGCGACGCTGCTGGCACCGGGGGAGACCGCCGAACCGCCGCCGATGCCCGCGACCACAGCCGCCGCGGAATCATCCGCGCCGCAACCGATGCCGGCGGTCGCGGCGCCTGCGCGTCCAGCAGGGCACAGGGCGGCAGGCCGGCGTCACCGTCAATGGGTCTCGCCGGCTGCTCGCCGTGTTGCCGAGAAACTCGGCGTCGACATCGGCGTGGTCACCGGCACCAGGCCGCAGGGAGCCGTCACGATCGCCGACGTTGAAAAGGCATCGGCGGCAGCGGCAAAGCCCACCGTCATCGACCGCGCCGCCAACATGAGGCGCTCGATCGCGGCGGCGATCAGCCGATCCAAGCGTGAGATACCGCACTACTACCTGGCGCAAGAGATTCCGATGGACACGGCGCGGTCCTGGCTGACTGGGCGCAACGCTCAGCGCTCCATCACCGAGCGGCTGCTGCCCGCGGTGCTGCAGCTCAAGGCTGTCGGCCTCGCCGCTGCGCGCTTCGGTGAATTCAACGGCTTCTGGCGCGATGACGAGTCTCGGCCGGCCCAGGGGGTCCACGTCGGTGTGGCGATCTCGCTGCGTGGCGGTGGGCTGGTCGCCCCGGCGATCCACGATGTGGCGGACAAGAAGCTCGACGTGCTGATGAACGACCTCACCGGCCTCGTTGCCCGTGCGCGCGCCGGCAGCCTGCGCAGTTCGGAGATGTCGGAGCCGTCCATCACTGTCACCAACCTCGGCGACCAAGGCGTCGATGTGGTGTTCGGCGTCATTTACCCCCGCAGGTGGCCCTGGTCGGGTTTGGCAAACCCACCCAGCGTGAGACGTCGGGCCGGAACGCGGCCAGTGCTGGCAGGTTATCCGTGTGCATCCGGTAGTGAATGGCTTTGTGTTCGGCGAATTCTCCGTCCGCGGTGATCGTGGTCTCGAGGTTGATCAGCCGAGCGTCGGGGTCGAGATCGTTGACGATCTCGAGCGCATCACCCCAGGGTCACCTCGAGTCAACCGGCTTAGGGATCGCCCCGTTGGCCCGTTCGGCCAACTCCACGTATCGACGGGCATCGCAGACCACGGGCCCGCGCAGTGTCGGGTCGCCGGGACGGTGAAGGATCTGATCGACACCGCGGCCGAGCATGACGTCACCGCCCAGCAGCACCGTTATTGCGCCTGCGTCACCGACCATGAAACCACCCGCAGCCCGCCGTCATCGCCGTAATACAGATGCCACGCTGCCAATTCAAGGACCTGCCCGAAGGCGGAATCCCCGTCTTGGGACGGTGGGTCAAACCCGGGGCCTTTCCGACCCCGCTTAACTTCTCCAGCGCTTCGGGCAGATCACCGGGTTTCCCCGGCGCATCCACCATGGCACCAACCCAAAGCCGCGGTGAGGGGGCGAAA
>DATJBA010000308.1:0-64879 GCA_035515675.1 Mycobacterium sp.
GCCGGCGTCGGCGGGCTTGCCGCCTCTGTCCTGCTGGCCCACCACGGGGTTCGCACCCTGCTGGTGGAAAAGCGCGCAGAGGTCTTCATCTACCCCAAAGCCCGCAACCTGACCTTCCGCAGCCTGGAGATCTTGCGAGGACTGGGTCTAGGCAAGGCCGTCGGCGCTGTTGCCGAGCACATGTCCAACATGGTCAGCAAGGAGACACTTAACAGCGCCGACGAAAAGTCCGCGATTGATTCCGACGTCTTTTTTCCCAGCGCCGAACGGTTCAGCCCCGAGCCGTTCGGAAAGTATTGCCCGCAAAGCTATTTGGAGCCGATCTTGCTGGCCGAGGCCCGACGGTTGGGCAGCGAAGTGCGCTACGGCGTGGAGCTGGTGTCGTTTAGCCAGGACGACTGTGCCGTCGTGGCAACCATCAGGGACCGCGACAGCGATGGGTCCACTATGGTGCAAGCCGACTACCTCGTGGCCGCCGACGGCACGCACAGCCCCATCCGGCGAAAGCTGGGCATCACCACTTCGGGTATGGGCCCGCTACCGATGTTCATCGTTTTCGTCTACTTCCGGGCGCCGTGGCGACAGTTCGTCCCCAATCTCGGCGACGGTGACGCCGTGTACGTCGAAAACCCCAACGTGAGCGGCATATTCATGGTGGCCGAGGATGACCTCGGCGTGTTCACCACCACCTACTTTCCCAGCAAGGGCCAGACCGCCGACCAATTCACCCCGCAGCGGTGCCGCGAGATGCTGCTCAAGGCCATCGGCGCGTCGATCGACATCGAGATCATCGACGTGGCGCCGTGGCAGCCGCACGAACAGGTGGCCGACCAATTCCAATGTGGGCGCGTCTTTCTCCTCGGCGACGCAGCGCACACCATGCCGGGATTCAAGGGGGGCGGCGCCAACACCGCTATCCACAGCGCGCAGAACTTGGCCTGGAAACTCGCCGCGGTGCTCAACCGCACAGCAGGGCCCCAACTGCTTGACACCTACCAGACCGAGCGGCATCCGGTCGGGCGTTTCGCGGCCCGCCAGTCGCTCACCGGGCCGGCCACGTCGTTTCTTCGGCTCGACGACAAGGGACCAGGGCTACTGCCCGCCGAGGAAGAGCGCCCCATCTTTTACATGGTCGCCGGATACAAATACCGCTCGCCTGCGGTCGTGACCAACGGACCACCCCCGGCCGACCCACAGGCTGTGCAGCTCATCGAGGGAGAAGAACTGCACGGGGAAGCCGGTACGAGGGTGCCCCATGTGTGGGTACAGCGTGACGGTGAGCGCGTCTCGACGCTCGACCTGCTCGGGAAGGGCTTCACATTGTTCACCGGCGACGCCGGGGATCAATGGCTCGCTGCCGCCGTTTCCGCGTCTGCGAGCCTTGGTGTCTCAGTCGATTTCCAATGCATCGGCCCGAACGGCGTCGTGCGCGACGTTGATGGCGAATGGGCGCGCGTCACAGGGCTATCGGATGAAGGTGCGCTGCTGGTGCGCCCGGATGATTTCGTCGGCTGGCGTGCGGAAGCCTTGCCCACGGATCCGGACCAGGAACTCTGTCAGGCGCTTTCGCAGATCCTCGCCAGAAGCTAATCCAAGAGTGGTGGCTAGCAGTAGCAGTTGAGGCAGCCGAGCAGTCGGCAGTTCACCCGATCCTTCTTCGGCGGAAGCCCGGCCGTTTACGGCCGGGAGGAAGCCGATCCCGTTCTTCGGCCCGCGGAGCGGGCCGCTTTAGTCTGGCCGCTGCTGCTGTTCGATGTATTGCTTGATGACAGTCAGTGGAGCGCCTCCGCAGGAGGCGGCGAAGTAACTTGTCGGGTTTGCGCGGCAAAAGTAAGTTCGGCAAAACGGCCAGCCGCGGCTACGCGGCCTGGCAGCGCTGGTTCTTGGCCGACGCTTTAGCGTCGCTACCAAGCCGCACAGGTTCTGCGGTCACGTTGGTCAACCCGGCCTACACGTCACAACAAGTACATTCGTGCGGACACCTCGGTGACCGTCACGGGAAGAAAGTTCACTGTCAGACCGAGGGCGGTTCTCGGCAGGGCATCGGGTACGACACGGAGACCAACGCGGCCCGCAACATCTTGTCGCGGGCCACCGACCCCGAGATCAAACGCTTCACCTCCACTCATCAGGTCAAACGGATACTGACCAAAAGGGCCGGGACGGTGGAGAACTGCCCCACCACGACACAAACCCCTGCCGACAACAGCGGCGGCTGTGAGCGAAACAACCCACTTCCTGACGACCAACGATGTTCAGAAAACGAGTAGCGGACGTAACCTCGCGCTAGGGCCCGGAACCGATGGAAGGCATGGCAATTGTCCTCTCGAGACGACCACCGGTACGTGATCATTGGCGCCGGTGCTGTTGGCGGCACCGTGGGCGCAGTGCTGACGCGGGCCGCTACTCCCACTGTGTTGGTTGCCCGTGGTCGGCACGCCGAGGTCCTGGCGACTGCAGGCATGACACTGCGAACGCCCGACGGCACATTCCGCACGCCAGTCACCACGGCGTCCCGGGCCGAGCATGTGCGGTTGACCCATCGCGATGTGCTGGTATTCGCGACGAAGACCCAGCAACTCGACGCGGCACTGCAGGAATGGGTGGATCAGCCGGTCCATGGCCCGCATGGTGTCGTCGGGACCGCAGGCGAGCGACTGCCAGCGATAACCGCACTCAACGGCGTTGCCGCCGAGGAGAAAGCGCTGCGCTATTTTCGACGGGTATTCGGCGTCTGTGTCTGGTTGCCCGCCGTGCATCTCGAACCCGGTGAGGTGATCGTGCGTTCGTGGCCGGTGGTCGGCCAGTTCCATATCGCACGGTGGCCTGCGTCGACCAGCACGCAGGCCGACGCCGACCTGTTGACGGGGTTCGTCGAGACGTGGAGCGGCGCAGGGATCCGGGTGCGTATTCCCGATGACGTCGCTCTCTGGAAGTACAACAAGCTACTGAGCAACCTCGGCAATGCCGTAGGTGCCCTGTCCGCCGAGTCGGCCGACGTAAGCGAGGTGGTAGCTGCGGTTCGCAGTGAAGGCGAGAACGTGTTGCGGCATGCGGGTATCCAATTCGTCTCGTTCGAGACATCCACGGCGGCGCGGGCGGACGGACCGACACTACGCCCGGTACCCGGATGGGATGGCAGACCAAGTAATTCCACCTGGCAGTCGCTGAGCCGTCAGACTGGCAACGTCGAGACCGACTTCCTCAACGGGGAGATTGTCCGGATCGCTCACCGACACGGCATTACGGCGCCGCTCAATGCCGCGTTGGCACGTGTAGCACGCACAGCGGTCCGGAACGGCCTTGGACCGGGCCGTTATTCGGCGGAGCAACTGGCAGAACTCGTGGGAATCAGCGTAATTACCACCGCGCAGGACTGACCCGCCATCCACGCAATACACCTCGTGATTAATGCCCGGATTCGGCCAGCAGCTCGGTTAAATTATTTTCCCAGATGTTGGCGAGTATGTAGGTGTAGTGGCCGCGTGTTTGGTCTGTGGCGGGCAGCAGGACGAAGCGGCCGTTTTTGACGCGTTTGATGTCGCGGTCGATGATGCCCAGGCTTGCTGGGTTGATGTAGTCGTCAGCTGAGTTGACGGCGACCATCGGCGCGGTGATTTTCTCGAGGTCCGGCTCCGGGTCGTAATCGCGCGAGGCCTCGAACGCGTAAAGCGTGTTGTTGGCGTCCATCCCCGCGATTTGCGCGGATGTCTGGTCTTCATAAAACTTGTCAGCTGCAGGGCCGGTCGGGGCGATTTGCTGCATGTAGATGGGGGCGCTTTTCGGTGCGAGCAGCGTGATATCAGCGACGGTGGCAAGCGCCCTGACCGGCTCGGTATCGTACTCGCCGCCTTGCCAATCCGGATCGTTACGGATGGCGTCGATGATCTCTTTGCGCCAGATACGGTTGATGCCGCCAATCTGAACCGGGTTGCTGGCCAACGGCATTAGTGCGTCGGTAAGACCTGGGTATTCCTCCCCCCACATCCAGGTCTGCATCCCGCCCATCGACACGCCCAGCACCAGCCGCAGATGATCTACGCCGAGTTTCCTCGTCACCAACTCATGGGTGGAGTCCACCATGTCGTGGTAGTCGTAGTGCGGGAAGCGCGCGTGCAGGCCGTCGCTTGACTTGCTCGAGGCCCCGTGGCCGACCTCGTCCGGCAAGATGATGAAATAACGAGAGGCGTCGAGGGGCTGGCCAGCCCCGAAAAGGTAATTCGCGAAGCTCGGTGTGAGCATCTGCTTTCCTGAGTTAGCGGTCCCATGCAGTAACAACACTGCGTTAGTGGCCCTGCCGGAGCCGTCGCGGCGCAGCGTCCCGATGGTGCGGTAGTGGATTTTCAGCTCGGGCAGGGTCTCGCCGCTGCGGAAGTGGTAATTGCCGATGAGGTAGTCGGCCTCGACCGGGGCCGGGTAGTCCTCCGATACCGGAGCCCGCGCACTCGGTTTTTCCTGCTGCGCCGACGTGCACGCGCTCGCGACGAGCAACATAAGCGTTAACAACGCGAAAGCTTTAGCCGGAGAACTCAGGTTGAACATTTTTCATCCGTTCGTCCGTATGTCCAAGACATTCTTATGGCGGTGCGCCAAAAACACCCGCGGTGTTTGGTACGGGTGACTGTCGAACGGCGGTCGGGTTCGCGACCGCTCGTCGGCCATCGCCATCAACGGCAAAGGCGACGAATTATGCACTGGCTTCCTCGAACAGTCTCAAACCGCAGTGGCCCCCATTATCGGATGATTAAAGCTCCTCGGGCGCAGGTCATCACCGTAGTGCCGGCGGATCGCGGCCTAATCCTGTGCGCGACGCCCAAGAGAGACGTTGAGCATCATCGGCGTAGACGGGTCATGGGCACGGTTCGTCCTGGCTGACTACACTGTCCCCGAGTGCTTGCCGGGGATACCCGTCACCGTTGTCTGTGCGGGCTGTCACTCGACGGACATGCATTGTTTGTCTTCTGGTTACCAGCGGGCGGATTGCGTCTGCGAATCTTGACCGACGCACCGGGGCGGATGAGTCGCCGCGACTCGGGAAAGGGCCAGTCATGACAGAACACTTACGCGCTTACAACAGTCTGTGGCAGGTCCGCAGTGACTCGTGGTGCCGATTAGAGGAAGCCGCTGATCGGCTCACGCGCCCGACCACTACAGGAGCGTTGAAAGAAAAATGGGCGAGCACCTGCCAGAAACTACTGGCCCGCCTGAGCACCCTAGAGCCCTACTGGGCCTATCCCGGCTCGCCCCAATTCGCGCGAGTTCAACGACTTTTTGGCGCCGGCAGCTATGATAAGTTCGCGCAAGCGGTTGCGCAGATCAACCGCGCGCTGACCACGGAGTCGTACCGCTCGGGAGACGTGGACAACGCCGGTGCCGACGACCTGGACATGTTTCCGTCTGATCCGCGCCAGCTGCTCGAACATCAACCGGCGACACAGCGCGACCGTCCCTATTTCGAGGTGCTCGTCGTCGAAAAGATGACCGAAGACCAGGAACGGGCGCTGCGCAACGAGGTCCGTAAATGGCGACGCCCCGATGACGAATTCGTCTACGAGCTCGTGGTGGTATCCAGCGGAGACGAGGCTCTCATCGCGGCACGGCTCAACGTCAACCTGCAGGCGGTGGTGATCCGGCGGCGCTTTTCGCACCAATCGACCCGGGATCTCTCGAGCCTGGCGGAGTTCGTCGATACCGCGGTGTCCGACGAGTTGGCCGATCACGAGACGCCCGAAGAACGTGCGCAGATCCTCGCGGTTTCCCTGGCGAAGTTGCGGCCCGAACTCGACCTGTACCTCATGACCGAAATCGAGGTGGAGGACATCGCCGGACGGCTGGGCCAGTACTTCCGCAGGGTGTTTCATGCTCGGGAAGGCATGCTCGAGCTTCACCTGTCGATCCTGCAGGGCGTGGCGGCGCGCTACCGCACGCCGTTCTTCAGCGCGCTCAAGGAGTACAGTCACCGACCCACGGGTGTCTTTCACGCCCTGCCGATTTCGCAGGGCAAGTCGATCGTCAACTCGCACTGGATCAAAGACATGGTGGGCTTTTACGGCTTGGACGTGTTCATGGCCGAGACGTCGGCGACGTGCGGCGGCCTGGACTCACTGCTCGAGCCGACCGGGCCCCTGCGCGAAGCACAACAGCTGGCGGCGCAAGCCTACGGATCGCGCCACACGTACTTCGTCACCAACGGAACGTCAACGGCTAACAAGGTCGTCACCCAGGCGCTGGTGGCGCCCGGCGACATCGTGCTGCTGGACCGTAATTGCCACCAGTCACATCACTACGGGATGATGCTCGCCGGCGCGAATGTCGTTTACCTAGAGGCCTATCCGCTCAACGAATACTCGATGTACGGTGCGGTGCCGTTGCGTGAGATCAAGTCGAAATTGTTGGCGCTGCGACGCGCCGGCAAGCTTGACCGCGTCAAGATGATGTCGCTGACCAACTGCACCTTCGACGGGGTCGTCTACGACGTCGAGCGTGTCATGGAGGAGTGCCTCGCCATCAAGCCCGATCTGGTGTTCTTGTGGGATGAGGCATGGTTCGCTTTCGCACGTTTTCACCCGGTCTATCGGGCTCGCACCGCGATGGCCTCAGCACGGGCGTTGCGAGAGCGGCTGCAGGACCCTGACTACAGGCGCCGCTACAAGGAGTATCTTTCTGCCCAGCCAGATGGGGTCGCCGATGCACGTAACGGCGATGATCTTTTGGACCGTCGCCTTATTCCGGACCCGGCACGAGCCCGGGTGCGGGTGTATGCCACCCAGTCGACGCACAAGACGCTGACTGCATTGCGGCAGGGATCGATGATCCACGTCTTCGATCAAGACTTTGACCAGAGAGTCGCAGAGCCGTTCCACGAGGCCTATATGGCGCACACCTCGACCTCACCCAACTACCAAATCCTGGCGTCTTTAGACCTCGGTCGCCGACAGGTGGCATTGGAAGGCGTCGAACTGGTGCAGCGGCAGATTGAAAACGCAATGCACTTGCGCGACGCGATCGACAACCATCCCTTGCTCAGCAAGTACATGAGGTGCCTTCGGACATCTGATTTGATACCGGAGCGGTTCCGGCCGTCGGCCATCGCCCAGCCCCTGCGCTCGGGTCTGCGCAACATGATGGCTGCCTGGGATCAGGACGAGTTCGTGCTCGATCCGTCGAGAATCACCTTGTTCATCGGGCCCACCGGCTACGACGGAGACACCTTCAAACGCGAACAGTTGATGGACCGCTACGGAATTCAGATCAATAAGACGTCGCGCAACAGCGTGCTGTTCATGACCAATATCGGCACCACGCGCAGCTCGGTCGCTTTCCTGGTGGAAGTTCTTGTCAACATTGCCCGCGAGCTCGACCAGGACATCTCCGAGATGAGTATTGGTGAGCGCGAGCACTTCGAGCAGGCGGTTTATCGGCTTACCGAAATGCCTTTGGCCCTTCCCGATTTCAGCGGCTTCCACCCCGCATTCCTGGATCACAGCGGAAGCGAGCCGACGCCCGAAGGGGATGTCCGCCGAGCGTTCTACCTCTGCTACGATGACACCAATTGCGAATACCTCACCGGCGAGCAGATTGATGAACGGCTGGAAGCGGGAATCGACATCGTGTCGGCGACTTACGTAACGCCCTACCCTCCGGGATTTCCGGTCCTGGTGCCCGGCCAGGTGTTCAGCCACGGGATCTTGCAGTTCATGCGCGACCTCGACACGCCCGAGATCCACGGCTACTTACCGAACTTCGGCTACCGCGTGTACACCGAAAAGGCTATCGAGATGGTCAGCGAGTCCGCCGTGTCGACGCCTATCGGGGACCGCTTGGCGGTACGTACGGCCGCGCCGGCGCCGCAGAAAACGCCGAAGAGAAAGTCGGCGAGGCGCGGCGGGATTGACGGCGATCGGAACCTTCCCGAGGTCGGTCACGATGAGCCGGTCGGCCAGCAGCAGCCCGACGACGCGCTCACCGCGGCCGTTTCACCAGGCGATCAGGGTGTCGCCGAGGTCGGCGCGGAATAACTCACCGGCGAGTAGCAGCCCGGCGATGCGGTGAAAACATTCGGTCTTCGTAGCCGGCTGCGTATTCCGGTCGAAGCCGGGACCGGTAGTGAATCGCCCAGCGCCCCTGTACTTCTAGCGAGTGTCTGACAGCCGGTGCGGTCCATCGGGCAAGGGCCGCAACCCACGCGGATCGGTTGGCTGAATCGCCGGCCCAGGCGATGTAGCCGTCGGGCCGCACCAGCACTGCTGGCGCGGCGTCGGCCCGCTCGGCTTGGAGCAGCCCGGGTGCGTCGACCGCAAGCGCGCCGCGCTCACGAACGAAAACAAAGCCGGGCTGGCGTTGTAGCTGGGTGAGTCGGCCTTGCGTCAACGGAATCTGTGTCGCGCGGGTGCCTACCAAAGTGCTTTCGCCTTCCCGGTGGCCATACCGCAGCGTCGTTCCCGCGAAGGATCCGGCTACCGTGTCGCGCACGGGGGGAAGACGAAGAAGGCTGGGCACGAACAGGTTTCGTAGTTGTCGTGCGAGTCGCGGATGAAGCGTCACACCGCGCGCCATGAGGCCGGATTGCAGCAGGATGCGCTTGCCAATCGGATGGCGTTCGT
The DNA here is from genome assembly GCA_035515675.1 of Mycobacterium sp. GTDB lineage: Bacteria > Actinomycetota > Actinomycetes > Mycobacteriales > Mycobacteriaceae > Mycobacterium. Next base: position 8,604 of record DATJBA010000308.1, read on the forward strand.
CGTGGTAGCTGTCGAGCACGGCGTCGTCCGCACCGGCGAGTGCGGAGTCGATTTTCCATGCGAGGTTCGCCGCGTCCTGAATGCCGGTGTTCATGCCCTGCCCGCCCATGGGGGAGTGGGCGTGCGCCGCGTCTCCGGCGAGGAACACGCGCCCGTGCCTATATTCCGCGACTTGTCTTTCGTCGCAATGGAATCGGGACGTCCATCCCACGTCGAGCACGCCCAGGTCGATCCCCATTGCCCGCGCAAGGATGCCGACGATCTCGTTCTGGTCCACGGGCTCGCTGTCGGGCACCTGGTGGTTGCGGTCCCATACCATCGCGCGATACCACGAGCCGTCGGCGTCATGGCGGTCATAGGGGGCCAGGAACGCGAACTCGTTACCAGTACTGCCCAGTGTCAGGCCGCCGTCGGCAGGCCCGTGCGCCAGCTTGACATCGGCGAGCACGATTGACGACAAGATTGTCTTGCCCGGGAAGTCCGGACCTAACAACGCGCGAACCGTGCTGTGTGCCCCGTCGGCGCCGATCACATAATGCGCCCGCCAGTAGATGTGACGGTCTGCGTTGTCGCCGTACGGGCGCGTGGTCACGGTCACGCCGTCGGCGTCCTGGCCGAGTCCAATCACCTCGATGCCGCGCCAGAGATCGGCGCCTTGCGCGACGGCGTAGCCGGCCAGTGCCTGATCGACATTGGTCTGTGGGGTGATCATCGCGAACCGGTAGGGCGAGTCGAGGTGGGTGAGGTCGATGCGGGCGCCGCCGAAAATCGTGACTCCCGGTGCCTTATGGGAGTGCGCCAACAGGTCGTCGGCGAGTCCGCGGGCGTCGAGAACCTCGAGCGTGCGGGCCATGGTGGCGAAGGCGCGGCTTGACGGGTTGATCGTGGGCCAGCGCTCCAGGACGGTGACCGACCGGCCCGCCCGCGCGAGGTCACCGGCGGCGGTGAGCCCCGTTGGCCCGGCGCCGACGACGAGCACATCGACGTCGAAATCGGCCCAGTGGGTGGTCATCGCGCCACCGCTTTCGGGTCTGGATACCAGCGACGGATGTCGTTGGGGGTTGCGGTGGCTGCGCGATTGAAGACGAAGCGACAGCCGGGCAGTGTGGTGTGTGCGGTATTGACGGCCGACTCGAACAGCAGCGTATTGCTGGCGACCAGTCGCACACCGGCGCCGATGAGCACCGCGTCGTATTGTTTGGCCTCCGGCCACTGGCGGGCTTTGTCAGCGCCCGCCTCGCCGAAGTCGATGAGGCAGTTGTCGACGTGATAGCCCGCGGCGCGCAACGCGGCGACGTTGTCATCGTTGGCGGCCCGCAGCTTCTCCTCGGACAGGCCGGGAAAGTGGGCGAAGTCGGGTGAGAAGTAATCGATTACGTCGGGATCGAGTCCGATCTGAATGGCTGTGACGGTCATGTCCGCGACCCCTGCCATTGAGTTCCACAATTGTTGAAATCAACGGTAGACCCCGCTGCAGGCCATGTCAACAGTTGTTGAATACAATGACGAGAATTCGTCAACCCCCACCTGGCCCTCTACATCGGCGGAATGGGCGCCAAGGGCAAGAACTTCTACCACGCCCTGGCTGTTGCCGACGCCAGCACTGCCATCACGGCGAGAATGATCGCCGAGGCCTCCAAGGAGCCGACTGTGGCCAATACGGAGGAGAACACCCACGGCGCCAGCGGCATCGCCCAACTCAACGCCCGCGTGCATCCCTGGCGCGCTGACGCCAACCGCTGCGGGCCACGCGCTGGTGTGGACACGGTCACGGCCACGCGCTTTACCGCCATGGCCATGACAACCGTCGCAACCACGACAACGGCGGCGGCGATCCCGAACGACACCCAAAGGCCGGGTTCTCCGGCCGAGGCGATTGCCCCCGAACGAACGGGCCCGACGGCGAAACCTGCGGTTAAGACCGCTCCGGCGACCGCAGCACCGGCAGGACCTTGCAGATCCGAGGCCTATGCGGTGCAAGCGCTGATCGCTAGACCCACACCGAGCCCGACGATCAAACGCCCGACCAGCGACACGGCGGAATCTTGCGAAAGCAGCATCGCCACCGTGCCCACCAGAGCAGTCGCAGAACCCGCCCAGACCACTGGCTGACGCCCCAGGGCATCCGATGCACGCCCGCCGATGATTAGGCCGGGCAGCAGTCCTACCGCGTAGATCCCGAAGATCGCATTGAGCGTGGCCGCTTCGAGGTGCTGGTGATCGCCGATCGCCGGGATCAACGCGGCGAAATGGTTGGCGGCCCATTCCGTCGCCAGCAGAACAGCCAACACGCCGGCGAACAGGGCCTGGGTCGCACCGTCGCGCCCATCCGGTTCATGCGTCGTGACCAGTGCGGATCGCGGCTGGCGTGTGAGGCCGGTTGCCCCATTCGGCCAGATCACTGATTTCCTTCCCAGGGTCTGTGCGCCACGCCGCACCGACAAAGCCGCGTCCGGGCGGGGGGCCAGCCAAACCGTTTGTGCCTCACAGCGCTGACCGGTTGAAGAGACGATGCCGCCTGGGCCGTTATTCCCACTGGTCTGACAACGTCAGTTTCCTTGCTGAGACAGGACAAATCCGTGGCGGTGGTTCGCCTGTCACGCAGGCGGTCAGTGGTCGACGTGGGCGGCAGCACCGTGATTGCCATACCCGATCCATCACGGTGTCGTGGCCTCGTACGGCACGCGCGAGGGGTACGAAGTTGCGCTTAGGCAGGTTTTTGGTCAACAGGATCTATACCGTTGCGGCGCGGAACCAGTGCAGAAATGATCACATAATTTGCGCCAGTATGCCCCGCGACGTGTTCGAGCTCCTGCTTCAGACTTCAGCCACGGGGCTTCTCTCTGTTCCTACGACAAGGTAGCTCGTGAGCGCCCTTTCTACTTCTACCGAGACGATCCCCCTGACCGCCCACAGCAGTGCGGGAATCGGGCCAAAGCCGAGACGCCGTCGGATCCTGTCGCCAGCGCTTCCGCTGGCCCTGCTCGGCTTCGCTCTGTTCCTCGGCTGCTGGTATCTGACTGTCGATGTGCTGCAGCTACCACGATTTCGCGGCATCCCCGGTCCGAGCGAGGTGATCCGGGAATGGGTTAGCCCGAACCCGGCCTACGGCACGTCCATCTTCACCGCGTCCTACTACGAGCACATCTGGGCAAGTGTTCGGCGCGTTGCCATTGCCTTCACCGCGGCTCTCTGCACCGGGATCCCGCTCGGCCTGCTGCTGGGGTGGTCATCGCGATTCCGCCAATATGCTTTTCCCGTCTTCGAGTTGATACGCCCCATCCCCATCCTGGCGTGGGTTCCCTTGGCAATGCTGATGTTTCACACCAGGGAGGGTTCGGTCATCTTCTTGACGTACCTGGCCGCGTTTTACGCGGTCACGTTGAACACGTTGCTCGGAGTCCATTCGATCGATCAGAACCTGATCCGGGCGGCGCGGTGCCTGGGTGCCAGCCCTCGCGTGGTGCTTCGTACCGTCGTGATTCCCGGCTCGCTGCCTTACATTTTCACCGGCCTGCAGATCGGCATGGGGGTCGCTTGGTTCTCGCTGGTCGCGGGGGAGATGATCGCGGGCCAGTTCGGGCTCGGTTACCTCATCAATGCCTCCTACACGACGACCCGCTACCCGACGATCGTGATCGCGATGATCACGCTCGGTCTGGTCGGCTTCGCCAGCAGTGCCTTGATTCGTCTTGTCGGCAGCCGGTTAATGGCGTACCGGGCGCGGAGTATCGGATCATGAGCGGGGGCAACCTAGTCCTCCACGCTGTCGGCAAGGCGTACCGGACGGCGGACGCTCGGGTAGTAGCGGTGAAGGATTTCAGCCTCGACATCGCCGCCGGTGAACTCCATGTCATCGTCGGGCCTTCGGGGTGCGGAAAGAGCACCGTGCTCGGGGCGATCGCCGGGTTCACCGACATCACATCCGGGCGCATTGACCTGGACGGGCAACTGCTGTGCGGCCCAGCCCGGCCCACCGCCGGGATAGGTCCCGACCGGGTCGTCGTCTTCCAGGACAGCACCCTCTTCCCGTGGTTGACTGTCGCCGACAATGTCGGCTATGGCCTGGCGGCACAGCGGCGCGTGAGCCGCCGCGACGCTGCGGGCGTCGCGATTGAGCGCCTGCAGGAGGTCGGGCTCGGCGATATAGCGCGCAGCTACCCGGGCGAGCTATCCAGCGGCGTACAACGGCGCGTCGAGATTCTGCGTGCGCTCGTCATGGAACCGGCTGTGCTTCTGTTGGACGAGCCGTTTCGGGGAATGGACGCGATTTCGCGCTCCGCCATGCATGATGCGCTGTTGCAAATCTACGACAAATCAGCCGTCACAGTGCTTTTCATCACCCACGACATCGAGGAAGCCGTCTATCTGGGCAGCCGTGTCACTGTCATGACAACCCGCCCCGGTCGAGTCAAGACCACGATCAACATCAGCCTGGATCGTCCCAGGGACCGCAGGTTCATTACCGCACCCCACTTCCGCGAACTCGTCGGCGAAGTTTCCGAGGCGGTTCGCGACGAAGCCAAGCGCGCGTTCGACGCGGGCGAGCGGGAGATGGTCCAATGACAGGACTATTCAGGCTGTACGGGCGCACCGACAATGTGGACACGACGGCCCTGAAGCGCGGCGCGATCGGCATTGTCATCTTCGCAGTTGTCTGGGAGCTCGCCACCCGGCTCGACGCTTGGACCGACATCAGCGTCCCGCTCGTCGGTCAGTTGCCGCCCCCGTCAGCAGTCGTCGTCGACTTCCTGAAACTTGCTACCAGCCCAGGGTATTGGAACAGCTGGTCGCTGTCCTTCCAACGAGTGCTGGCCGGTTTCGCGGTGGCGCTGATAGTAGGGGGTACGTTGGGGCTGCTGATGGCAACCCGTCCGTGGTTCAAACGCGTGGTCTTTCCGGTGTTCGAATCCTTGCGGCCGATCCCGCCACTTGCCTGGGTGCCGATCGCAATCATCTTCTGGCCGACCCAGGAACTGTCCATCACGTTCGTGACCTTCCTCGGTGCACTGTTTCCGATCGTGCTGAACACCGTTGGTGGCGCCGAAGAGATCGACCGCCGCCACGTGCTCGCCGCACGGTCGGTGGGTGCAAGCCGGTCATACGTCTTCCGGCGAGTCCTGTTGCCCGCGCTGCTGCCGTCGCTGGTGACTGGGGCGGCGGTCGGGATGGGCATCACTTGGGAGGTCGTCGTTGCCGCCGAACTGATCTCGGGCGGCGGCCAGCAGTCCGGCGACGGCGGCCTGGGCTTCCTCGTCTGGAATGCCTATCAGGGCAACGACTTACCGCGGGTGGTCGTGGCGATGATCAGCCTTGGCATCGCTGGTTACTTATCGAGCGGACTGGTGCGGGCGATGGGGAATCGGCTGATGCCGTGGCGGCGCGTGGCGTCATGACCGGAAGTCGGGCAGGAGCGGTCCTTTTCGATCACGTCTCCTTTCACGTCCGCAAGGGTCGTGAGGACGTGAAAGTCGTCGACGACTGCTCGTTTGGCTTGGCGCCCGGTGAGATCGTCGCGATGATCGGACCCTCGGGCGGCGGCAAAACCACCATCGGCTACCTACTGGCCGGCTACCACCGGCCCACGAGCGGTCTCATCACGGTCGACGGCCGGGAAGTGAACGGACCTTCGGCCGAACGCCTGCTGCTGTTTCAAGAGAACGCACTGATGCCGTGGCTGACGACCGCCGAGAACGTCATGTTCGGACCGCGAGCACGCGGCGAGGCCGGCCCGGAGGCACGGCGGCGCGCGGACGCCATCCTGGCCCGCGTAGGGCTCGCCGACTTCAGCGACCGGTATCCAGGCGAGCTGTCGGGCGGCATGCGCCGGCGCGCCGAATTGGCCCGTGCCCTGATCAACGAACCCGCGGTTCTGGTGCTCGACGAGCCGTTTCGGGGTTTGGACGCGATGACCCGCGAACTGATGCAGGAGTACACCGCCGAACTCCTTGCCGAACAACGGCGGACGGTGTTGTTCATCACCACAGATGTCGACGAGGCGCTGCTGCTCGCCGACCGCTTGCTGGTGATGACTGGACGACCCGCCAGGGTACGGGAGGAGTTCTTCATCGAACTGTCCCGTACCCGGCAGCGTGTGGATCTGCTGCATAACGACCGCCTGCAACAGATCAAGCACCGCGCCATGGACTTACTGCGACCGCCCGGGACGACCGACTTGTCGGTGGTTACCTGATCGATGCCCCAACGCCTTTGACCACAGAAAGATCCCGATGCGACTGAAAAACACACTCGCTGTTGCCTTGACAACAGTGCTGACCGCTGTGGGCTGCGCCGCGGTCGGCCACATCGGGGGCAACGATATCGTCTCGGATGGCGGCGCTGTGCACCTCACGGTCGGCTACCAGCCGTACTACACCGAAGCATGGTCCGGATTGGTCATGCGAGGCAAGGAATTCTGGAAGAAATACCTGCCCAAGGGCTCGACGGTCGACTTTCAGGTCGGCCTGCAGGGGTCGATCATCGTCAGCCAGATGCTGGCCGGCAAGCAACAGATCGGCTACGTGGGCGACATGCCGGCGATTGTCGGCGTGAGTAAACGAAGCACACGAGATCTGCGGATCGTCGCGACACTCGGGCTCTCACAAGACCAATGCGGCGTATTTCTCGTTCGACCGGACGCGCCGAACTTTGCCAGCCAACGCGACGCACTCGCCTGGTTTAATGGCAAGACCGTCGCCACCCCGCAGGGAAGTTGCACAGACCGAATCGCGCAAGCCACGTTCGATGCTCTGGGCGTCAAGCCGGCCGCCTACCTGAACCAAAGCATCGAGGTGATCACCTCCAGCTTCCAAAACCACACCATCGACGCCGCCGTCATCTGGGAACCCACAGCGTCCAAACTGGTCAATGCCGGGCTGGCCAAGCGGGTTGCCAGCGGCGCACTGGCTGACCAGCACGACGGCGGATTCCTGGTAATGGACAAGGAGTTCACCGACAAGCATTCGGATGTCGCCAAAAGCTGGCTGAAGGCAGAAGTGGATGCGCAGCGCTTCCTCGCCGACCCGGCGAATGCCGACGAGATCGTGCGTTTGGCGCAGAGTCAAACCGAGGGCTTCTCGGCGGCCGACCTTAGGGACTCGCTCTACCGCAAGTGGCCCGTCGACCAGGGCGGCAACGCCGACGGAGTTCGTCTGCGCCTTCCGTTCGTCCCCGTCGGTGAAAGTGCGGATCTCATCAAGACGGCTGCCGATTTTCTATACCGCATCAAGGCAATACCCGCCGCCACGCTGCCCGAAGGAGCGGTCCAACCGGACACGGCGAGCGCGGTGCTGCGCGACGCGGGAGTCAACACAACAGTTGGTGTGGGATTCGTTCGGGCGCAATAGCGCAGAGGTTTGAATCATGATCAACCCAAACGTGGCGGCCTGCCACGCAGATTCCTAGGCTGCGCGGGTGATGTCGACCAATCCGTGCCGGCACGGGTATCGCTTCGTCGTGTCAACCGAACGTTCGGAACGCGTACCGTGCTACACGATGTCGACATCGAGATAGTTCCGGGCGAGGTAGTCGCGTTGCTCGGGTCTTCGGGTAGCGGCAAATCGACACTGCTGCGGCTCGTCGCGGTCTCGACCGTCCCACCGACGGGCGGATTGAGATCGATGGTAGGGCCGTCCGCGGGATCGACCCGCGCTGTGCCATGGTGTTCCAGGAACCTCGTCTGCTGCCGTGGCGGTCCCTGGCAGCCAATGTCGAGTTCGGCCTTCCGCCTGGGACCGCGCGCTCAAAAGGCGCAGCGACAGTGCAGCATTGGTTAGACGTCGTGGGGTTACGCGAATTCGGCAATCACCACCCGCGACAAGTGTCCGGCGGCATGGCGCAACGCGCAGGCCTCGCGCGCGCCCTCGCCCGGCGGCCCGGCGTCTTGCTGCTCGACGAGCCGTTGGCGGCCCTCGACGCACTGACCCGACTGAGAATGCAGGATCTGCTCGACACGGTGCAGCAAGAGGCCGGCACCACCACCGTCCTGGTGACGCACGACGTGGAGGAGGCGGTGATCCTCGCCGACCGAGTGCTGGTCCTGCGCGCCGACGCAACCGGGGCCGCAGCGCGCTGGGCACGCTGATCGAACCGAAGTTCGCCCAGCAAGCTTCTTAAGGTTCCGCGCCGTGCGGCTGGCGAAATTGCCGGTGGCGCTGGCAGGACTGGCGGTCCCGGTACTGCTGCTGGTGATCTGGCAGAGTGTCACAGCGGCCGGGTTGTTCTCGACCAGCCAGTTGCCGCCTCCAGGCGACGTGGTGGCCGCGCTGGGCGGACTGCTTCGGCGTGGCGAACTATGGGCCCACTTACAAGCGAGCCTGTCGCGGGTTTCGCTCGGCTACCTGGCCGGCGCAGCTGCTGCGCTCGCGCTAGGTTCACTGGTCGGGCTGTCGGTTATCGTGCGCAGGATGCTGGCGCCGACGGTCGCGGCGTTCCGCACTGTGCCTTCTTTGGCGTGGGTGCCGTTGCTGCTCTTGTGGTTTGGAATTGACGAGACGCCGAAGCTGCTGCTCGTCGCCATCGGTGCGTTTTTCCCCATCTACACGACGACGGCATCGGCACTCTCGCACGTCGACGCACAGCTGCTGGAGGTGGGACGGGCCTACGGTCGACACGGTGCCTCGTTGTTGACGACCGTGATGCTGCCTGCTGCGGCCCCGGAGCTGGTGAACGGGCTCAGACTGGGCCTGGCGAATGCGTGGCTGTTTCTGGTCGCAGCGGAGCTGATTGCATCGTCGAAAGGTCTCGGATTTCTGCTGATCGACAGCCAGAACACCGGCCGCACCGATGTGATGCTGCTGGCGATCGTTCTGCTGGCCGGATTAGGCAAACTCAGCGACACAGCCTTGGGCACTCTCGAGAATCGGATGGTGCGGCGGCGCAGCTAGCTCAAGGTCAGCTCGCTCGGCAGCTCGTCGCTCAACATGGCCTGAGCGAGAAGTGCACCAAGCAGCGGCCCAAACTTCATGAGGTTGCTGCCGACGAACGCGACGACGCAGCCGCGGCGCGCCACTGTCCAGCCGTCGCCGCCGGAGTCGAGCCATGGGGCGCGAGCGGTGAAGCAGTCCACCTGGTTCACGGGTGAGAGCGCCGGGAACAGCGCGCGCACAGTCGCGGGGTCTGGCACCTCCTGCCCGAAGGCCCAGCGGCCCGTGCTGCCAAGCGGCAACCCGTAGCCCTCGGGTGCGGACAGGCAAGCGGCGCCGGCGGCGTCGGCGCCCTCGTAGGTGAAGCGAGTGTGCGGGGCGAACTCAACTCCGAGCGGGCCGAAGAGCGCCGGCGTCTGGACCCCCGCAGCGATGAGCACGCGGTCGCCTCGCACCACGGTGCCGTCCGCAAGCGTCGTCGAGCCGTCGTCAGAGACCGACACGACCTCGCCGCGGTAAATGGTGACCCGCCGTGCCAAGGCGGCCAGCGCGCGGCGGATGCGCAGGCTGCCGCCGAGCGGATCGAGTATCCCGATCGCCCACGGCGCGGCTACAAAGGGGATCCGCGCCACGATGTCGCGCCGGTCAAGCCAGGAGAACACGGCGCCGGCATCCTTCATTGCCGCGGCGGTGTCATCGTTGGCGCCGACGGTGATAAAGCCCTCGGAGCCTAGCAGCCGTCCGGCGCCGAATTCGGCCTCCCAGCGTTGCCAGCCGACGCGGGCCTGCATCGCGAGCCTGCATAGCGCCGGGCGCCGGTGCGCAATGCGGAAGATTCGCGCCAGTCCCGCGGACTGCTCGGCGAACGGCTCACCGCGCTCGAGCACGATCGCCTGCTGCCCGCGCCGCGAAAGCTCATAGGCGGCGGCGAGCCCGCATACCCCAGCGCCGATGATGACAACCACGCCTAAACCACATCCGGATTCGCTGCTAGCGCCGATGACGCGTCTCCACTCCGGCGAGTTCGGCGACGCCTGCGCTGCCTCGTTCGCCTGGTTCGGTGTCGAACCAGGCGGCGAGGATCTCCTTTGCGAGATCCTCGGCGAGTGTGCGGTTGGAAAGGCACAGCACGTTGGCGTGGTTCCACACTCGCGCGCCCGCGGCCTGCCCCGGGTCGGAGCACAAGGCGGCGCGGATGCCCGCAACCTTGTTGGCCGCGATGCTGATGCCGGTTCCGGTCCAGCAGAAGAAAACACCTTGCTCGCAGTCGCCGCGCGCAACAGCTTCGGCGGCGACCTCCGCGGCGAGCGCCCATGCGGTCTCCGAGCCCGACGCGACCGACCCGAAGGGTATAACCTCGTGGCCGCGTTCCTCGAGCCAGACGCGCACGGTGTTATGCACTGGATAGGGCTCATCAGAGCAAAGGGCAACCCGCACCCGACCAGTGTAGGTTTCCACCGCACTGCGGGTCTCGCGCTGTCTAGAGGGCTACTAAAAGAAGATCCCGGCGTAGGGTGCGTCGGGCACCGCGAACAGCCGATCGGCCACCACAAGTGCCGCTGGATCGTCGGCCCTGACGAGTCCGGCGACGGCAAGACTGCGCCAGGTCGCACCACCGAGCAGAACGGCTGCTAGCCCCTCAACACCGACGTGCAGTTGGGCGCGTCGGTCCGTCGGTTCGGCACCGTCGCCCGCGATGGTGAAGCTGGACGAATTGTTCTGCAGCATCGGATCATTGACTGCGATGGTGACGGCGCCGTCGCCAATATATCGGCGCGCAGCCAGCGTCTTCTGGGCGTCGACGATGCGCAGCCACGTTTCGTCATGCACCGCGGTAACCCGCACGACCCTCCGGTCGACAAGCAGCCAGGGCAGCGGATCATCGACGGGCAGCATCCAAAACACCACGCGGTCAATGAGATCGAGCCCGAGCAGGAACCGCAGCAGTCCGAGATAGGCCTCCGTGGTGGGCGCGAAGAAATCCTCGACAACGATGGCGCGCTGGTCACTGACGAACCACTTCTCGGTGTCAATAGGGCGGTAGCGAGCGAATCCCGACTCGGATCCCGGTTCACCGTGCACCGCGACATACGAAGCCCCCGAGGATGCTTCGGTGCGCAACCGCAGGCCCTGCCACCACACCCCGGGGCGGTCAATGGTTCCCGGGCGGGATGGACGATTCGCGGCATAGATCCGGGGCAGGACATCCCACGCTTGTGCCGCGTCGAGCAGTTGCACCGGACCGCCGGCCCCGACTCCTTGACGTAGCGCCGCCCGCGCCGTCTGAACCTCAACGCTTTGCGATGAACTCGCGACGCCGTAGCCGTACCGCTCATAGATCGTCGCCTCCGATGCGCGCAACGTCGCGACCACCTCACCGCGTGCGGCGATGTCACGCAACTGATGACGTATCAGATCGGTGGCGATGCCTTTTCGGGTGAACGATGGCAGCACCCCGATGTGTGTCACGGCGGCGTGGTCCACGATCGCCCCGCCGGGAAGTGTTAGTCGGCTCGTTGCGGCGTCGGCGGTGCCAACGAGTTGTCCGTCGACAAATGCTCCGACGGTACGGCCCGGTTCGAGCAGCTTGCTGATCTGCCCGGGCGGCAGATTCGACAGGGGTGGGAACCCGACCATGGCGGCGCGAAACACGTTGGCCGCAGCGACGAGGTCGTCCTCGCTGTCGAGGACACGGATCTCGGTGGTCATGCCGCCATCATGTCTGGTGCGCTCAGCGGCAATGAGGGCGCCTCAGTTGCCGTGTGCGCCGCGACCGCGCGCCGCGAGATTGGGTACCGGGTCCTTGCCGTTGATCAGCCAGTCACCAAGAATCCGCGCCTTGTACACCCGCGGGTTGTGTGACGCGAGCGTACGAGCATTGCGCCAATGCCGATCCAGTAATAGCTCCTCGGAAACTCCAGATGCGCCCAGCGCATCGAAGACGACGGTGGTGGCTTGCAGGGCAGCGGCAACGATCACCAACTGCGCCTGGGCGACTGCGACTTCGGCATCGATCAGGCGTCGCCGGCTGCTGTCACCGTCGAGTCGGGCCTCGACGATGCGGTCCAGGCTACGGGCGGCCTTTTCCAGGGCGGCCTGCGCGGCGAACGCATCGGCGGACACCTGCCCGATGACCTGCAGCAATTGGGCGTCGTCGGAAGGCGTTTCGGCCAGCCCTTGCGGATAGTTGCGGCCTCGTTGTATCAGCGCAGCGCCGCCGTCACGCAGCGCCGCCCGGATGATCCCGGTCAGCGCCGCCAGCAAGGCGATCTGGTAGAAGTGCGGTTGGTAGCTGAACCGTTCGGTGACCGGAAACACGTCGCCAGATTCGGCGCGCACCCGATCGTAGCGGGCTGATCCGCTGGCGGTGGTGCGCTGCCCGAATCCTTTCCAGTCGTCGATGATCGTGACGCCCGGAGCGTCCGCACGGACCAGGGCGGTCCACAGTTCGCCGTCGTCACCGCGGCCGATCACGTCGAGCCAGTCGGCGTAGCGGCTTCCGGTGGCGTAATACTTTGCGCCCGACACCACCCAGTGGTCGTCTTCGGCAGAAACCGTGGTGGCGAGGTTGGCCAACGTGACGTTGTTGGCTTCTGTCCAGCCGCCACCGACGAATGCCCCCGCCAGGAACCGTTTAATCCATCTGTCGTTGGTATCCGACACCGGCGCGTTGAGCCGATCCTCAACGAACGCCAGATGGTTACGCCAGATGTGGGACACGTTGGCGTCGGCTTCACCGAGATCGGCCAGCAGTGCGAACGTCTGCTCCAGCGACGCGCCCAGGCCGCCGTACTCTTCAGGAATCCGCACAGTACCCAACCCGGCATCGCTGAGCCAGCGGACCTGCTCATGCGGAAAGGCGCGGGACCGTTCGCGCTCCACGTTACCGTCGGCGACACGCTCGAAGAGCGGCCCGAACCGCGCCCGCAACGTGTCGATGTCCGCCGTCGGCTCCCTGAGATAAGTTGCACCAGACGTCATTTCGCCTCATACCGGTTCGCCGGCGTCGGCAAGCCCAAGTGGCTGCGCAATGTGGCGCCGGTGTATTCGTGACGGAACAGCCCCCGCTTACGTAGCAGCGGGACCACCTGTTCGACAAAATCGTCAAACTGCCCGGGCAGACCGGAGTCGTTGAGAACGAAGCCGTCGGAGGCGTGGGAGTTGAACCAAGCCTCGAGTTCGTCGGCGATCTGTTCGGGCGTACCCGAGACGCTCGCGCCCCAGCCATTCACGGTGCGGTACAAGAACTCTCGAACGGTGGGGTGGCCTTCGGTGGCCAGCGCCCGGTAGCCGGCCAGGGCGGTCTGGTGGGTCTGGGTGCTGTCGGGGAACGCCGACGCGGGCACTGGGCCGTCGAGGTCCGCGCCGGTGACGTCGACGTCGACCTCGAGCAGCCAGCCGGCCTGGTACTCGGGGCTGAAATAGTCGTAAGCGCTGCGTTCGTTGCGGTGGACCTCCTCTTCGGCCGACCCGACGATGAACCGCAGTGACGGGGTGATGAGCGGCGCGGTATGGCGCCCCGCGCGCCGGGCCTCGTCGTGGATCTGCCGGTAGAACTCCTGCGCCCGGGCTCGGGTGCCCTGACCGGTGAAGATCACCTCGGCGTGGCGGGCGGCGAACCGCCGGCCCGTCGGCGAAGATCCGGCCTGGAAGAGCACCGGCTGGCCTTGCGGCGATCGGGCCGAACCGATTGGCCCACGCACGTCGAAGTACCGGCCGTGGTGATCGGCCACCCGAATCTTGCTGACATCATTGAAGATCCCGGCCACGCGGTCCTCGACGATGGTGTCGTCGGCCCAGCCGTCCCACAACTTCTTGACGACGTCGAGTGCTTCTTCGGCGATCTGGTAGCGCTCGTCGTGGTCGACGACGCCGCGGGCACTGAAGTTGTCGGCTGCCGCACGTGCAAAGCTGGTGACCAGATTCCAGCCCGCCCGACCTCCGCTGAGGTGATCCAGTGACAGCAGCTGGCGGGCTAACTGAAACGGTGGGACCAGAGTCGCCGAGCCGGTGACCACGAGCCCGATCGCGTCGGTGACCGACGACAGCGCTGCAGTGGTGGTGAGTGGCTCGAAATCCTCCGTGGTCTTGTAGGCCCATGTCGCCGGCGGCCCGTAGTTCAGTCCGTCGGCGAAGAACAATGCGTCGAAGCCGCCGGCTTCCGCGGTCTGGGCCCGGGCGATCAGTCGCCGCCGAACGCTGGCCGGGCTGTTGTCGATATCGGGGTGACGCCAGGGCCCGGCCGACCGGGTGTTCCCGTAGGCCAATAGGTGCAGTTCTCGCGGCACGCCAGGCAAAGGTACTCCGAGCTGTCCCATGCGGGGCGAGTTAAATCCGCCCAGAATGCAACTTGTTCTGTGCCCGTCGGGAATCCAGCGTGCTATCACCAGCATGGCCGTGATAGCATCAGCGGTGTGAAGCAGCTTCTGCTGCGGGTGCCCGAGGATGTCCACCGCCGGCTGGTTGCGCGTGCTGCGCGCGAGGGGCGCAGCCTGAACGCTGTCGCAACCGAGATCCTCGACGCGGCCGCCGACGCGGACAGTGGCGATCGGCGCGCGCAGCTGCGCGCCGCGGCGGCCGCCACGGGCACGTTACGCCGCGTGAACGCGCGCCCAGTGAGTGAGGATCGACGGCGGCGAATCATCGAGTCGACTCGCGGCCTCGGTCCGCAGATCGACCAGTTGCTCGCGCAAGAGCGCGAGCGGCCGTGATCGCCTATCTGGACTCCTCGGTTCTGGCCTGTGCGTACCTTGCCGATGAGGACGGGCACCAGGAGGCAAACGCGCTGCTAGCTGACCCAGACGTTGCGACAGTCACCGGGACGTGGACAAGGATCGAGGTCTCAGGCGCGCTGGTACGGGCCGCGCGCGCAGGCCGCGGTGATGAGAAGGGCTTACTCGGGCTACTGGACGGCGACCTCGCCGGCCCGGTGATCGTGCTCGGCGCGCCACAAGACCAGGTTGAGCAGCACGCCCTGCAACTCGTGCGCCGGCACGCGCTGCGCGCGATGGACGCCTGGCATCTGGCAGTCGCAGCCATCGTCGTTCCGCCGCTGCTAGAGCCCGGCGAGCCACGGGCGTTCGCCTCGCGCGACGAAACACAACGCCGGGTCGCCGAAGAGCTTGGGTTTGTTCCGATCTGATCGTCTCTAGCCAAACGAGGCCGCTCAGATCCTGCCTCACACGTCGATATGGCCGTGTCACCGGCCCACTTCGCCACTGCCGCACAATCTAATTCGTCCGTTTGACCGCTTTCAGTTGGTCACAATGGCAAGCGTCATCAACTGATCTTGGCGGTGCTCGGAGGTTGTGCGTGCGTGACTGGTAGCCGGGCGCTATGGTGCATTGCGTGGCCGAGTTGCGGGTGGCATATCACCAACGCCTCAAGGACATCGACGCGGCGGTCAGGGAATTGATCACGCTGGTCGAACAAGATATCCCCAATGCGGGTGCGGCATTCCTGGATGCTGACGAGCAAGCCGCCGGCAGGGTGGAAGCCAACGAGGGCATCGTCGAAGACTCCTATGAACGCGTCGAGCAACTGGTGATCAGCCAGTTCGCGCGCCAAGGCCCGGTCGCCGGTGAGCTGCGGTTTTTGCTCACGGTCTTTCGGATTCTGCCCGAGGTGCGCACTGCGCACGACCGGGCCGCCCACCTGGCGCGCTGCGGTGTCACCGGTCTGGCCGCCGAGCTTCCTGACCGGGTCCGTCGCCTCATCAGCGAGATCATCGACGCCGCAACCCAGATGTGGCGGCAGGTCGGCGAGGCATATCTGAGCGGGTCCGCCGACATCGCCGACGACACCGAGGCCGACGACGACCAACTCGATGAACTTCACGCCAGTCTCACCGCCGAGCTTGCCTCAGCCGACCTGCGCAGACCTGTGTTGCTGGAAATGGGTCTGGTTGCTCGCTTGCTGGAACGGCTTGGCGATGGCGCAGTCGAAGTCGCCCGTCAGATCGAATCATTGAGCCCACCCCGACCCGACTACAGCACACCCGACAGCCTCTAACCCAACGAACTTACGACAGTGAGGCGTCTCTCCTCAGGTCTATACGCCGTCGTATTCCGGTTCCGTTGCAATGAGTCATTGGTGCGCGTCTCGGACCAGGGAACCGCGACGGATCGTTTGTCCCGCATTTTATTGCTCGAGCCGGATGGTGATCATGGCGGTGTGTGGGGCGACGGCGGCGACGTCATCGAGATTCGGATGTTGTGTGCCGTCGAGTCTCACCTTGAAGAACCGGGCGTCTCCGCTGTTTCCCTCGAGGTAGGTCGCCAGAGCGGGTGCGACGAGTTCGGGATCGGTGACCACCGTTGCCGTTCCGCGTCGCTGTTCGCCCCGCAGGATCACCTCGACGTCGGCGTCGCCGTGGAGGTTCTTCGACCAAGCGAACGGGGTGAACGAGGCCAGTGTGTTGCCGTCCTGGCGATAGCCAACGGGTACGGTGAAGCGCTGCCCGGACTTGCGACCTGTGTAGGTCAACAGCATAAGGGTCGAGCTGCCAGCGAAGCGGTGCAGTCGCGAGAGCAGCATCGCGCGTTCTACCGGGTTGATGATCCGACGCACTGCGAACAGCACCAGTGGATGAACATTGGCCGGATCGGCGTCCATGTGTCCCCTTTGTCGTTGGTCTCCTTAACCGCGTGCCGGTCAAGGCTGGTCGACGGAATTAAACGATGACGGGAGGCTGCCCGCTGCAGCGCCACCGCCAGCACAGGGCCGGCCACCCGGCACCAATCACCAACGCATCCGTCATGTCCGACCTGCCGAATGAGATACTCACCACGGCCAAGTAACTTTGTCACACAAGTATCTTGGTTTGACGAGATACTGGCAAGGGGAAGCGATGCGGACTGCGTCACGACGGCAATGGGTGACCGAACAGATGCTGCAGCTGATTGCCGGGGTTGTGCTGCACAATGCGGCCGTTGCGGCCCGGCTACGGCTAGGTGTGAACGATCTGCAAGTGCTGGGCCTGATCCAGCTGGCAGGACGCATCACTCCCGGGGAACTAGCCCGCCAAACAGGGCTGAGCACTGGCAGCGTGACGGGAGTCACCGATCGGTTGGTGGAGGCCGGCTACGCGGCTAGGTCGCGCGACGACCACGACCGCCGCAAGGTGTACCTGGCCGCCGACCCAGATGGCTTGGCGCGGATCAACGTTCACTATGTGCGGCAAGGTGACCACCTAGCCGCGGTACTGGCCCGGCGCACCACCGCCGAGCTGAAGGTAATCGGCGATTTCCTCGCCGAACTCAACGCCGTTGAGCCACTCATCGCACCAGTGCCGCGCCACGCGCCGGAGAAGGATGCCCCGTCGTCGGCAAACGAGCCACACGGCACAAGCTCGATTCCTTGAGCGCTAAAGCGCGACCGACGCGCTTAGTCGCGGGCGTTGATGCGTCGTTGCTGCGTTTGAGAGATTCGGGAGTGATCGGAGGTCTTGTTTCGCATTTTCTGACGCGCATCTTCTATGCGGTGATGTCTGGGATACCGTGCCGGTCATAAGTGGCATGCCAGGAACGGCCGCCCCATCCGACCCAATATCGACCGCGCGGAGGGACCCAATGAAGATCGACCTGACCAAGACCGACGTCGGCGGGTTCAACTTCGAGTTCCTCCGCCTCATCAGCAGTCACGTCGGCGCCGCCGAGATTGGCGAGTGCATCGACACCATCGCCCTGATCAGCAAGGACGACTTCGAAAGCTGGATCACCGAGTGGAACCGCACGGCCGCCCGAGTCGCCGCCCTCGCCCAAGAGCAGCTCGATCGGGGCGACACTGTGGCAGCCCGCGCTGCGTTCCTGCGGGCGGCGAACTACTTCCGTGCTGCTGAGTTCTACGCCACCCACGACGACCCTCGCCAAGAAGAGGCCTGGCAGCGCAGCCGTGAGTGCTTCGCCACCGCGGCTCCGCTGCTGCCGTACCCACCGGAGCCGGTCGAGATCCCCTTCGACGACGCCCGCCTCCCCGGCTACTTCGTCGCCGGAGTCGGGGAAGGTCCGCGGCCGACTCTGGTGGCGATGAGCGGGTTCGACGGTTCCGGTGAGGAGCTCTACTACTGGATCGGACCGGCCGCTGCCGAACGCGGCTGGAACTGTGTGATTTTCGAGGGCCCCGGCCAGCGCGGCGCCTTGCACCTCAACCCCGGACTGGTGCTACGCCCCGACTATGAAGCACCGGTTGCGGCCGTCATCGACTACGCCGTGCGCCGGCCAGAGGTCGACTCGTCGCGGCTGGCCCTAATCGGGTACTCACTGGGCGGCTTTTTGGCCACCCGCGCCGCCGCCTTCGAGCCACGCATCCGCGCGACCATCGCCAACTCGCTGGTCGTCGATGTCGGTGGCGCATTCAAAGCAGTGTGGCCCAAGGTTCTTCAGACCTCCTTCCCGCAGCTAGTCGACACCCTTTTCGGCGTATTGGCCAGGCTGCGCCCGGATACCCGATGGGGAATGGACCACGCCCGCTGGGCGATGGGAGTGGCGCACCCGCATGACTTCTTCGCCGCGTGGGCCCCGTTCACCTTGTGGGGCACCGAGGACAAACTGGTGACCCCGCTGCTGTGCATGGTCGGAGAGGACGAGATCGCGCAGACGAGCCCGTCGATGATCGCCGATACCATCCGTTACCTGCGGGCAGTGCCCGGGAAAACCGATTTGGTTTACTTCCCAAGAGAGTCAGGAGCGTCCAGCCATTGCCAGATGGGCGGGCTGGCCTACGCAAATCCGTCGATCTTCGCCTGGCTCAACCAGACCCTCGACGGCGACACATCGACTCCATCCACCAAAGACCTCCAGATTCCAGACAACGTCGCGTCGGCGATCCGCCGCTACCATCGCGGATTCCGCTTCGACTAAATTCGACCAAGTGGCCACGGCGAGGCCGCATGGGCCGTTGGCGAACTGCCATCCCGAATTTAGCCAAACGAGACTGGGCCTTCGACGGGCAGGGTCTCAGTGTGGTCGCACATCTTTCACCGGCCCAGCGGCCTGTAGAAGACCAAGCCGTTGCCTTTGTTGTCGTAGACCGTCCGGGTATGGGGTGGTCCGGCGCGGTCGCCAGTGCGAGAGTGACCGGCTCACTATCGAGGGCTGCGAAGTTGGCTGCGTCGCGGAACTTCAGCGGCATCCCCAGGGTCTCGCTGTAAAACCGGATCGATTCATCCAGGTCGTCGGTCGACAAGACGATCATCTTTACTTCGTGCTCGCTCAATGGTGCCTCCTGTGGCTAAATCGCTTCGGATCAGAGCTTGTTCCCGAATACGCCGTGGCAGATGGCACGCGGTGATTTTGTGCGTCAGGTGTGGTCAGGGGCGCTACCGGACGAGACGATCCGAATGCCGGTCACAATCTCTGGTTCGATCGCTACCACGGTGTCTGCCTTGTTCACCCACGGATGCAACAACTGTTCGTAGCGGGCGATCTCGACTGGGTCGGTGACCGTGATGGCCACACCGGTGACGACAACGCTCCAGCCCGCCCGCCGTTGGGGGTCGAGGTCGTCGGCTTGGTAGGCCACCACGACATGGGAGGTGGGGTTAGATCGCATGGCCTTGGTGAGCTTCGCGGTCACCCGCGTGCGCACGATCACCCGACCGCCATCGACGAGATGATTAACCGGGCGGATCGCCGGCAGCGCACCTTCGCTGAATACCACGCGCCCGTGGCCCACACTGGCCAGCAGCCGCATCGCCTCAGCACGATCCAGCTCGACAACCTCAGCAGCCTCGCTGGTGCTCGCGCCATCACCTTTGGCCCGCACCGGGCCCGGGGTTGTTTCCATTCCTGCACCTCGGTTAACACGCTGCCTTAAGGTTTGCCCCAGACCACACCCGCGATAGAGCCAAAGTTTACTGCGTCGGCGCCATGACGTCGCGGTTCTGTGTAATCGAGAGCTGCGGTTAAGCATCAGTAGGTTTGTAATCCCGATGATTCCAGCAGAGTCCCTGCGTATCGGGCGATACGAAGGCGCTCGTCGGGATTCCACGCTCCGGCGCGATCTGATTTACGTAGCTAAACTTTGAAATCGCGCGGCGTTAGGGCCAGGACAGGGAAGCATCTGTTGTCGCCGCATGGGTCCCATTGGGGCCTCCCGGCATGGTCACAGTCGCATCAATTACGAAAGCGGTTCTGCTGATGCCTGATTCGTTGAGTCCCTTTCACCTCGCCGTGGCGTTGGATGGTGCCGGGTGGCATCCGGCCGCGTGGCGTGAAACCGACGCTCGGCCGGCCGAGTTGTTTGGCGCCGGCTACTGGGCCGATCTGGTCGCTGAGGCCGAACGTGGATCGTTGGACTTCGTGACGATCGAGGATTCGCTGACGATGCAGTCTGACGATCCCTTTGGGCCCGACGACCGGATCGATCGTGTTCGTGGCCGGTTGGACGCGGTGCTCATCGCCGCACGGATCGCGCCGCGCACCCGCGGGATCGGGTTCGTGCCGACAGTAACTGTCACCCACACCGAGCCGTTCCATGTGTCGAAGTCGATCGCCACGCTTGACTACGTCAGCACGGGCCGAGCCGGGGTCCGGGTCCAGATCGCAGCACGCCATGACGTCGCAGCTCACTTCGGGCGCCGCGCACTGCCTCGCCTGTCCGTCGAAACGATCAACGATCCGGTTGGGCAGCAGCAGCTCGGCGAATATTTCGCTGAGGCGACGGATTACGTTGAGGTGCTGCGCCGTTTGTGGGACAGCTGGGAGGACGACGCTGAGATCCGCGATGTCGCCACTGGACGGTTCATCGACCGGCACAAGGTGCACTACATCGACTTCGAAGGTCGCTGGTTCTCCGTCAAAGGACCCTCGATTACGCCTCGTCCACCGCAGGGCCAGCCGATAGTCGCGGCCCTGGGCCACGGCGGAGTGTCTTACGAGTTGATCGCCGGTAGCGCCGACGTCGGATTCGTCACTCCGCACGACGCCGCGCAGGCAGCAGACATGGTCGGCGAGATCGGGGCCCTGCAATGGGCTGCGGGTCGAAGCCGAGAGACTGTACACGTCTTCGGTGACCTGGTGGTGTTCCTCGATCGCACCCCTCGGGCGGCGCAGACGCGGCGACGCCGGCTTGACGAGCTATCCGGTGCCGAATACCGCAGCGATGCCCACATTTTCGTCGGCACTCCCGCGCAGCTGGCCGATGTACTGCAGCAGTGGCATGCCGCGGGGTTGTCGGGATTTCGCCTGCGCCCCGCCACGCTGCCGCATGACCTCGTTCAGATCACCGAGGGCCTAGTGCCCGACTTGCGCCGCCGAGCGCTGTTTCGTACCGACTATGAGGCCGACACACTTCGTGGGTTGCTTGGACTGGCCCGTCCCGCCAACCGCTACGTCGTCGCCTGACATACCCGATACCGAGGATTTTTCAGATGAGCAAGCCCGTCAAGCAGATTCACCTGGCCGCGCACTTTCCGGGCGTCAACAACACCACGGTGTGGAGCGACCCGGCGGCCGGCAGCCACATCGAGTTCAGCTCGTTTGCGCAATTTGCGCAGACGGCCGAGCGCGGCAAGTTCGACTTCCTGTTCCTCGCCGAAGGGTTGCGACTTCGCGAGCAAAACGGTCAGATCTACGACCTCGACGTGGTCGGCCGTCCGGACACCTTCACTGTCCTTGCCGCACTCGCGGCAGTCACCGAGCGGCTCGGGCTGACCGGCACGATCAACTCGACCTTCAACGAGCCCTACGAGGTTGCTCGGCAGTTCGCCTCTTTGGACCATCTCTCCGGCGGTCGTGCCGCCTGGAACGTCGTGACCTCCTGGGATGCGTTCACCGGGGAGAACTTTCGCCGTGGCGGATTCCTGGCGGAGGACCAGCGCTACGAGCGGGCAAAGACATTCCTGCAAACGGCGCAGGAACTCTTCGACTCTTGGCGCGGCGACGAGGTCGTGGCGAACAAGGCGACTGGCGTCTTCCTGTCCGATGCGAAAGCCGGCGCATTTGTGCACAAGGATGCGCACTTCGACATCCACGGCCGGTTCAACGTTCCGAGAAGCCCCCAGGGTCGGCCGGTGATATTCCAGGCCGGCGACTCCGACCAGGGCCGCGACTTCGCGGCCTCCGCTGCGGATGCGATCTTCTCCAGACATAGCACCTTGGAGGCCGGGCAAGCGTTTTACGCCGACGTCAAGGGCCGTCTCGCCCGCTATGGGCGTCTCCGCGACGAGTTGCTCATCCTGCCCGCCGCGACATTTATTATTGGCGACACCGACGCCGAGGCTGCCGAAATTGCGCACGAGGTACGGCTCGCGCAGGTGTCTCCCCAGACGGCGATCAAGTTCGTCGAACAACTTTGGAACCGGGATCTGTCCGACCACAACCCGGACGGCCCGCTGCCGACGGTGGATCCTCTTGTGGGGGAGAACACCATCTCGCGCGGCCGGGCCAGCGTCCGCATGTACCGGGATCCGATCGCGATCGCCAATGACTGGCGGGCCAAAGCCGAAACCGAGAATCTGAGCACCCGCGAACTGATCGTCGAGGTCACCGGGCGCCAATCCTTCATCGGATCACCGCAGACCGTCGCCCAAACGATCAACGACTTCGTCCAGGCCGATGCCAGCGACGGATTCATCCTGGTCCCGCACATCACCCCCGGCGGGCTCGATCCATTCGTCGACCAGGTCGTGCCGTTGCTACAGGAGCGTGGCGTGTTCCGCGCCGACTACAGGGGCACGACGCTGCGCGAGCACCTGGGTCTGGCGCCGCTGCCAGCACCGCGGCGATCCGCTGGCCCGGATGCCTCCACCGGGGTGGCTTCGTAATCGTTATGACGACTCCGTTAGGGGTGCTCGACCTGGTACCGATCTCGTCGGGCTCGACCGCTGCGCAAGCCCTGCGCAACAGCATCGATCTCGCCCGGCACGCCGAGGCTTTCGGCTACACGCGCTACTGGTTCGCCGAACACCATCTCAATCCCGGGGTTGGCGGCACCTCGCCCGCTGTGCTACTCGCCCTGACCGCCGCTGAAACCTCGATGATCCGGCTCGGTTCGGGTGCCGTGCAGATGGGGCATCGCACGGCGCTATCCACGGTGGAGGAGTTCGGCCTGCTCGATGCGCGGTACCCCGGCCGGTTCGACCTCGGCTTGGGGCGTTCCGGCGGTAAGCCGGCCGTGCCGACACCATCGGCACCGGTGGCTCCGACATCGCGGGAGTTGATCAACGGGCGCACACCGAACGGATTGCTGATCCCGGCGAAGTTCGATCCGACGCCGCTTTTGAAATCGCCGCGCTTCGCGTTGCAGACGGCATTGCTGCAATTGCCGGGCGCGCAATCGCAGAACTACACCGAGCAGGTCGACGACATCCTTGCGCTGATCGCAGACACCTATTCCGCGGACGGCGAAGAGGCCCACGTCGTGCCCGGGGGCGGCGCTGACCTACAGGTCTGGATTCTGGGCAGCAGCGGCGGGGAGAGCGCTGCCGTCGCCGGCCGCAGGGGTCTGCGTTTCGCTGCCAACTACCACGTCGCCCCGGCCACGGTCCTGGAGGCGACCGATGCTTACCGGGCCGCGTTCAAACCTTCTGCCGAGCTTGACCGACCCTACGTCGCGGTCTCGGCCGACGTCGTCGTGGCCGACGACGAGGCCACCGCTCGCGATCTCGCTACCGGTTACGGGCTCTGGGTGCGCAGCATTCGCACCGGTGAAGGCGCGATCCCGTTTCCCACCCCGGACGAAGCGCGCAGGCACACGTGGACCGATGCCGATCGCGAACTTGTCGCGGATCGCGTCGAAACCCAATTTGTCGGATCCGCGAGCCAGGTGGCCGACCAGCTGGAACGGTTGCGCGATGCTACCGAAGCCGACGAGCTGATCATCACGACGATCACCCACGACCACCAAAACCGGTTGCGCTCTTACCAACTGCTTGCCGACGAGTGGGCACGCCGATGAGCGACACCATCAGGGCGCAGGAATGGATCGACCAATGTGAGACCCTGATCAGCCGCCGGGGACATCGCATCGCCTTCCGGCGGCGCGGGCAAGGGCCCGCAGTGCTCATGCTGCACGGATTCCCCACCTGGTCGTACGACTACGCCGAAGTCGCCATCGACCTTGCTCGGGACCATGACGTGATCACGCTGGACTTCCTCGGTTACGGCGCCTCTGACAAACCAAACCCCTACAAGTACTCCGTTGCCGAATCAGCCGACTGGCCGAGGATCTGGCAGCCCACCTGCACTTGGACTCAGTGTGTTTGGTCGTGCATGACTACGGAGGCATCGTCGGTCAGGAGCTCATCGACCGAGCACTGACCGGTGAGCTCGGGTTCACCATTTCCAGCCTTGTTGTGTTGAACTTCGGCATCGTCTTCAGCGCCTACCGGCCGACGCGTCTGCAGAAGCTGCTGTTTCTGCCTGTTGTGGGGAAGCTGCTTGCCGGCCGGATCACCGCGAACCGCTTCCGCTCCGCACTTGACGCGGTCCGCGGTTCAAGGCTCACCGATATCGAGTTCGACAACCTCTGGCACGGCGTCTCGCTACATGACGGCCACAAGCTGGCGCATCTGCAGATCCGCTACAACTCCGAACGCGCCGCCCATCACCGCCGATGGGAGAAGGCCTTGGCTGACTGGGAGGGTCCCCTGCATCTGGTGTGGGGGCTCGACGATCCAGTGTCGGGACGCCACGTCCTTGAGAAGGCGACCACAGTCCTGCCGCATGCCGAGGTGACCGAACTTCATGGTGTCGGTCATTACCCGCAATCTGAAGCGCCACAGGCCGTCTCGGACGCAGTGCGGAACCACTAGCGAACAGGAATACGCGCTTGCGTCCATCGCGGGTGAGCGTGACGCGGACTAGCTAGTCTTCGAACATGGCTCCGAACATGCCCCTGCCCAGAATTTTCCTCGAATGGCCTGTCGTTCGTCAGTTGCGTGCGGGCGACTGCGGGCCGGCAGTGACTTCCAAGCACACTCGTGCCGTCACCCCGCGCACAGCGACGGCCGACCGGGTTGTGCAAAGCGTCTGCCCGTACTGCGCGGTCGGCTGCGGTCAGCGGGTGTTGGTCAAGGACGAGAAGGTCGTCCAGATCGAGGGTGACCTCCACTCACCGATCTCGCGCGGCCGACTGTGCCCCAAGGGTTCGGCCAGCGCGCAGCTGGTCAATTCACCGGGCCGGCAGCTCGAGGTGCTCTACCGCGCCCCGCGCGCGACCGAATGGCAGCGTCTCGGCTTGGACGACGCCATCGACATGATCGCCGACCGCTTCGTGGCGTCCCGCCGCCACACCTGGCAGGACATCGACCAGAAGGGTCACCCGCTGCGCCGCACCATGGGTATCGCGGCGCTGGGCGGCGCGACGCTGGACAACGAAGAGAATTACCTCATCAAGAAGCTCTTCACCGCCGCGGGCGCGATCCAGATCGAGAATCAAGCTCGTATTTGACACTCCTGCACGGTTCCCGGTCTGCGGGCCTCCTTCGGGCGCGGCGGCGCCACCCGATCACTGCAAGACATGGCCAACGCCGATTGTATTGTCATCCAGGGCTCCAACATGGCCGAGTGCCATCCGGTCGGGTTCCAGTGGGTGGAGGAGGCCAGGGACCCTGGCGCGCGGCTCATCCACGTCGAACCGCGCTTCACCCGCACCTCGGCGGTGCCGGACAAGCACATCCCGATCAGGGCCGGTTCGGATGTGGTCTTGCTCGGCGCGTTGATCAACCATGTCCTGGCCCATGACCTGTGGTTCATGGAGTATGTCGTCGCCTATACGAATGCGGCCACGCTGATCAACGAGAACTTCAGTACCGCCTGACCCAATGAATCGATCTCGACCAGCTTCTCTCGGCGACAAAGCCCAACCGCCCGGAAGCATCGCCGCAGCTCAGGAGGATCTCATGAGTTGTGCCGACGTTGCGCCAGTCTCACGATCCACGTGCGACTCTCGCTCGGGTGGTGGAAAGGCCCTTCGTGCGCCAACATTGGGCCTAGCTCTACCGGCAATCGTCAGCATCTCAACTTCAGCGAGCGGTGGGTGGTGCGCGAATGACCTTGGTTCACACATTTGCCGGCCGGGGTGTGGCGGTGGCGGCGCGCCCGGCACGCAGCTGGGCTGCAGATGTCCTCGTGTTCGTCGGCACCGTAGTCCTGCTGTGGTTGGCGGTGCGCGTCGGCCGTGGGGCGGTCGTGCCGTGGACGGTCCCGAGCGCGCCCTCGTCGGTGTCCACCGACCCGAGCCGCTTGCCCTATTACGCTGCCCGCTCGCTGCTGCGGATGTTCGTCGCGCTGGGCTTGTCGCTAGTGTTCACGTTCTTCTATGCCACCGCGGCGGCGCGCTCGCGCCGTGCCGAAAAAGTGCTGATCCCGCTGCTGGACATCTTGCAATCCGTGCCAATCTTGGGATTCCTCGCGATCACCATCACCGGGTTTATCGCTTTGTTTCCCGGCTCGCTGCTGGGTTTGGAGTGCGCGTCGATCTTTGCGATCTTCACCTCGCAGGCATGGAATATAACGTTTGCGTTCTACCAATCACTGCTCCAACAGCCCCACGATCTCGACGAGGCATCACGGCTGTTGCGGCTATCACGCTGGCAGCGGTTCTGGCGGGTCGACCTGCCAAGCGGGATGATCCCCATGGTCTGGAACGGCATGATGAGTTTCGGTGGGGGCTGGTTTTTCCTCACCGCGTCGGAAGCGTTGAGTGTCAACAATCACAAATTCGCCCTGCCCGGGATCGGCGCCTACGTCGCCTCTGCCAGCGACGAGGGAAACCTGGGGAGGGTGCTGCTGGCCATCGTGGCCATGATCGTGATGATCATCGGGGTCAACGCGCTGTTTTGGCGGCCATTGACAGCATGGGCCGAACGATTCCGCATCGAGGAATCCGAGGCCATTGAAGCGCCACGCAGTGTGACGCTGGACGTCCTACGACGCTCGCGCATTCCTGGCATCGTCGGCCAACCGCTCGGACGGCTGGTCTATCCGGTCGACCGGGTGATGGCGGTGTTCGGAATGACCGGGCATTCGCTTAAAACATCAACTGTGCGCCGCCGCACCCGCGACGCCGTATTCCTTCTCACCGTGATCCTCGCGCTCGGCTACGGCGCGTTCCGGGTGATCGAGTACCTCGCCGGCAACCTTGGCTTCACCGAAATCGGCCATGCGGCGCTCCTTGGCTTGGCCACCTTCGCCCGTGTAGTGGTGGTGGTCGTGGTCTCGACGTTGATCTGGGTGCCGATCGGAGTTTGGATTGGCTTGAATCCCAAGGTAACTCGGCTAGCTCAGCCAGTGGTGCAAGTGCTGGCGTCATTTCCTGCGAACTTTTTGTTCCCGTTGTTCACCGCCCTGTTGCTTGCCACCGGGATCAGCCTCAACTGGGGCGGCATTCTGCTAATGGCGCTCGGCACGCAGTGGTACATCCTGTTCAATGTCATCGCCGGGGCCAGTGCGATCCCCACCGACCTTCGCGACGCCGCCGCCAACCTGAGGCTGCCCACGGTGCTGAGGTGGCGCACCCTGATAGTGCCCGGAATCTTCGGCAGTTACGTCACCGGAGGCATCACCGCAGCCGGGGGCGCATGGAACGCTTCCATCGTCGCCGAGGTTGTCCGATACCACGGCACCTCGTTGTCCGCCGCCGGGCTGGGCGCATACATCACGCATGCCACCGCGGTGGGCGACGCCCCGCGCCTACTCATCGGCGTGATCACGATGAGCTCATTTGTCGTGACGATGAACATCGTGCTATGGCAGCCCCTCTACCACCTGTCCGAGCGGCGCTTCTCCCTATCCTGATCCTCAAAGGCTTGACGGAGGTTCCCATGACCGGAGACGACGTGATCACCCACCTCGACCACGTCGGCAAAAGCTTCAGCAAGCCCGGCGGTGGCACGTTGCTGGTCCTCGACGACATCACCCTCGAAATCCGCATGGGCGAAGTCGTCGCCATGCTCGGTCGCTCCGGGTGTGGCAAGTCGACGCT
Source organism: Mycobacterium sp. (assembly GCA_035515675.1). GTDB lineage: Bacteria > Actinomycetota > Actinomycetes > Mycobacteriales > Mycobacteriaceae > Mycobacterium. The sequence goes on from DATJBA010000308.1 coordinate 36,395, forward strand.
GCTGCGCATCATCGCCGGACTGATCCCTGCTACCAGCGGTGTGGTGCGCTACCACGGCGCCGAGCTGACCGGCGCCAACCCCGGCACCGCGATGGTATTCCAAAACTTCGCCCTGATGCCCTGGCTGACGGTGCAACAGAATGTGGAACTCGGGCTGGCAGCACGCAAAATCGCGCCAGCCGAACGAAGTAAGCGTGCGGTTGAGGCCATCGATTTGATCGGCCTCGACGGTTTCGAATGCGCCTACCCGAAAGAACTGTCCGGCGGGATGCGCCAGCGCGTCGGGTTCGCCCGGGCGCTGGTGCTGCAACCCGACCTGCTGCTGATGGACGAACCCTTCTCCGCGCTCGACGTCCTCACCGCCGAAAACCTGCGCAACGAGCTGATGAGCCTGTGGACTGGCCAAGAGTTCCCTACCAAGGCGATTTGCCTGGTCACCCACAACATCGAAGAAGCGATCGTGCTGGCTGACCGCATCATCGTGCTGCACAGCAATCCCGGCCACATCCTGGCCGAACTGCCCATCGACCTCGAGCGTCCCCGCGACCGCCGCTCGCCGTCCTTTGAAGCACTCGTCGACAAAATCTACGAACTGCTGACCGGCACCGGACCGGCCGCCACGCTCGTCGAACCCGCCACCGCCACGCCCACCAGCCACCCCCTACCCAGAGCCACTGTCGGCGGGCTAGCCGGGCTGGTCGAAATCATCTCCGGCAAAGGTGGGCGCGCCGACATCCCCGATATCGCCACCGACCTCAGCATCGATACCAAAGACCTCCTGCCTCTCGTGGACGCCGCCGTCCTGCTCGACTTCCTGCGCGTCAGCGGCGCCGACCTCGAACTCACCCCCATCGGCAAAGACTTCACCACCGCCGACATCCAAACCAGCAAGCAGATCTTTGCCCAACAAGCACGCACCCGTGCACCCCTGGTCCGCACCATCTGCCATGCTCTGCACGACTGTCCCAACGGCAGCATAGACGCCGGATTCTTCCTCGACATCCTGCAACAGGGATTCAGCCCCCAAGACGCCCAACGACAACTCGACATCGCCATCGCCTGGGGCCGCTACGCCGAACTCTTCGACTACAACACCAACACAGACCAAATCACCGCTGACCCCAACGCCACGCTCGTCTCACCCACGCATGCCTAGCCGGGTGGCCCCAACCCCCACATCGCGCCCTCGTCCACCCTGCTTATCCAAAACCAGAGGCGCAGCCCTATACGTTTCTGGCGATATCCTGCTCATCAACGAACTTGGAGAGATTCCCGTCCGGTTCGACGCCATTGATGGAGCCCGACATTCACGTCTTTCGACATATACAGCTGCCGATGCGGGTGCTATCCCTGCGCACCATCGTGATCGTCGCGCAACTAGGGGTGATTGCTTTCGCCGTTGCTCTGGCCGTATGGGTGTGGGTTGGCGTCACCAACGAGCAGTACAGCCAGCTCGACCGCCGCCTCGATTCGGTGAGCAGTCTGGGCGATATCAACACACTGCTCAACAGCCCGCAGCAGACCAGCCCCGATGGGCCGATGCCGGACGGCAACCTGGTGCGCACCGCACGCATTGGGGATACGACCGTGTCTGTCCCCGGCGATATCCTTCTGCCCCAACTCGAAAACGGCTATGCGAACACCACCATCAACGGCGTGCAATACCGTGTTCGTACCTTTACGGCGGGTCCGGCCTCCATTGCGCTCGCCGCGCCGTTGGCTGAAGCTCAACATCGGATCAACGAACTGCACCTGCGGGTGCTGTTGATCTGTGCCAGCGTCATCGGCGGCACGGTCCTGGTCGGCTGGGTGATCTCGTTGATCATGGTTAATCCGTTCCTACTGCTAGCCGAGCAGGCCCGCGCCATCAATGCTCAGTCGAGTCCTGACGAGGTCCAGGTTCGCGGCGTGCGTGAGGCCGTGGAGATCGCCGAGGCAGTCGAGGGAATGCTGGCCCGCATCGGCAACGAGCAACAGCGCACCAAGGCAGCGCTCGAGTCGGCTCGTGACTTCGCCGCGGTCGCCTCACACGAGCTGCGCACCCCGTTGACAGCCATGCGCACCAACCTGGAGGTGTTGTCCACCTTGGAGTTGGGTCCCGAGCAGCGTCAAGAGGTGATCGGGGACGTCATACGCACCCAGAGTCGGATCGAAGCGACACTGACGGCGCTCGAACGGCTAGCGCAGGGTGAACTGACCACCGTCGAGGATTTTGTCCCGTTCGATATCACCGAGCTTTTGGATCGTGCCGCGCATGATGCACTTCGCATCTACCCCGGTGTGCAGGTGTCGCTGGTGCCGTCATCGACAGTACTGATGGTGGGGCTGCCTACGGGGCTGCGGCTGGTGATCGACAACGCCATCGCGAACGCTGTCAAGCACGGTGGTGCCACCGAAATCCAGCTCAACGTAACCAGTTCCGGCGAAGGCGTGGAAATCACGATCGACGACAACGGCACCGGGGTCCCAGAAGCCGAACGCTCCGCAGTCTTCGAACGCTTTTCCCGCGGGTCGACGGCATCGCGTTCGGGCTCGGGGTTAGGGCTGGCGCTAGTCGCCCAGCAGGCCGAATTGCATGGTGGCAAAGCGTCGCTGCACCCTAGCCCGCTGGGTGGGGCACGACTTCTGCTGATGCTGGCGGGAGACGGCCGCGGCCCAGCCTGAAGCGGACCGCTATCTAACCGCGCTCGCACGCATCCCGCCGGACACTTAAATGAATTTAGGGTACCTGACTTCACTCATCGAATAAGGAGGCCTGATGCCGACAACCTGGCTGGACGCACTGCTCCACAAGGCGCGCCAAAAAGGCGCCTCTCCCTACCCGCATCAGGCGGCGTTCATCATCAACAATCCCGTCCGCCGGGCGCTGTTCAAGCCGGGACGCATTGTCGACAGCATCGGCCTCACCGGGTCTGAGCATGTGCTAGAAGTCGGTCCTGGTCCGGGTTTTTACAGCGTGGAGATCGCTCGTCGCCTCACCTACGGTCGACTCGACTTGTTCGATGTCCAGCCCGAGATGCTGGAGAAGGCCCGGCGGCAACTCGAGCTGGCCGGCTTCGGTGATGTCGACTTTACTGCTGGAGAAGCAAGTGAGGGATTTCCATTCCCGGACAACACTTTTGACGTCGCCTTCCTGGCCGCGGTGATTGGGGAAGTGCCGGACAAACAAGCGTGCATCCGGTCGCTGGGTCGTGTGTTGAAGCCGGGCGGACAGCTGGTGTTCGCCGAGACGTTTCCCGATCCCGACCGGATGAGCGTCCAGGAATTGCGCGACCTCGTCGAACCCGAAAATTTCGACTTCGTCGAGGCTACCGGTAACCGATGGCGAGACGTCGTCCGCTTCCGCAGGGTCGACCGCTCCTGACGAGGCGGGATTGCTGTTCACGCACTGGCCTTGAGCAGGCAAGCGCATGTCGGTGGTCCGATGACCTCGAACGTGTCGTGGTCGATCAGCGCGACGCCGCCGGGGCCTTCGTCGCCGACGGCGCCTCCCAGTGCCGACATGAAGATGCCGCCGGGTCCGCAGCGCACCGTGTAGTCGAAACCCTCTTCGCCGAAACCACCCGGCTGCTCCTCGACGACCAGACCGCCCACGAGACGCGAAAAGCACTGGGCTACTTTAAATTTAAAACCAACGCCCACCGCATGCGCTACGCCTACTTCCGCGACCACGGCATGTTCATCGGATTGGGCACCGTCGAGGCCGGTTGCAAGGGCGTCATCGCCCAACGCCTCAAACTATCCGGCATGCGCTGGAACATCCCCGGTGCCACCGGCATCCTCACCCTGCGCTGCCAGCAAGCCAGCAACCGCTTCGACCACATCTGGATGCCGGCCGCACAACCAGACCTCACCGCCTGAACCCACCGACCCGCTCAGAATCAAGATCGATAACACCTACCGGTACTGGCTCAGTTTGTTGGTTTGCTTGCGGCGTGGGCACGCTGCGGTGTAAAGATCGTTGCTGATGGGCTTAGCTGTGGGTTTTCTCGGCGGGGTGAGCTGATGCATCGGATCTTCCTCAGTCATTCCAGCACCAATAATCGGGAAGCCAAGGCCCTCAAGCAATGGCTGATGCACCAACTGCCAGAACTCGCCAACGACATCTTCCTCGACCTCGACGATCTTCAGGTCGGCGACGATTGGGCGGATGCGCTGCAGCGCTCGGTGGATCGCTGCGAGGCGGTCGTCTGCCTCCTGTCGGAGGCCTGGATGTCGTCGATGGAATGCGACGGCGAGTTCCGCATGGCCGAGATCCTCAGCAAGAAGATTCTGTGTGCCCGCTTGGAGCCATCGGTCAAGCCCGAGGGAAGGATCGCCCGTTACCAGTGGTGCGACCTCAGCGGCGAGGGTGACATGACACCCCTCGACCTCCCCGACGGATCTTCGGTGCGATTCGCTAGCGCGGGGCTGTATCGACTGCGCGATGCGATTGCCGACACTGGTACTGCGGCCATGTCCTTCCCGTGGCCACCGTCTGGCGAACCGGGCCGAGCGCCGTATCGCGGCTGGCTTGCCTTCGACCCGGTCGATGCGGGCGTGTTCTTTGGGCGCGACGCTGCGATTCTGCGCGCCATGGACGCACTGCGCGGGATGAGAGAGGCCCGCGTCAAGTCGCTCTTTGTCATCTTGGGGCCCTCGGGATCTGGGAAATCGTCGTTTCTTCGCGCCGGTCTGGTATCCAGAATGCAGCGTTGCGACCACGAATTCATGGTCCTCGACATCGTGCGCCCCGAGCGCCACGCGTTGACGGGCGAAACCGGCCTCGCACGAGCCATTCACGCCACCGGCAAGCGGCTCGGTCTGGCCGACCGTCCCCTGGGAGAGGTCAAGTCGAGGTGTAACTCGGGCGCCGCACAGGTCCGGAAGCTGTTGGTAGACATTCAGCAAGCCGCTCAGGACCAGCTACGGCGCCGCGGCGAGGACTTACCCGCCCCAACGTTGGTCTTGCCGTTGGATCAGGCGGAGGAGCTGCTGTCCAGCGACGCCGGTGTAGAGGGCAACCGTCTTCTTGAGTTGATCGGCGAACTCGCCCATCGACCAAGCACCGCGAGTCTCGATTTCATTGTCGCGGCCACCTTCCGCACCGACCGCTACGCGGCGCTGCAACTCCGGGAAGAGTTGTCCGAAGTAAGCACCGAACTATTCGGCGAGCTCAAGCCGATGCGGATCGCTGAATTCAGGAAAGTGATTACTGGGCCAGCGCGGCGGTCTACCGAAGCGGGCCATCGCCTTGAGGTAGCACCGGATCTGATCGAGAAATTGTTGGCCGATTGCGCCGAGGGCCGCGACACCCTACCGCTTCTATCCCTGACTCTGGCACGGCTTTACGAGGACTACGGCGAATCCAAGGTACTCACCCTGGAGCACTACCGAAGCAAAAGCATAGGTGAAATGCATGGAGTGGTGCAGACCGTCATCGACGAAATCCTTGACGACGATCCCGCCGCCCGTCGCACTCAGCTCGAGCTGTTGCGTGCAGCATTCATACCGTGGCTGGCGACCATCAACCCCGACAACGACCAACCGATGCGGCGGGTGGCTCGCTGGACCGATCTGCCCGCAGCCAGCCGACCGCTGATCGTTGCGCTCGTCGAGAAACGATTGCTGATCAAGGACCGGCGAGACGGTGAGGATGTCGTCGAAGTTGCACTGGAAAGCCTGCTTTGGCAGTGGAACGACCTCGCCAGCTGGCTGGATGAAGAATGGCGGTCCCTCAAGGCAATCGACGAGTTGGAACGCGCCGCGGCCGCATGGGCGCACAACAACCGTCATCCGGACTGGCTGCTCGCCGGAACCCGACTTGCCGATGCCGAAAAATTGGTCGCCACTTCACAATTCAGTGATCGGCTCACCGGAACTGTCGAATACCTTAGTGCGTCGCGGCAAGCGGAACAGGATCGTGCCCGCGAACAGTTCTGGGAAAGCACCAGCTTGCGCCTAACCTCCAGCGCCAAAGAGATGTTGGCCGGCACACAGGCCGGCGGTGATCTGCGGGCGTGTAAGCAGTTGCTGGCCGCCGAGCTTCTCTCAAAAAAGTTCGACGAGGGCACCTTGTACACCGCAGTTGTACAACTGCGCAGCACCGGGAAAATTGTGGAAACCCGCACGCCCACGGGCACTGTGGCGTTCAGCCCCGACGGGCACCGCCTGGCCTCCGCCGGCGACGACGCCACCGTGCGGCTATGGGATGCCCGCACCGGCGAGCCCGTCGGCGCCCCCCTCACCGGCCACACCGACATGGTGCGCAGTGTGGCGTTCAGCCCCGACGGGCACCGCCTGGCCTCCGCCAGCTACGACAAGACGGTCCGGCTATGGCCAGCCGTCGCCAGCCGCGGGGACTTGTGCGCAAAACTCACCGCAAACATGAGTCGAAAACAGTGGAGCGAGTGGGTATCTCCGGACATCCCGTACATGAAGATCTGCGAAGACCTGCCGATACCGCCCGACGAGCTGGAGGAAAACTAACCGGGGCTTCGCCCCAGCCCGACGAACCGATCGATCCAGTTCCCTAAACGAGACCTCCCCGCCGACGCCGTGGTCGGAGACGATCCGCCCGACGACGGGCGTCGCTGAGCCCGGCATGATGCTGACCGTCCCTACGACAGCACGGGAGGACAGGTCAGCTTGGCCGCGAACCCGGTTTGCGCCTACATCGAGGCAATCTGTGTCAAGGTAGAATTCGGACCCTTACGGGGCCGGCTGGCCTGGTTTGGGTGCAGGCCAGGGTCAGATTGAGGCTTTGCTGGTTCCAGTGGCCTGGAAGATGACTCGGCGTCCGATCTCGACGGCATGGTCGGCGAAGCGTTCGTAGTAGCGGCCCAGCAGGGTGACGTCGACGGCGGCGGCGACGCCGTGCGCCATCACCATTGCAGCCGGCATCGGGCCCAATTGTGGGCGCTGGCCGGACGTGGCCAGCCACCGGTAACGACGAGGTCGCTAGATCGCGGTGACTCCGACCGCCTGAGGACCTTTGCGTCCCTGTTCGACCTCGAATTGGACACGCTGGTTCTCTTGGAGCGAACGATGTCCGCTCCCACGGATCTCGGAGTAGTGGACGAACAGATCTTTTCCACCGCCATCGGGAGTGATAAAGCCAAAGCCCTTATCGCTGTTGAACCATTTGACGGTTCCTTGTGCCATATTTCTTGAGTTCTCTCATAGGGCGAATGAAGAAACATCCGGTCACAGTCTAGACATCGGTGCGTCCGTCGCGGCACTCGACGTCCGACCCACCCGTGTCAACGGGGTCCGCTCAGCAACGGAACGAATCTGGTTGTTTTCGTGATCTTGGTTGGACTCCAGCTTATGAGTTAGCCTCGCGCCAGGCTTGCCAGATGTTCGGGATGGAGGCGACCGCGATCTGTGACGGGGATCCCCGCGGCCGTGCCCATGCTCGTATCTCGGCGGTCGATGGCGACGCCGCCGCGTCGGGCGACGTCGAGGTCTCGGACGTGTCGATGGGCATGCCGATGCGCGCGGCGAGCATTTGCTCGGTCTCAGCCCAGCTATAGGGCGCGAGATAGCGGTAGGTCCATTCCTCGGCGAGCTGGCGTGTCTCGGCGAAGATGATCGGCACTGTTGGCCACCGCACCTGCAGCTCAGCGAGGCCGTCAGCGACGACAGATGGCCGGACCCAGGTGAGTTTGAAGATCTGCGAGTAGCGGTCTTCAACAACAACGGCAGCGCGCGGCAGCGCGGCTAAGTCGCCGACCGCGTAGCGCAGCTTGCCGTTGATCAAGCTGGATACCAGGTCGGCCAGAGATTTGCGTTCCACGGCGGCGACCAGTCGACCGTCCACCGCAATCCCGTAGTCGCCGCAAGGCAGCGCGTGCTTGACGGTAGTGGCCTGCTGGGTCGCGAAGCGGTAGGCGTACTGCCCGTGGGTGTCGACGAGGATCTGCAGTTGGGTGGCTGTGTAGGCCGCTGAGGCAGCCGTGCCAGCCGGCTTCGCAGAAACCCCGCCGGATTGTGGATGCGATCGGGCCAGCACCGCCGGTGGTGCGCATGTCGGCGTTGAGGGCGACCAGCCCACCCGGATACGGGATCGGTTGGGATCGGTGTCCGGCGCGCTCGACCGCCTCGGCCTGGCGCGGGAGTTCGTCATCGTCGGTCATGGTGGTAGCCATCACCCTGGTTAGACGACCGACAGGGTCAGGAAGTCGAAAAGCCCGTCGAGGGCGAAGAAGTCGGCGGCAGGAGTCTTCAGCTCACGCGCTGTTGCGTGATCCCAAAAAGCCACCAGAATGCCCAGCCGACGGGTTCGCGGGGATTCAATTACCGGGAGGTAGTCTCGATCGCCAGCCACGAGGACAGCCTTGTCACCGCTCTGCATACGTTCATAGGAGTCCGCCATGATTTGGGTGGCGATCGCCACGTCCACTTCCTTCTCTTTGTTGGCCACATTTCGATCGAAGACCTTGACCTCAAAACCCTTCCTTCTAGCCAGCTCCCATAGTGAATCGTTCTGTGGCGGACGGGATCCGAACAAGCTGGCTTGCCCAATGTTTGCGCTCGCAGGACACACCGCCTGGTAGAGCTTGCCGAAGTCGTACGACCATGAATGGTCTGTCACATTGCGGGCCATGGCGTCGTGTATGTCAGTGGCCATGCCCTGCCTCACGGCACTCAGCCTCGTTCCCTCGATCCAAACGTTCGAGTTGTCGACATATACGTAGAGTGTCATCCGCCACTCCTGCCGGGCACGATGTCCACGGTAGTAGCGGACCCGCCCCCGGCGAGTTGGCCGGCAGCGAACCCGCAACTGGGATCGCGTCGGCTAGGGCTCCTGCTCGACCGCATCGCCGTAGACGACCGAGTCCAGTAAGAGCCAACGTGGGTGACACCGTTAGTAGATAAGCCACGAACGTCGTGTCGGCTCGCGGCCCGCACGGTGGCCGTTTGCGGGACGTCGCGCAGGATCGCCTGCTCGCCGAACCCGTCGCCGGGACCGAAGTTGTGCACCGGGGTGTCAACTGCGAGCCCTTCGGCGGCCCCGTCGAGGATCATGTAGTAGGCGTCGCCGTGGTGCCCTCGCGGGTGATGAGCGCGCCGTCGGGTGCGGCGAGCACCCGGGCGGCGCCGGCGAGCTCGTGTAACGCGCCCGCACCGACACGGCCTCTCGCCACCGTCCACAGGGACCCCTCGCCACCGTCCACAGGGAAATACCTACCTGTTCGCACGTGCAAGCACCAGACCCCGACGGCGCCGCGGTGACGTCACAATCGTCAGCCGTGGCCGAAGCCGGCCGCCTACAGGCCACCCATAGGGTGAGTGTGTGAAGATCCGCAGCGGGGCGGTCGCTGTACCACTGGCCGCGGCCCTGGTGGCGGCGGCGTTTGTGGTGCCGCAGATGCACCTCGACATCGTCACACCGCTGATTCACGCGAACCCGGCGCGGATCTATCAATTCGCCGACACTGCGCCGATATTCGGCTGGTGGGACGCGCACGTCGGCTGGGGCACCCCGGCCGCCATCGTTCTCGGCATCGCCGCGGTGATCTGGGGGCCAACCGCCGCGCAGCGGCTGCCGTGGCGGGCCCTGACGTTCGCTACTTGGGCCACGTCGTTCGTGTGGGCGTTCTCGCTTGCGATGATCGACGGCTGGAAGGGCGGCTACGCGGGTCGGCTCACCGCGCAGCATGAGTACCTCCGCCAAGTGCCGTCGATCACCGACATTCCCTACGCCGTGCGCAGTTTCGCCCGTCGCATCCCCGACTTTCAGCCCGACTCGTGGATCACGCACGTGTCCGGGCATCCGCCGGGCGCGCTGCTGACGTTCGTCTGGCTCGACCGCATCGGCCTGGGCGGCGGCCCATGGGCCGCCACGTTCTGCGTGCTGATCGGTTCGAGCACGGCCACCGCGGTGATTGTTACGGTGCGCGCGCTCAACGACGAAGCCACCGCCCGCCTGGCCGCACCGTTCGTCGCCGTGGCACCGACGGCCATCTGGATTGCGGTATCGGCCGACGCCTACTTCGCCGGGGTCGCGGCATGGGGTATCGCGTTGCTCGCGCTCACCGTCAACCGCATGGTCCGCATCCCCGTGCTCGCCGCGCTCTTGGCGGGGCTGCTGCTGGGTTGGGCGATTTTCCTCAACTACGGGCTCACGTTGATGGGCCTGCTGGCGCTGGCGGTGCTGCTTGCCGCACCCGAACCCCGGTCGTCTCTCGTCGCCCTAGCCGCGGCGGTGCCTGCTGCCGCGGCGGTGGTCGCGGTGTTCGCGTGGGCCGGCTTCTGGTGGTTCGACGGCTACACCCTTGTGCAGAAGCGCTATTGGCAGGGCATCGCCAGCGACCGGCCGTTCCAGTACTGGAGCTGGGCCAATTTGGCGTCAGTCGTCTGCGCGATCGGGCTTGGCAGCGTCGCAGGCATCAGCAAGGTGTTCGATACGGCGCCGATGCGGCGCCGATCGGGCCTGCATCTGCTGGTGCTGGCCGCGCTGATCGCGATCATATGTGCCGACCTGACCATGTTGAGCAAGGGTGAAACCGAACGCATCTGGCTGCCGTTCATGGTATGGCTGACGGCAGCACCGGCGCTGTTGCCCCGCTCATCCCACCGCTGGTGGCTGGCCGTCAACATCGTCGGCGCCCTGGCGATCAACCACCTCATATACACGAACTGGTAGCAGGATTGGTGGCAGGATATGAACCGCTGGCGCAGCCCACTTCGGGGCCCATGGTTGACCTCCGTATTCGGCGCGGTGCTGTTGATCACCTTGCCGATCGTGATCATCACCGGGCTGCTCTCCTACATCGCGTATGGTCCGCAGTTCGGCCAGGCCATTCTCGGCCACGTTGGCTGGCTGAAGTTGCCCACGTTCGACTGGCCCACGAACCCGTCGTGGCTGTATCGGCTCAGCCAGGGGCTGCATGTCGGGCTTGGCCTGGTGTTGATCCCGGTGGTGCTGGCCAAACTGTGGTCGGTGATACCGAGGCTGTTCGTGTGGCCGCCGGTCCGATCGGTCGCCCAGCTGCTCGAACGGGTATCGCTGGTGATGCTCGTCGGCGGAATCCTGTTCGAGATCGTCACCGGCGTGCTGAACATTCAGTACGACTACATCTTCGGGTTCAACTTCTATGACGCCCACTACTTCGGCGCCTGGGTCTTCATCGTGGGCTTCCTGATGCACATCACGCTCAAGATCCCGCGGATGGCCACCGCGCTGCGGTCGATGTCACTGCGGGACGTGTTGCGCACCAACCGCGCCGCCACCTCGCCCGAGCCTCCCGATCCCGACGGGCTTGTCGCCGCTGACCCGGCAGCGCCGACAATGAGCCGCCGCGGTGCGCTGGCGCTGGTGGGTGGGGGCGCCCTGCTCATGGCGGTGGTGACGGCGGGCCAGACCCTCGGCGACTTCACCCGCCACGCCGCGCTGCTGCTTCCTCGCGGCCGCGATCACGGCGACGGCCCGAACGACTTTCAGATCAACCGGACCGCCGCGGCTGCCGCGATCGTCGCGGCGGGCATCGGTGATTCATGGCGGTTGACGCTTCGCGGCGGTCCCGCCCCCATGGTACTGGACCGAAAGACGTTGACGGCGATGCCACAACACACCGCACGGCTGCCGATCGCGTGTGTGGAGGGCTGGTCGACCACCGAGACATGGAGCGGGGTTCGGCTTGCCGATCTCGCCCGCCTCGCCGGGGTGCCGCAGCCGCGGTCGGCCTTTGTGGCGTCCCTTGAGCGCTACGGCGCATTCAACCACGCTGTCCTGCAAGCCAATCAGATCGGCGATTCGGATGCCCTTCTCGCACTATGCGTCAACGGCGTCGACCTTTCCCTCGACCACGGCTATCCGGCGCGGATCATCGTGCCCGCGCTGCCCGGTGTGCACAACACCAAGTGGGTGGCCTCGATCGACTTCCAGGACCACTGACATGCGTACGCAGCTGGCGCGTTACCGCGACCTCTACGGATCACGTCCGCTGCACCTGTTGACGATGCTGGGCGGCTTCGCGCTCGCCGGCTACGTCGTGGCCACCTTCAAACCCGTGACGCTGTGGAATCCCCAGGTGTGGTGGCAGTCGATCGCCGTGTGGTTCGCAGCGGCGATCGTCCTCCACGACCTGGTGCTGTTCCCGGTGTACGCGCTGGCCGACCGGCTTCTGGCCATTCCGGCGGAGCGACGCCGCCGGCGCCGCGGTGAGCCACTGGTGCCGGCGCTGAACTACATTCGGGTCCCGACGCTCGCGTCAGGTTTGATGCTGGTGGTCTTCCTTCCGGGCATCATCGAGCAGGGCGCACCGACGTACCTGGCCGCGACCGGACAGACCCAAGAACCGTTCCTCGGCCGGTGGCTTCTGCTCACCGCGGCGATGTTCGCCACCAGCGCGGTCGTTTACGCGATCCGAATAGCGTTGGCGCACCGCCGAACTAGAACAAGCCGACGCCGAACCGGAACACCCCACCACCGAACCAGAACAAGCCGACGCCGAACCAGAACAACCCGAACCCGTCCTTGACGTCAGCGGCGCGCCAGGCTGGCCACCACCTGCTCCCCTACCCGGTGGAATTCGGTCACCGCACCTGGTCGTACAGGTTGTCCAGCACCTCACACCCCCGCCCTTCGTGTCACCCGCGCGAATCGAGAGCCGACCGCACTGATCTCGCGCACAGCGGCCACGTCGTCGACGGTATCCACGTCGCGAAGCTCTTCGACGAGCGTGACGTCTATACCCCGGTCAGCCAGCGCGGCAACCGTCAGCGCCCCGGTATCGTGCCGCGACATCGACACACCGCGCAGCGCGTCGGCCGTTTCCGCCGACCGCACGCCGAGCACCCACCATCCTCCGTCGTCGGCCATGCCGAGCACCGCGGGCGCGCCTAGCAGCGTCTCGGCGCACCGCGTGAGCAGCGCAGGGGTCACCTGCGGGGTGTCCATTCCGATCTGCAGGACCGGCATCGGCCCGGCGGCCTCGGCGGCGTCGAGATGCGCGTTGGCCAGGCGGTCGGCGAAGCCGTCGCCGCGCTGCGCGATCACAGTGAATGCCTGCAGCCGCTCGCGGACCTCGTCCGCCGCTTGGGCCGCGTCGAGATCGCCGGTCATCGCGACGATGCGCGCGGCCACCGGTGCGGTGGCGACCGCGTCGAGCGTGTCGAGCAGCGCCGCGGCCGCGATGGCGGCGGCCGCCTCCCTGCCGACCGCCACGGCCAACCTGGTCTTGACTAGCCCCGGCACGGGCGCCTTTGCTACCACGAGCAGCGTTACCGGCAGCGACATCACGAGATTGCGCGCCAAAAGTCAACCGCTGCAATGACACTACCTCGCAATGAGCCGCTGACCTTAGATTTGCCGCCGGTGCGTGGGCCGTAGCCGACGTCGCGTTCGACGACGCGCCATCCGGCAGCGGCCGCCCGCATCAAGAGCTCCACCGGATAGCCCGACCTCCGGTCCTGCACGCCTAGCCCCAACAGCGGCTCGCGACGGGTGACGCGCATCGGGGCGATGTCATGCACGGGCAGGCCGTAACGGGCGCGCAACCGCCACGACACCGCAGCGGTGCCCAGCCGGGCATGCCACGGCCAACGCAGCCCCCGGACAGGGCGTCGACGGCCGGTCACGAGGTCCGCGCCGCGACCCAGTTCGGCAACCATGGGCGGCAGCTCGGTCGGGTCAAGCGATCCGTCGGCGTCGAGCACGGCGACGATGGGCGTCCTCGCCGCGACCACCCCGGCGTGCACGGCCGACCCGTAGCCGGGGCGGGTTTCGACCACAACGTCGGCACCGCGCCGGCGCGCCACCCCGGCGGTGCCGTCGGTGCTGTTGTTGTCCACGACCAGCACGCGGTAGCCGGCCGGAATGCCCGCCAATACCCCGGGCAATGATGCCGCCTCGTTCAGGCAGGGCAGCACCACTGTGACCGCACAGTCGGGCATGTGTCATGAGGTTAATCAACCCGCCATGAGCGGACAAGAGTTATCCGTGACGCCGCCCGCAGGTCGGCGGGGGTGCCGGGTTCACCACTGACCATGCTCTCGGAGAAAGCCGGTGATCGCGTCGAGCATCTCGCGCCCGTCGAGCAGGCGTGGGTCGTTGTGATCGGCACCGGCGACGACCACCAGCCGCTTGGGCTGCGGGGCGGCGTCGAACAGCCGCCTGCTGAGTTGTACGCGGACGATCGTATCGCGGTCCCCCGCCACCACGAGCAGCGGTGCGGTCAGCCGACCGATGCGGTCGATCGACGGATAGCGATCGATGAGTAGTTGCGCAACCGGCAACCACGGGTAGAGCAGCCTGCCCACATCGGCCAGTGACGTGAACGGCGAGCGCAGGATCAGTGCGGCCGGTGGCCACTCGATGGCGAGCCGCAAAGCGACGGCGGCACCAAGCGATTCGCCGAAATACACGATGCGGCGCGGGTCGTGGCGTGCGGCCAGCCACGCGTGGGCTGCGCTGACGTCGGCGGCCAAGCCTTCTTCCGACGGCCGCCCGGGGTTGGCGCCATAGCCGCGGTAGTCGAACAACAGCACCGACATGCCCGCGCGAAGCAGCGCGGCGGCCAGTGGCGCGCGGAGCATGCGATCACCGGCGTTGCCGTTGCAGACCAGCACGGCCGGCCCGTCATTGCCGCGGGAACCCGCCGCGTACCATGCGCCGAGACGGATGCCGTCCCCGGTTTCCAGCACCACGTCTTCGCCGTTTCGCAGCAGCGTCGCGGCCGGCGGCACTAGCCCGCGTGACGGGAAGTAGATCAACCGGCGCTGCACCGGCCCAAGCAGCGGAATCTCAATCACGCAGCGGCGCCTTGGCGAATTCACGCAACCCGTCGTGCGGCTGGTTCTTGGCCGAGAAACCCAATAGCTTCTTGGCGCGTGCTGGATCGGCAACGATGTGCCGGACGTCGCCGCTGCGATACTCGCCGGTGATCTGTGGTGCGGGACCACCGCTGGCAGCCGACAACTCTTCAGCAACCTGACAAATCGAAATAGGTTGCCCAGAACAGATATTCAAGGCGACAAAGACAAATCCCTCATCGAGACCCACCGCCGCCACATTCGCCGCGGCCACATCGTCGACGTGGACGAAATCTCGCATCTGGGCGCCGTCTTCGAAAACCCTCGGCGCTTCGCCTCTTTCCAGCGCTGATCGGAAGATCGCGGCGACACCCGAGTACGGGGTGTCGCGAGGCATTCCGGGGCCGTAGACGTTGTGGTAACGCAGCGCCACGACGGATCCCTGCGTGGCCTCGGCCCAGGCCAGCGCGTAGTGCTCCTGCGCCGTCTTGCTGGCGGCATACAGGCTGCGCGGGCGCAGCGGCGCGTCCTCGTCGACCGGCTGCCATGACAACTCCTCGCCACCGATCGGGCACCGGTGCTCGAAGATCCCGGCATCGAGGTCTTTTCGCTTGCGCGGCAACGGATCCACGGCACCGTGATGTGGACAATCGTAGCGGCCCTGCCCGTAGACGACCATCGACGACGCCAACACCAGCCGACGGCAGCGTGCGGCGTACATCTGCGCAAGCAGCACGGTCGTCGCGTAGTCGTTGTGCCTGCCGTATGCCGGAGCGTCGGCGGCGTTGACACCGGCCCCGACCATCGCGGCCTGGTGGCACACCACGTCAGCACCCTCGAGAGCTGCGGCGAGCGCGTCAGCGTCGGCGACGTCGAGAGGAACGCAGCCCGGTGGCGGCTGGCTGCGGGCGCCGTGCGCGGCAGGGAGCATCACGTCGACACCGACCACGTCGTGGCCATCGGCTTCCAACGCAGTTTTGACCCGTGATCCGATGAAACCGGCCGCGCCGGTGAGCAGCACCCTCACGGCAGCTCGATCGGCAGCGTCACACCGTCGTGCGGCAGGCGGTGTGTGCACATGCGCTCGGAAGCCACACCGCCGATCACCTCGAGCACGACCTGCTTGAACGGGTCGAGGTTGCGCTCGAACTCGGCGAACACGTCGACGGCCCGCCCCCAATTCCCACATCGATGCCAGCGTCCAAGTCGGTGACGAGTGCGATTGCGGCATAACACATTTCGAATTCACGGGCCAGCGCAGCCTCGGGACAGCCGGTCATGCTGACCAGCGTGAAGCCCCGCCCGGCGTACCACTGGCTTTCTGCGCGGGTGGAGAAACGGGGGCCCTGGATGACGGCCATCGTGCCGCCGTCCTTGACCCCGGGCAGCAGCGCCGCCTCGCGCAACGTCGGACAGTAGGGGTCGGCGAAGCTGACGTGCACGGCGCCTTCGTCGAAGTAGGTGTCCTTGCGCCCGTTGGTGCGATCGACGAGCTGATCGGGCACCACCATCGTCCCAGGTCCCAGCTCCGGGGTCAGGCTTCCGACCGCTACCGGCCCGAAGACCCGGCGCACGCCGAGCGCCCGCAGCGCCCACATGTTCGCGCGATAGGGCACGGTGTGGGCCGGGAATTCGTGGTGGGCGCCGTGGCGCGGCAGGAACGCGACCTCGTGACCGCCGACCGTGCCGACGGTGATCGCGGCGCTGGATTCGCCGTACGGGGTGTCGAGCTTGACGCTGTGCGTGTCCTCGCCGAAGAACGTGTAGAACCCCGTGCCGCCGATGACTCCAAGCATGGCGACCATTCTGTGTCATGCGGCCGTGACGGACTCGCACCGTGGCCACTTTCGCGCAGTGGGTCGAGGGTGCCCGTCCGCGAACACTGCCCAACGCGGTGGCGCCGCTGATCGCAGGGAGGGGCGCGGCGGCGTGGCTGCACGCGGTGGTGTGGTCGAAAGCGGCGCTGGCGCTGGTGGTCGCCGTCGGGATGGTCGTCAGGGTCAACTATGCCAACGACTACTCCGATGGCATCCGCGGCTGCCAGTATCGATAACGTCGGCCGGCGACACCGCCGACCGACCGTGCGGGTCATCGATCCTGGCCCAGCCCCGGATGCCGGTAGGCGTTCAGGTGCCCGTCCATGCTGCCGGTCGGTCTCCATGTCGGCGTGGCTTTGGTGTGCGAGCGCGCGCTGCCTGGAATGCGCGCGAAGTCCCACCATGAACCGATCTTCGGGGGCCCGTGCCGGCGGCCTGACTTGTCGGCGAACAGGCAAACTGTGACCGACGAATCACCCGAGATCGCCGTGCTGCTCGTCGACGACCAGGATCTGGTGCGTTCCGGGCTGCGCCGGATCCTGCGCCGCAAAGACGGTTTCGCCGTCGTCGCCGAATGCGCCGACGGAGACGAGGTACCCGCCGCGGTGGCCCAGTACCGACCCGACGTCTGATGGACCTGCGGATGCGACGCATCGACGGCATCGAGGCGACCCGCAGACTGGCCGGCGGGCCGCCGGTGCTGGCCGCTGACCACATTCAACGAGGACGAGCTGCTCTCGGGCGCCCTGCGGGCCGGCGCAGCCGGGTTCGTGCTCAAGGACTCGTCCGCAGAGGAGCTGATCCGCGCCGTGCGGGCCGTCGCCAGAGGCGACAGCTATCTGGATCCCGCGGTCACCTCACGCGTGCTCACCACCTACCGCAAGGCCGCCCACGGGCCCCGCGGAAACAACATCGCCGAGCTGACCACCCGCGAGCTCGACGTACTCACACTGATTGGAAAAGGCCTCTCCAACACCGAGATCGCGGACGAACTCTGCATCTCCGGCGTCTCGGTGAAAAGCCACATCGGCCGGATCTTCGGAAAACTCGGCCTACGGGACCGCGCCGCCGCGATCGTCTACGCCTACGACAACGGCATCGTCGCCCCGCGCTGAGCACCACTGGCAGCCGCTGCAGGGAGGCCGGCGTCTCGATGGGAGACCGCGTCGATCAACGGCAGATATACGTTGTCGAGCATGTCAGTCAGGGTCTCTTGGTCGACGGGGTTGCGGGTGAAGAACACTTCGTTTCGCATCAGCGCGACGATGGTGGTCGCGGCACGGTCGGGGATGTCGGCGGTACCGATCTCACCGCGGTCGCGTGCATCGGACAGCGCGCGATAGATCGTTTGGTCCGCCAACTTCGCCAACTGGGCGGTGATGGTGTCGAGGAGTTCGTCATCCGCGTCCGCGATGAGGCTGCGATAGGTGTCGACACCGATGCGGTGAAATCTGTCCATCATGGCGTCGAGCAGTGTCAACATGTCTTCGCGCAACGATGGCGTCGCGCTTGCCGGAACGGGCTGAGCTGGCAGGGCGAAGAGCGCGTCAACGATCATGTGGGCACGCGACCGGTACCGCCGATAGAGCACAGGCTTGCTCGTCCTGGCCCGTCGAGCGACTCCTTCGAAGGTCACGCCCGGGTAGCCATGTTCGGCGAGTTCGGCTCTGGTTGCCTCGCGGATCGCAGACATCAGGACGTCGTCGCGGCGCCGGACAGCGACGTCGGCAGATGACCCATTTCTTCGATTAGACACGTTGCGTATCTTACAACGTGGGTGTACCGTTAGCTTCAAGAAACGAGCCGTATCTTATGAGGTGGTCATCGTGAACCAAACCGATGTGTTGATTGTCGGCGCCGGCCCCGTCGGACTGATGCTGGCCTGCGAGCTTCGCCGTCGTGACATCGCCTGCGGCATCATCGACAAGTACGCAGAGTTTCCGTCGACCTCGCGAGCAAATGGCGTGCAGCCACGAGCCGTGGAAGTCCTCTACAGCCTGGGGATTGCCGACAAGATCGTCGCCGAAAGCTACCGCGCGAAGGGTTTTCGCATACTACGTGCCGGAACCGAGGTCGGCCGCATCGAGCCGAACATCGCTACGGATCCAGGTGATCTATCGGATCAGCCGTACCACGGGATGGTGTTCGCCAATCAGGCCGTGGTGGAAAAGGCCCTGCGGGACAAGCTCGCCGAGCTCGGCGACCAGGTGGAACTACAGCGGGAGCTACGCAGTCTCCAGGAATATCCCGACGGAATCGTCGCAGACATCGCCGACCTAGCCTCCGGCAACGTCGAACAGGTGCACGCCAAGTGGCTGGTCGGTTGCGATGGTGTCCACAGCGCTGTGCGCACCCTGTTGCAGCTGCCCTTCACCGGCAAGGATTACCCGGACCAATTCGTTCAGGCCGACGTCTATCTCGACGGCGACCTGCCGGAAGGCCTGATGACGTTGTGGCTCAATGACCAGGGGCTGATGGCGGCCATCCCGTTTCGCGAACCGGGCTTATGGCGGATCGCCGCGCAGATCTTTCCCGATGCCAGCGGAAATATCCCGCGGGCCTCGGTCGAATTGTTTCAACGCCTGCTGGCCGAACGCGCTGCCGACACCACTACCAAAATCGTTGAGCCCGTGTGGCTTTCCAATTTCGTCGTGCACCATCGCATCGTCGACCACTATCGGAAAGGGCATGTCTTCGTCGCCGGCGACGCCGCCCACGTCCACAGCCCGATCGGCGGGCAGGGCATGAACACCGGAATACAGGACGCCTACAACCTCGCCTGGAAACTGGCGCTGGTCATCAACGGAGCTCCCGAGACACTGCTGGACAGCTACGAAGCCGAGCGGCTGCCCGTCGGGCGCAAGGTGCTGCAACAAACCGACGTCAACCACAGGTTGCGTGTCTCCGGCTCTCTGCTTGCCGACGTCTTGATGGACCACGTTGTGTTTCCGCTGCTGCGGGTTCCTGCGATTCTCGATGTGGTCGGCGACTTCGTCCTGAAACGGGGTTCGCAACTCGACGTGAACTACCGCGCGTCTTCGTTGTCGGAGCACACCGGCAGTTACCGCAAGGGCCCCAGGGCGGGCGACCGCGCCCCCGACGGTCAACTGCTGGACCCCTCGGGTCAGCCGACGTCGCTGTTCGCCCAGTTCCGCACACCCGACTTCCGCCTGCTGCTCTTTCAGGGACGTCGGCAGGCAGCGGACACAAAGGCGTTGGCCGCCATCGGGCAGAGGGTGCGTGTCGCAACCGACGGGCTGGTGCGTCCCCTGGTGATCACCACCGACGACGCTACCAGTCGCGACGATAATGTCATCGTGCTGAACGACCCCAAGCAGCGCACCCATGTCTGCTACGGCGCCAGCACTCCCGGCCTGTACCTGATACGGCCCGACGGGTATGTCGGGTTCCGTGGCTACGCAGACGATGAAGCCGAACTCCTCGGGTATCTACAGCGGCACTACGGCATCGTGGCCTCGACACAAGCCGAGGCGTTGGACACGCGCATTTCCTGACGTTCATCCCACTTCGGCCGCGGTGAGAAGCTAGCTCCGCGCTGTCCTCGCCGCTGTTCGCGCCGAGCAATTCACAGCGGCGTGGCCTGTTGAGCCAGGTTCAGCACGACGTAGGCGATGCAGAAAAGGAAATGCAACACGACCAGAACCAAGCCCGCAAACATGAGTGAGCGGGTGCCGCGGCGTTTCAGACGTTTGAACTTCGCGATGCGCGCTTCACGGTTTATCTGGATCGCGATCAAAGCGAAATTGACATCCGTCACTTCATCATCTGCGACCGGTACACCCGCGAGCATCTCCCGAAGGCGCTCGGGCGCAATTTGGACGCCCACACCCGCGAAGCGCTGGCACAGCCGTCGCGCCCGCCTTCGGCCAAGCGCCTGATATCGCATCTGCAGCTGCGAGAGTTGCCTTCGTTCGTCGCCCCAGGGGTTTGACGGGGTCGTCACAAGCGGGGATTCTAGTTCGTTTCGGACCGTTTCCGGGGGCGTCTGCGCCGATTGCGTTGGCAGAGTTTGATTCGCCGTGCAAGCCGGATTGCCGGCGGCCACGTTCATGGGCGTGCAATGGGCCTATAGGGGCTAAGCCCTTAACGCGCTCCGCGCACCAGGCGGCCGGGACGGGCCCCGGTGTCGACATCGTCGCGCCGGGACACAGTCCCGCTGACGATCGTCGCCGTGTAGCCGCTTGCTCCCTGCAAGATCCGGTGTCCACCGGCCGGCAGGTCGAATGCCATCGCTGCAGGGTGCAATGTCGCGCGTTCATATCGCGATCACGTTGATATCGGCCTTCTTGCCAGGTTCGATAGTGCCGCGGTCGGCGAGACCGAACAGGTGAGCGGTATCGCGGGATTGTTTACGGATCACGTATTCCAGCGGCATACGTGGGCCGATGGCCAAACGCATGGTGCCCTTAAAATCCGACCATCATGCCGAACGGGCGCGCAGCGATCCTGCGGGTGTAGTCGGCTGCCTGCCGCGTGCGCGGCCGCAGAGAGGTCCAACTGCTGGCGCCAGAGGTTCAGATCGGCGTCCACCTGAATAAGCGCGAACGACACCGGCCGGTCGATCTCGCCGGCCAACCGCCGCATCCATTCCAGCTCCTTCTTGGGGCCGACGATGTCCTCGCCCGCGGCCCCCTGCGGGGCCAGCTCGAACACCGCCTGACCGCCGGCGACCATGGCGCGGCCAAGGCCGAAAAGTTCTTCTTCGGCGGCGAACATGCCGGGCACGGGCTCGCCGTCCATCGCTCGGTGGGCCAGCGTGCGGGACGTCGAAAACCCGAGCGCGCCGGCTTCGATGGCTCCCCGGACCAGCCGGCTCATCGCCGCGATGTCGTCGGGTGTGGCCGGCTCATTGCGGGCGCCCCGCTCACCCATCGCCTACGCGCGAACGGCCCCGCGGGCGACCTGGCTGCCCACGTCGATTGCGAACTTCCGTTTGCCGATCGCGTCGAGGTACTCGGGATAGGTTGGTCTCCCAGCCCCAGGTGATGCCCTCCAGTGAGCGCGGTGCGTGCCCGTGCGCCGGGGATGTCCTCGACACCGTTACCTGAAATGTGAGTGCCTGTGTGACTGGGCATTTCAGGTAGCTTCTCCTTGCGGAGTTGCGGTCCCCGCGTCCACGTTGGCGGTGTGCGGGGTTGACGCTTCATCGCCTCCCGCCGTCCCCACCGCACCCGAGGTGGTGATGGGGCTGGTCTTCTGGATGGCTCCACATCCATCTCCAACCCGATGGTTGGCGGCCGGCCTACCGCCGGTACCGGTCCCCTTTTCCCCACGGGTGGGGTCGCCGAGGCGGGCGCGGTGGATCGCCGCATTCAAATCCCGACACACCGGTGGGCAAGCGCTGCGGCAACGATAAATGCGATCACGCAGCCGGAGTTTGGTTTTCACCCCGCACCGCGAACACAATTGAGTCGAGGCAAAGAACCTGGGCGCGCTCACCAAGGTGGTGCCATACCAGGTGGTCTTGTAGCCCAGCTGGGTACGGATCCGGCCGACCGCGGCATCACCAAGGGCACGATCCAATCCGCGTTTGCACCGCCCACCCCGGCGGGCCATGTTCTTGACGGCCAACCGCTCCACCGCGATCACCGAACTTGGCATCGACGAACCTCTCGATGATCGTCCGGTCCTCCCGCGCGAAGAACGTATCCAGTAGGTCCCGGCGCACGTTACATGACATTTGCCTGAACTCTGTGTCCCGAGCACCGACGAGTTGAACGAATTTCGCCACCGCGTCGTGGTGCAAATTATTGATCGCCGTAAAAGTTGCGCACCGCGTCAACACCGTGGGTGAATTGCCTTCACCGACTTCGTTCCCAAGCTGCGCGGCGCGGAAAAGGACGGAAAGGACGGTGGGCATGGAGCCCGGTGATCACAGTGATCATGCTGGCGAGCAGGACGACAAACCCTCCGAAACCAAGCCCACTCAGTTCTCCCTGCGCGGCGCTCTGACTCGGCGGGGCGCGTTGCTCGGGTTGGGCGCTGTGGCCGGTTTCGCCGCGGTGGATGTGGCCGGGATTGCCTATGCCGGCGGCTGGCTGCGGCCCGACGCGCTGACCCCATCGCGGTTCGCTGACCGCTTCGAACACGTCTATGGCCGCCATGACGGGTTTCGGCGAAACCATGCCAAAGGCCTCAGCGGCACAGGGTCTTTCGCCAGTAATGGCGCAGGTGTAGCCATCTGCCGGGCATCAGTCTTCCAGCCGGGCAGCGTTGCGCTGATCGGCCGGTTTTCGCTGGGCGGCGGTCTACCAGATCAGGCCGATAAGCCCGACACTGTCCGAGGTCTGGGCCTGCTGTTCCAGGGGCCCAACGGCCAGCAGTGGCGCACGGCGATGATCAACCTCCCCGTTTTCACGGACAGCACCCCACAAGGGTTCTACGAGCGTTTGCTCGCGTCCAAACCCCTGCCCGACACGGGCCGGCCAGACCAGGAGAAGATGGCCGCATTCCTCGACCGCCACCCCGAAACCGTCGCGGCAATGAAGATCATCAAACAGTCATCGCCCAGCGCGGGATTCGTGGACAGCACGTTTCACGGCCTGAATGCTTTTTGGTTCACCAACAGCGCCGGCGCGACTGTTCCGGTGCGCTGGTCCGTGATTCCGCAAGGAACCCACAGCCCGGATATCCCGGCTGTCCCACCGTCATCGCCTGGCAAGGATTACCTGTTCGACGACCTCATCCGTACGTTGGCACAGCGGCCACTGCAGTGGCGGCTGGTGCTCACGATCGGTGAGCCGGGCGACCCGACCAACGACGCCACCAAACCGTGGCCGCAGTCGCGACGGTCCATCGACGCCGGCACCATCACCATTACCGCGGTACAGACCGAGGAGGCCGGCAACGCGCGCGATATCAACTTCGACCCCCTAGTCCTGCCGGACGGCATCACCGCCTCCGATGACCCCTTGCTTGCCGCGAGATCAGCCGTTTACGCGCGCTCCTTCACCCGTCGCGCCGAGGAGCCCAAGTCGCCCAGCGAGGTCAACGTACGACAGGTGCTCCCATGACAGACGACGCAGACAAACCCACCGCCGCCGTAGCACGTTTTGCCCTCTCGTCCCGGATTCTGCACTGGCTGATGGCACCGATGGTCATCGCGCAGTTGTTCATCGGCGTGATCATGGTCGCTTCGCTTAGCTACTACCCGATGCTCCTGGCTATCCACCGGCCGTTAGGGGTGGCGATCCTGGCCTTCGCCGCGGTCCGCCTCGCGAATCGGTTCACCCACCGGCTCCCGCCCTTCTTGGCTACCATGAGCCCCGCCGAACGCCGCATCGCGACGTGGTCGGAATACCTGCTCTACGCCTTGCTGCTCGTCCAGCCGTTAACCGGGTGGGCCATGCTGTCGGCGGCGAGATTCCCGATCACACTGCTGGGGCCACTTCATCTGCCCGGCATCGCACCGCGCGACATCGACGTTTATGCGTTGCTCAGGGAGTGTCACAGTGCTTTCGCTTTCCTGCTTTTCCTGACGTTTACCGCCCACGTCTGCGCGGTACTATTTCACACGCTCGTTCTGCGCGACCGGCTGGTCGATCGCATGGCAGTGTGGCCGACCAAACCCGCATCGCCGCAACAGAACGAAACAAAGGTCTGACGACCTGCCCGCCCGCGCTGTGACTGGGCCGAATATGATCGGCACGATTCGAGCCTGATTGTGCGCCGTCACGGACAGGTGCGACGACCACGAGGGAGTGGAGGATTCCATGCCGAACGAGAAGCAAGCGGACCGGATGACGTCGGGCAAGGGATTCGTCGGAGCGCTCGACCAGAGCGGTGGCTCGACGCCAAAGGCGCTGCACCTGTACGGCATCGAGGACAACGCGTATTCCTCCGAGAAGGAGATGTTCGATCTCATTCACCAGATGCGTTCGCGGATCATCACCTCCCCGGTGTTCAACGGCGACCGGGTGTTGGCGGCGATTTTGTTCGAGCAGACCATGGACCGCGAGATCAGGGGCAAGCCGTCGACCACCTACCTATGGGAGACCAAGGGCGTGGTGCCCATCCTCAAAATCGACAAGGGGCTGGTCGAGGCGTCCGACGATGTGCAGCTGATGAAGCCGATACCGGGACTGGACGAGCTACTGGAGCGGGCCGTGCGCAAAGGTGTTTTCGGCACCAAGGAACGGTCAGTGATCGGTGGCGCCAACCCCGAGGGCATCGCCGCGGTGGTCGCGCAGCAGTTCGAGGTGGCCGGTCAGGTGTTGTCGCATGGACTGGTGCCCATCATCGAACCTGAGGTCACCATCTCCATCTCGGACAAAGCGCAGGCCGAGGACATCTTGCGTGATGAAATCACCAAACAACTCGAAACCATGCCCGACGGGCAGCGCGTGATGCTCAAGCTGAGCTTGCCTACCGAGGTCAACCACTACCGTGCCCTAGTCGAACATCCGAAGGTGATGCGGGTGCTCGCGCTGTCCGGCGGCTACTCCCGTGAGGAGGCCAACAAGCTGCTGGCGAGGAACACGGGGGTGATCGCCAGCTTCAGCCGCGCGCTGACCGAGGGACTTTCGGTCGACCAGTCTGACGAGCAGTTCGACGCCACCCTGGACAAGGCGATCCAGTCGATCTACGATGCCTCGGTCGCCGGCTGAGCCTGGTGGCCGCTGCCAACTGATATCCCAGATCGTTAGGTTGCCCCAGCCGGGCACCCCACCGGCTTAGATGCCTTGACGCCATTCCTGATGTGGGACCAATTCCTCTGCCGCCGCGTCGTGGTCGCCGTTAATTTGAACGTGTGCATTGATGACCCGCCTTACCGATCGTTACACGGACGTTTACACTGTGTGGCCGCGAAGCCACCAAGCAAGGAGTTGTCGTGCCCAGTGAGGGTATGGCCGGCCAGTTGAGCAGCGTCGCGCACAGCGCACGGGTGCGAGATGAGGCCGACACCATTCGGTACCTGGTCCGTTTGCTCGAGCAGGTCGACGTCCTATTGACCAAATTGTCGGAGGCGGAGTCCTCATGGGCGGACTGGCTATCCGCCGTCGCGCCCCTGCGTCGGTCAAGCGCGCGAAACCTGGTGCACTATTGGGCGATTCGCCAATTCGATTTGCGCGAACTGCAAACAGGGCTTGCAGTGTTTGGGCTTTCGTCGTTGGGCCGCAGCGAATCACATGTTCAGGCCACGCTTGCGGCGGTTCGCTCGGCGATCGCCGCCATGGTCGACGAGAGGTGGCAGCCGCCTGCACCGTCAGCGGTGCCCATTGAGCAGGGACCAGAGATCTTGCGACAACACACGGCGGAGCTGCTGGGGCCCCAGCCGGCGCATCGCATGACTCGCATCATGGTCACGCTGCCATCGGAGGCTGCGACCGACCCCGACTTGGTTCGCGGACTGGTGCAGCGAGGCATGAACATCGCACGGATCAACTGCGCCCACGACGATGTACAGGCGTGGCGCGCGATGGCGCACCGTGTCCGGGATGCGGCCGCATGTGCAGACACAACATGTCTGGTAGCGATGGATCTGGCAGGACCGAAGCTGCGGACCGGGCCTCTGGAGCCGGGACCGCGCGTCATGAAACTGCGTCCGCAAAGAAACGCTGTCGGTCAGGTCGTCGCGCCGGCGCGGGCGTGGCTGACGTCGAGCGAGGAACCGGTCGACCCGCCGGAACCCGGCATGGCATTGATTACGGTGCCGCGGCAGTGGCTGACCAACCGCTATGCCGGCGACGTCCTGGTTTTGCAGGACGCGCGTGGATCGAAGCGGCAACTCGTTCTCGAGGCCGTTGACGAGCCCCTTGGCTCGGGTGGATTCGCGATGACCGCGGAAAAAACGACCTACCTGGAAACCGGAACGGTGCTGCATGCCGCGGACAGCGGGGAGTCGACCGAAGTTGGCACGCTTCCCGCGACGGAGCAGAGCTTGGTGCTGCACGCTGGAGACCTTCTACAGCTGACGCGCGACTGTTCACCGGCCCCGGTCGACGGTAGCCAAGCTATTCCACGCATCGGTTGCACGCTGCCCGAGGCGTTCGACCATGCCCAACTCGGCGACGCGGTCCACTTCGACGACGGCAAGATCGGTGGGCGGGTGGTGTCGGTCGACCGCGAGGTCCTCACCGTGCGCATCGACTACCCGGAGCAGGGGGAAGCCCGCCTGAGGGCGGCCAAGGGCATCAATATGCCCGACACCGACTTGCCGATATCGGCGATCAGCGACCGCGACGTCGCTGACTTGTCTGCCGTGGTCAAACTGGCCGATCTGGTGGATATGTCGTTCGTACGCACCCCTTCCGATGTCGAGCGGCTGCTCGCCGAGCTCGACCGGCTAGGTGGTCACACCCTGGGCATCGTGCTCAAGATCGAAACCCGACGGGCCTTCGAAAACCTGCCGCAACTGCTGCTTACCGCGATGCGTCGGCGCAAGGTCGGGGTGATGATTGCTCGGGGTGATCTGGCGGTCGAGTGTGGTTATGAGCGGATGGCCGAGTTGCAGGAGGAGATTCTGTGGCTGTGTGAGGCCGCGCACCTACCGGTGATCTGGGCGACGCAGGTGCTCGAGCAGCTCGCCAAGACCGGGGTTCCGTCCCGCGCCGAGATCAGCGATGCGGCGATGAGCGAGCGGGCCGAGTGCGTGATGCTGAACAAGGGCCCGTATCTCAACGACGCGGTCACCGTGCTCGACAACATCATGCGGCGAATGGCAGAGCATTACTACAAGAAGAATGCGTTGTTACGTCCGCTGCGGTCTTGGTCAGCGGCCCGGCGCGAGGCTTAAAAGGGCTGATGGGCCGTGTCGACAAGCACCTCACGGGAACGTCGCCGCTGCGCTGCTCGCGGTCGGTAACGTTCTACGCCGGCAGTTAGGCAGGCCGCATGCCTACCACTCGTCGTCGTCTTCGTCGTGGAGGAGTTTTTCGGGGTGCCAGTAGCTGTTGGTTCTCGGTTGGCCGCGATCCAGGTGGGCTGGTGGGATCCATTCGGTGTCGCCGTGGGTGTTTTTGCGGGTGGTCCAGCCGCCGGGTTGCAGGATGCGATGTTGGGAGCCGCAGCCAAAGGTCAGGTTGTTGACGTCGGTGGCGCGGCACTTCGCATAGTCGGTGACATGGTGGACCTCGGAGTAGTAGCCGGGGACGGTGCATCCCGGTGCCGAACACCCACGATCCTTGGCGTATAAGACGATCCGCTGTCCGGGCGAGGCCAGTCGTTTGGCGTGATAGAGCGCCAGGGCCTTGCCCTTGTCGAAGATGGCCAAATAGTGGCGGGCATGCCGGGAAAGCCGAATCACATCACTCATCGGCAGGATGCTGCCCCCACCGGTCAGTCCTTTGCCGGCGGCGGCTTCCAGCTCGGCCAGGCTGGTGGACACGATGATCGAGGCCGGCAGCCCATTGTGCTGTCCCAGTTCTCCGCTGGCCAGCATTGCTCTAAGCGCCGCAAGCAGTCCGTCGTGGTTGCGTTGGGCGGTGCTGCGAGTGTCACCCTCGATGGCCTCTTGGGTGGGTGGGCCGTCCACACGCGGAGTCTCGTCGGTGGGGTTGCACATGCCGGGGGCGGCCAGCTTGGCCCACACCGCCTCAAGCGTGGCGCGGGCTTCAGGTGTCAGCCAGCCGCGCAATGCCGACATGCCATCGCCTTGTTGCTTGCCCAGCGTCAGGCCGCGCCGGCGGGCCCGGTCCTCGTCGCTGTAGGTGCCATCAGGGTTGAGGCAATCGGCCAGCCGATCGGCCAGCCCGGCCAACTGGTCGGGCCCAAACTGCGACCCCAGCCGCGCCAACTGGGCTTCGGCGCGCTCGCGGGTCGCGTCATCCACCCAGCCGGGCAGCTGGTGGTAGAAGCGGCGGATCACCGCCACCTGCCCGGCCCCCAGCTTGCCCTGGCGCTGCCCTGCGGCGGTGGCCGCCAACACCGGCGGCAAAGGCTGCCCGGTCAGCCCGCGGCGCGGTCCCAG